>JBELMF010000001.1:0-43433 GCA_042096015.1 Sphingomonas sp.
CGAACACGCCCGATGATGTCGGCCGCCCGCCGCGCCGCGGACAGCGTATGCCGGGAGATGCGATCCAGAGCATCCATGTTCGGCGACTCCCGCGCGAGCGAGCGGATCAGCGTGTCGGCGTTGGTGACCACTGCGGAGAGGGGCTGGCTGACCTCGTGCGCGACAGATGCCGCAAGCTCCCCGAGCATGGCAATGCGCGAGGCATGGGCGAATTCCGCCTGCAGCCGCTCCATGCGCTGCTGCGACCGGACCCGCTCGCCGATGTCGACGATCGCACATAGGACCGGCCGGTCGGAACGGCGCTCCGGCTCCGCCCAGATGGTGAAGCTGACGTCGATCTCCTGCCCGTCCATGCGCCGCAGGCGGGTCTCGACAGGCTTCATCGTCTGCTTGCGATAGCGGCCGGCGATCGCCTCTGCGACGATCGGGTAGGCATCCGGCGGCCACAGCCAGCGCAGGCTGGACGGCAGCCTCTCCTCACGCCCGACGCCGAAGGCCTCCAGTGCGCGCTCGTTCATCGCCACGATCCGGACGGCGTCCAGCATCCCCAGCATGCGCCGCTCATCCGCGAGCAGATGAGCGGCCAGGTCCTTCACGCCCTCGGCCCTGTAGCGGGCGAGCAGCACGTCCGCGGCCGCGAAGTCATACTCGAGCAGACCGATCGACATCGCGTCGAACATGTTCCGGAACTTCGCTTCGCTCGCGGCCAGTTCGGCGAAGGCACGGTTCCTGTCGCCGAGATCGATGACGCCGACGATCATCACCCCGCGCTTGGCGCTTTCCGGCGACCATGCGACCGTGAAGAGGACGTCCAGCAGCCGACCGTCGAGCGCCTGGAGCCTCGTCTCGCAGACGAACTGCGGCTTCTTCTCGATCACCGCCATCAGCGCGTCGACGTAGTCGGGGATGCTCTCGTCCGGCCAGTATCGCGAGCTGCGGGGCCCGCGCAGATCGGCCGCCTCGTCGGCGGCGAACAGCGTCACCGCGGCCCTGTTCACGTCCACGACGTTCTCGAGGTTCATCAGGCGGCGCACTAGCGAAGGGTCCGCGAGCAGATGGCCGCGGAGATCCGTCACGCCCTCGTCACGCAGCCGGAGGAGCTCGCCACCGACGCGCCGGAAGTCCGTCTGGAAGAAGCCGACCGCGAGCGACTGGAACAGGTTCTCGTACCTGAAGGCGTTCTCCCGCGTGGAGGTCCGGAGGTCGCGAAGTTCCTGCGCTTGCCTGCCGACCTCGATGATCTCGGTCACCTCTCCTCCGTCATCGCGCCGGATGGTCCAGTGCAGCTGGATCAGCGCCGGGCCAGCAGCGGTCGTCCGGATCGCCTCACCCCGCCAGCCGTCTCCCATCCCGACCCGCTCGGCCCATTCGGAGCCCTCCTCCATGAGGAGCGACCTCACGTACTCGCCGACGGCAGCGTCCCGTGCATGGCCGTACAGGGTCTCGGAAGCGACGTTCCAGCCGAGTATGCGACCCGTCCCATCAAATCGGAGGACGCTGTCGTTCAGCAGGTCATAGGGATCCACGCGCTTCTCCGGTGCCGGCCGCAGCACTCCTGCGCCCGATCGCACCCACGGGGATCGCACGTTCCGTCCGTCCCTGCGAACGGTCCGACCACGTGGACTAGCCCCGGAGATCGATCCGCACTCCGGCTGCGCGCGGTCTGGCCGAGATCATGTCCGGCAAATACTCCTTGCCAGCGTATTTCCGGTGATAGGCATCGTCGATCGCGCCGGCAAGACGGTCGTCGGCCGGCGAGAACAGGACGTCCTGGACCAGCCCCGCCGCGACGATGCGCCCTTCGCTTCTCGCCATGGCGGCGCGATATCACGCGGTCCGTAGAGGTTCTCGCCCATCTGGAGCGGCGTGCGCACCTTCGCGGCGAGATCCGCATAGCCCCGCACGTTGTCGTAGGCGATCGGCTCCTCAAGCCAGTAGAGCCCCTCCCCGTCCAGGTCGCGGCAGCGCCTGATCGCGTCCCCGATACCGAGCGCCTGGTTGAAGTCCACCATGAGGTCGATTTCGACGCCAAGAGCGTCGCGCACAGCCCGGATCGCGGCGAGATCGTCGGCGAGCCGTTCGTTGCCAAGCCGCAGCTTCATGGCCGTGAACGCACCATCGGCGGCGAGTTCGACCGCCTCGGCGCCGAGCGTCTCCACGCCATGCCGCCACAGGCCGTTGCTGTTGTAGGCGCGAACCGGGCCCACCGTTCCACCCAGCAGCGCTGCGAGCGGCCTGCCGGCCTCCTTCGCCAAGGCGTCCCAGACGGCCATGTCGAGCGCCGAGATGGCGATCCGCGAGATCCCACCCGTGCCGACGACGTTCAGCGCGCCGGCCTCGGAACGGAGGAGATCGATCGGAGCGGCGGGTGCGTCCACCATCCCCTCGGCGATGTCCCTTATCTCCGCCACGACCGCGGCCACCGCTCCTGCGCGGTAGGGTGCGACGTAGGCGTGCCCGATAGTCCCTCCGCGCAGCGTCACGTCCACCAGGACCAGCGGCCAGTCGACGAAGCGGCCGATCGCCGCGATCACAGGCCGACGCAGCGGCACCCGAACGGCGCGGACCCGGACGGAGCCGATCGCCGGCGTTGTGGTGACGAACCCGGTGTTCGCGATCGCGTCCATGCGTTGCCCTTGGGGGTTAGGTAAGCCGCCGCTGCGGCCGGCATCGGACTGCGCCCGGACGCGGCCGCATGCACTCCCGACACTGGTATGGGATCGACGTCCGCGCGTCGTGGTGCCGCCGAACCGAGCCGGCACGGTGCGCGGCCAGACGACCAACGTCTGCCGGCACTCAACCTCGGTGTGATGCCCGTGGTGGCCGTTCGACCCTATGAACGTCCCGACAGGCGCTCCGGTGCGGCGGATGCCAGTCCGACCAGGCGTCGAGCGCGCAAGGGAGCGAGGCCACGATGAGACTTCTGAACCCCGACGACACGCGGTCCGACCGGTTCCTCGCGACCCCGAGCGATCTCGGAGCCGAGGCGGTACGCGACATCTCGGCCGCGCTCGGCGCGCTGCTCGCGGACGCCTTCGCGCTCTACGTCAAGACCAAGAACTTCCACTGGCATATGAGCGGGCCGCACTTCCGCGACCACCACCTGCTGCTGGACGAACAGGCCGGCGAGATCTTCGCGATGACCGATCCCATCGCCGAGCGGGCGCGCAAGATCGGCGGGCGGACGATCACGTCAATCTCCGACATCGCAGGACGCAAGCGGCTGCTGGACAACGACGCGCCCTACGTCGATCCGCAGGACATGCTGGCCGAACTGGACGGCGACAACCGGCAGATCGTCACCGAGATGCGGCGTACGCACGAGCTGTGCGGGGAGCACGCCGACGTAGCGACCGCCAGCCTGCTCGAGAACTGGATCGACGAGGGAGAACGGCGGGCCTGGTTCCTCTGGGAGACCGTGCGCAGCCACCGACGCGCCTAGCTCGAAGCCCTCCCTGTCAGAAACGCAGCCACCACTAGGACCAGGAGCCCCCATGACCCGAACCGTAGCAGATGTCATGATCGAGACCCTCGAGCAGGCGGGGGTCAGCCGCTGCTACGGCGTCCCCGGCGACACGCTCAACCACGTGACGGAGTCGATCCGGCGCAGCGGCATCCGCTGGGTGCACGTCCGGCACGAGGAGGCGGGCGGCTTCGCCGCCGGTGCCGACGCCATGCTGACCGGGGAACTCGCGGCCTGTGCGGGATCGTGCGGCCCCGGCAGCCTGCACTTCATCAACGGCCTCTACGAGAGTCATCGCAATCGCGCGCCGGTCGTGCTCATCGCCAGCCAGATCGTGCGCGACGAGCTAGGCTTCGACTTCCCGCAGGAGGTCGACTTCAAGCAGGTCTACGCAGGATGCAGCGTCTTCTGCGAGGAGATCCGCACGCCCGAGCAGGCGCGCCGCAAGACGGCGATGGCCGCACAGGCTGCCCTCGCGAAGCGGGGCGTCGCCGTGCTGATCGTCCCCGCCGACGTCTCGTCCGCCAAGGCGGCGGACGAGCCCGCGTTCGCCGTCCACCGCGCCTCGCCACGCGTGCTGCCGTCGATGGAGGAGCTCGCAAGCGCTGCCGCGCTGATCAACGCCGGCGAGCGCGTCGCAATATACGGCGGCTCCGGGTGCGAGGACGCGCACGATCAGGTCGTCGCGCTCGCCCGCGCCCTGCAGGCTCCCGTCGCCCACACCTCGCGCGCGAAGGACTTCCTGGAGCACGACAACCCCCACGTGGTCGGAATGACCGGCGTGTTCGGCTCCGAGGCCGGCTTCCATGCCTTGATGGAGTGCGACACCCTGGTCCCGCTAGGCTGCGACTTCTGGCGGCAGTTCTATCCTTCCGGGGCGAAGATGATCCAGATCGACATCGACGGTACCCACCTCGGACGCCGCCACCCGGTCGACCTCGGGATGGTCGGGACGGTGCGCGACACGCTCGATGCACTCATCCCCATGATCGAACTGCGTGACGCGACCGACTTCCTCGACGAGTGCCTTGCGCACCACGAGCGCTCCGTCGTAGCCCAAGGCAGGCACGCACGCCGCGAGGACGGCCAGGCGATCCATCCGCAATACCTCACGCAGGTCATCGCCGCCCACGCGGCGCCCGACGCCGTCTACACGGGGGACGGCGGATCCCCGATGGTCTGGCTCCTGCGTCACGTTCCCTCTACCGGGCGGAACCGGACCGTCATCTCGCTGACCCATGGCACGATGGCGAACGCCATGCCCCAGGCCTTGGGCGCCAAAGCCGCCTATCCGGAGCGGCAGGTGATTTCGCTGTCGGGCGACGGCGGCATCGCCATGCTGATCGGGGATCTCCTCACCGCGGTGCAGGAGAAGCTCGCCATCAAGGTCTGCATCTTCAACAACAGCTCGCTGGGCTTCGTGGAGCTCGAGCAGAAGGTCGAGGGACTCCTGGACAGCTACACCGATCTGCAGAACCCGGACTTCGCCGACGTGGCCCGCGCGATGGGCCTCTGGTCACGCCGAGTGGAGGAGAGCGGCGAGCTGGACGACGCCGTGCGTCAGTGGCTGGCCGAGCCGGGGCCCGCGCTGCTCGACGTCGTGACCGACCGCTACGAGCTCGCCATGCCGCCCAAGGTCGAGGCCAGACAGATCTTCGGGACGGCGCTGTATTCGGCCAAGGCAGTGCTGTCGGGCCGCGGCGCGGAGGTCGCCGGCCTCGTCAGGAACGCGATAACCTGATCGACGGACCTCCGACTACCCGACGCCGTCACAGGCGCCGGGTAGCCGATGCGTGACGGCGCGCGCGAGGCCACCGTGGTTCGATAGCCCCGCCCTCGATGGATCTGAGCCCCATTGACCCAGCCTCCCCCAGGGCGGAACGTCGACGGACCCTCACGCTCGTCTTCGAGCGAGAGGTAGACGGAAAGAGACGCACGCACCGGAGAGGGTCGCGCTTCGTTCCAACTCCAGCGCCCCTCGATGCAGTTCGATTATGGACTGGCTGACGGCGAGGCCGAAGCCCCTCTGACCGGAACGGCCGACACCCGGCCCACCCACGTCCTGGGCCATGACCTCAGCCATCCCCGGTCCGCTGTCGCTCACGGCGCAGCGGGCGAATCCATCCTGGACGTCGACGACCACCTCGACGCGGCGCGAGTCACCACCCGACCGCTCCAACGCCTCGATGGCGTTCGTCACCAGGTTCACCACGACCTGCCCGATCTGGTTCCTGTCCATGGCGACGAGGTCCTCGCCCGAACCCGATCTGAAGAAGATGGAAACGTCCGCCGCCCTCGCCTCGGCTTCCACGAGCGGCATTGCGGCCCCGACCACGGCGCCCAGGGACTCCGGACAGAGATCGGGAGCGTGGCTCCACGCCATCTCGCGTAGACGGTCTATGATGCCACTGGAGCGAACGGCGTAGGCGACCACGCGATCGAGTGCCACGCGCGCCTCGTCGATCACAGGCTCGGACCGGTCCAGCCACCGGCGACCGGACATACCCGCCGCGACGATCGCGGCGAGAGGCTGGCTGATCTCGTGTGCGAACCAGCCGGAAACCTCGCCGAGCAGCGAGAGCCTGTAGGACTGCGCGAACTGCGCCTGCAGCCTGATCAGATCCGCCTGCTCCGATAGCCGATCCCCGATGTCGACCATGCCGATGATGGAGGCGCGCCGTCCGTCCTCACGGACGCTCGCGCTCGCGAGGATCACCTCGCTGGTGCCGCCATCCAGACGGCTGAGGCGGACCTGGCACTCCTGGTTCAGCCCCAGCACGCCCGCGGCGAGCGTCTCGGCGAAGCGCTCGGGGGTCTCGCGCCACGCGAAACCGACGGCCCGACCGACGAGATCGTCGGCGCTCCGGGCGCCCAGGATCCGGACGGCTTCGGAGTTCACCTCCTCGATCACGCAAAGTTCGGCCGCGCGCTCCACCACGTCTGGGCGGCTGCGGAGCAGCGCCTGCACGTCCGCCCCCGGGCCTATGCCGAGGGACTCGTAGAAGGACGTGAGCCGGTCACCGTTCACGCGGCAGAGCCCGAGCGGCAGGTTGCGGAACAGCGAGTGCTGGGACGCCACCGCGTAGGACAGCCCCTCGACCACCGGCTCCAAGCCCCGCGCGTCAACGAACTGCGTAATCAAAAGAACCCGCTCCCCACCGGGCCGCGCGAGACGCGCCGACAATATGCCCGGTACCGTCGTGCCGTCGAGCGTCTTGAGCTGGACTGACCGCCTGATGCCGGCGCCGTCCGGTTCACCACTGAGAACGAGATCCGCGAGGTCGACCAAACACGCATGCGGCCAGATGGACGCAGGGGTCAGCACGTCGAGCCGATCCGAACGGACCTGGAGCAGTTCAACTGCGGCCCCGTTCAGCGATACGATGGACGCAGCGCCCAACTGCACCGCTGCCGACGCGGAACCACCAGCCGGCTGCTTCCCCCGCGCCGACGCCGACACCAGGTCCGTGACGTCGATCATGATGGCGGCGGCGGGCATCCCGTCTTCCACGAGGCGGGGTCCGGTCGGGCCGTTGTGAGAGGACGTCGGGTCATCCCTCCCCGAGCGGAAGGCGGGCCCGGGTTCCGCAGTCGACGCGGCACCCTCCGACGGTCGCCCCCTCGTCAGCATTGGACAATCCGCACAGAAGTTCAGACCTCTCGTTCGGCGAGACCCTCGGCCTGCCCCCGCCGGACGGCTCCACGAATGGCCAGCGCCTATCCAACGAAGTTAGCGGCTGATCGGTGATCGCCATCCCATACACCGGTATGGCCGCGGTCGGCGCTGTGTCTCCCGGAACGCCGGAGCGAAACGGCTTCGGATTGGGACCGACGGTTCTGCGGTGAAGGGCCTCCAATGGCCTCCTCAGGATCGCGACTGACGGGCGCAGGCGCCAGAGGACCGCGGCTCAACCACGATCTGCGCGGGCCCTCCCGTCATCCCCGCCAGATCCTCTCCCCACATCAGGAACCGGGTACCCGGACTTCCAGTCTCCCACCGATGCCGCGCCCTGAGCTGGTGAGAGGTGACCTGGATGATGTGCGAGCCAAGTCCCCGGGTGCCACCACCGTGGTGGTCCATGCCGACGCCATCGTCCTCCACCGTCAGGCTCCAGGCACCGGCTGGGTCGACCGAGAACACCACCCTCACCTCCCCTGGCACATCGACACCGTAGGCGTGCTTGCAGGCGTTCCCGACGAGTTCGGTCACCAGGATGGCCACCGCGGCCGCATGCTCATTCGCCAGGTCAAAGTGGTCAGCCCGCACACTGATCCTGCGCGCTTCGCCGCCGTCGGAGACGATGATGCGAAGCGAGTCCGCCAGTTCGTCGAGGAACACCCCGAGATCGACGGTGAGCGCGCTCGGCTCGCGGTAGAGGTGCCTGTGGACGTCGGCGACGGCACGGATCCGGCGCTGCGTCGCCGCGAGCACAGCGACGGCCTCCGGATCCCGCACCGAGCGGCTGTCCAACTCGACGATGGCGGAGAGCAGGGCCAGGTTGTTCGCGATCCGGTGGTTCATCTCCGGCGCGGATCGGGCATCCTCGACGGATTGCAGCGGGCGTGGCGTCATCGTGCGTTCTCCGGTCACCCCGTCCGACGATCGATGGCCGCGTGCATTCGGCAACCACACCGGTTCGCACCGAGTAGCCACCGATGTCCGCGAACGAGACTGCCGAAGGGGCCTTGTTCACCTCGGGAACCCTAAGTGGCCCGCACGCCCGTTGGCACCGAGACTCCCGGCTCGGGCGGATCATACAATGGTATGTGCACGGTCCGGATCCGATTCGGACGCTCCACCACGCGCCATCAGGCGACGCCCGGGTTGAGGTACTCCCACACCTGCGAGATCACCACGGAGCCCTCCCCGACCGACGAGGCCACCCTCTTCACGGACCGCGCGCGCACGTCGCCGACCGCGAAGATTCCGGGGCAGGACGTGCCGAACGACTGCCGGGCCATCGCTGCCTCGCCGGTGACCACGAAGCCCTTGTCGTCAAGCGAGATCAGGTCTGACAACCATCCGGTGTTCGGCGCGGCGCCCACCATGATGAAGAGCGAGCAAGCGTCCACGCGCCGTTCCGTCCCGGTCGTGACATCCCGAACCGACACCTCTTCGAGCCGTTCTCCCCCGTGGAGCGCCGAGACCTCTGCCCCGTACTCGATCGTGATCGCGGGATCGGCCTCAAGCCTGCCGGACAGATAGCTCGACATGGACGCGGCGAGCGAACGGCCTCGCACGAGGACGCGCACACGGCGCGCAGAGCGGCTGAGAAACATGGCGGCCTGACCGGCCGAGTTCCCGCCGCCGATCACGACGACCTCGCCGCCGTGGCAGGACCGGGCCTCGTTCTCCGTCGCGGCATAGTAGACGCCAGCCCCCTCCAGTGCAGCGAGCCCTTCGATGGGCAGTCTGCGGTACTGCACGCCGGTTGCGACGACTACCGCGCGGGCCCGGACCCGCTGACCGCTGTCGAACGTGGCGCAGAAGTCCCCGCCCTCGAGCCGCTCGAGAAGCTCGACGCGCCTCGGCACCGCGAAGCGGGTGCCGAACTTCATTGCCTGGACCTCGCCGCGCCAGACCAGGTCAGCGCCGGAGATCCCGGTCGGGAAGCCCATGTAGTTCTCGATCCGGCTGGAAGTGCCGGCCTGCCCGCCGACGGCGGTGTCCTCAACCACAAGCGCCCGCAATCCCTCGGCCCCCGCGTAGACCGCAGCCGCCACGCCGGCAGGTCCCCCGCCGATGATCACGACATCGAACGTCTCGTCGTCTGCCAGCTCGCGTCCGAGCCCCAGCAGGCCGGCTATCAGGCTCGGCGTCGCGTCCGCCACGACGGTCCGCCCGAAGATGACCATGGGGCCGCCCTCCGCACCGGAGCAGACCCGCGCTGCCGCGAGCGCCGCGTCGCTGCCCGCCTCCAGCGAAGCGTAGGGAATACGGTTGCGGCTTGCGAACTCGGCGATCCGTCGCACGGAGCGATCCATCTCCTCGCCGATGAGGATCAGCGAGCCATCGTGCGACTCGAGCTGACGGCGGCGGCGCGCGGCCAGCACCGTGATCACGATGTCCGACATCTCCGGGATCCGGGCCATCAGCTCCAGCATCGCCCGGCGCTCGACCTCGATGACCCGGGTGGAACGGGCGGTCCGGAGCGACATCGACCAGTTGCCCCCGTCCAGTAGGGCGATCTCCCCCATGAACTGGGTGGGGCCGAGCGTCGATGGCAGGTGCCGCTCGTCCGTCAGCGGATTGACCACTTCGATCTCGCCGTCCTCGACGTAGATGAAGCGATCCGCGGGCTCGCCGGTCCGGGCAAGGAACGTCCCCGCGGGGTGCTCCCGGATGACGCCGACGCGCCTCAGCGCGTCCACGTGGGCCGGTGCCAGCGGTATCCGCTGCATCTCACGCAGGTCGCGGCCGATCGTTTCCATGGTTGCGGTTCCCTGTTCGGTTCAGGCGGGGCTGCCCCCGCCGCTAAGGTCGCGCTCGCTCCGAAAGGACGCGTTCGATGCAGTCGATCAGCTCCGACGGATCGAAGGGCTTACGCATGAAGCAGCGCACGCCCTCCTCCCTCGCCTGACGCTCGACGTCCGCGCTGGGGAAGGCCGTGATGAGTATCACCGGCATCCGCCGCTCACGAAGGAGACGCGCGAGCTCCAGACCGCTCGTGCCCGGCATCTGCACGTCGCTGATGACCAGCTCAAACGGCATATCAAGGTGCGGAATGAATTCGTCCGCGGAGGAGAAGGTGCGTCCGGCGAGGCCCATGCTGTCCACGAGGCTGAAAAGCGCCGCCGCCACGTCCTCGTCGTCATCGACGATCGCGATCAAGGAGGGATCCGAGTAGGTCGCGCTCAGTTCAACCAACGGATGGTCCTCTCAAAGCATCGACCATCCCGTGGCGGATCGACCTGGTTGAACAACACGCCGTCGGGCATACCCGACGACAAATCAGACCCTAGACCGTCGTGCCGCCCCACCCGACCTATACCGTGGTATTGGTTGGCGGGACAATCGGCGTGCGGGTACGGTAACAATACGCCGTGGACCAAGCCTTCGGCGTGGTGACGGACCAGCAATCCCCCGCGTGGCAGGCGCCGAACCGTGGCCCATTTCTAGCCGGCCCGTCCGGGCGGCCTCATCAGGAGGAGCAACGGCAGGACGCTCAGCGCCAGACCAGTCCAAGCGACCGCGTTCCAGCCCCAATTCGACCAGAGCACCGGAGTGAGGAACGAGAGGGCACCGCCCCCAAGGAATGTCCCGGCCGAGTAGACCGCGTTCAGCCGCATGCGGATCTCAGGCGCTAGTCCATATAGCGCCGTCCTCAGCGTCACGTCCGTCCCGATCGCACCCACGCCGACCAGCACCATGCCCGTCAAGACGCCGACATAGCTCCGTGGCAGCAGAAGGAGCGCAAGCCAGCCCATCGCGGCGACGACGAACGAGACGCGAACGGCCCGATCCGCCTCCAGCCTGTCCGCGAGCCGCCCCAGCCAGGGCGCTGCAAGCGCGGCGGTGACCGCCACCAGTGCCAGCATCCCGATGGCGCGTGTGTCCAGCCCGAAGGGCGGCTGCTGCAGATGCAGGGTCAGCCCCACCCACAGCGCGTTGAAGCCACCGAAGCTCAACGCCTGGAGCAGCGTCGCCCGCCGGAGCTCCGGCTGACGACGCACCAGATCGACGAGGGATCGGAGGAGCACGCCATATCGCTCCTGCCGAAGACCGGGGGTCGCCGGCATGACGCGCGCCATGACACCTGCCATGGCGAAGGTGGCCAGCGCCGCCGCGGCGTAAACGACGCGCCAGCCGACCTCGTGTCCGGCGATCCCGGCCAGCGAGCGGCCCAGCATGATGCCGGTCAGGATGCCGGTCGCCAGCGCTCCGGTCACCGCGCCGCGCCGCGCGGGCGGGACCAGCCGGGTCGCAAAGGCCGGGAGGAGGTAGGTCACTATTCCGCAGACCCCCGCAATTAGGCATGCCGACATGAACAGGGCAGGTCTGCCCGTCACCGCCATGACCGTCATCGAGAGAGCCTGGGCGGTAAGGAGCAGCCTCACGATCCGCCGGTTGTCGATACGGTCGCCCAGCGGCAGCAGCAGGAGCATGCCGACCGCGATCCCCACCTGCGTCAGCGTCGGCACGACGCCCGCCATCGATCGCGGCATGCCCAGGTCGTGCCCGATCTCGATCAGCAGCGGCTGGCTGTAGTAGTTGTTCGCGACGCAGACCGCGCAGGCGATGCCGATCAGCACCAGCGTCAAGCGGCCGAGACGGTCCGCGGGTGGTATCGGCACGGTCACCGCCGGCACTGCCGCTACCGCCGAGCTCATGCCGCCGTCCCCAACTCGATCGGGGTGACCAGCGGCGCGTAGCTGCTGGCCCGGGTGACGTCGACCATGGGGTTGGAGATGGCGTCATGGGCGAGCCCGACGATGCGACCCCCCTGGATCAGCGCCGGAACGTCGTGGCTCGGCAGCAGGAACCGGCTGGTCGCAAGCGCCTTCTTGATCGCCCGCTTCTCCTCCAGCGTGCTCATCGCGCGGTTCGCCGTGATCGTCGGCTCGTGCGCCGCCTGGTCGAGGATCGGCTCGATGATCTGGTCCTGGAGGTTGTAGGCGATGTCGCCGCTGATGTTGGCGATGCCCTCGTCCGTCTCGACCAGCACGGAGATGGAGCCCGGCGTGTGGCCGCCCGACAGGCGCACCGCCACCCCCGGGATGACCTCCTCCTCGTAGGTGCCGTCCACGTCGAACAGGCGCAGGCTGCCCCGCGAGTGCAGGCGGTCGATCATGTGCTTGGTGTCCAGCGCGGTGAACATGCCGGGGCCCATGATCCCCGACACCATGAACTGAAGCTCCTGGCGCGACATGCTCACCTGCGTGGTGAGCGGAAAGGTGTGGTCCTGGCCGACATGGTCGAGGTGGCCGTGCGTATGCACGATGTGCCGTATGTCCGAGCGCCTGAGCCCATGCACCGCGAGGTGATGATCGATGGTCATCTCCTCGGTCACCTCATAGGGCAGGCCGAACGCTTCGTACTGCTCCAAGCTGCGCGAACCGGTATCGACGAGGATCGGCTCCGTGCCACCGAGGATGAGGAAGCCGAGCACGGGTATCGTCACCTGCACGCCGGGGTTGCGGAAGAGCACGAGGCCGCTCGCGTCGAGCGACATGTTGCCGAGGTTGATCGGATGTATCCTGAGGGACATCGTCTAACTCCTTCTCGGGCTCCCGCTCAGCGGGTGAAAGCCAATCGCATGCGCAGGTCGAACGCGACCGCGCGCACCAGCAGCGGATCGACACCGATCCAGTCCATTGCCACGGCCTCGGCCGCGAGGAGCAGACGGACGATGGCGGGTGGACAGCCATACGATCGTGTGGATGCAGCGGAGCGGCGGATCTTGCCTCGAAGCAGGCGCATCGTTCAGGCCGCCTGCGCCGGAACTTCGATCGTCGGGAAGTCGACGTCGGTCCGAACCACGTTGTTGATGAGGTTCGTGAAGAAGTTCTCGGCGACCACCGCTACGATCTCGACAATGCGCGCGTCGTTGAAGCCGGCGGCCCGGATCTCCTCCAGATCGGCATCAGTCAACTTCCCGCGGGCCTGCGCCACCTTCCGTGCGAACGCCACTGCGGCGGCGGCCTTCGGGTCCTGCGAGCCCCCTGTCCTCGCCAGGGCGATCTCGGCGGGGCTGAGGTGCGCGAAGTTGTACCCGGTGTAGCTGTGCGCCGCGTCGCAGTATTCGCAGCCATTCACCGCGGCGACCGCGAGCGCGATGCGCTCGCGCGTCTTCAGGTCGAGGGTGCGGCCCAGCGCCTGCCCCATCGCGCCGTGCGCGGAGAGCACGGCCGGGCTGGTCGAGATCGCACGGAAGAAGTTGGGGACCCGGCCGAGTTGCGCGTTCACCGCGTCGAGGATCGGCTTGGCGGTTTCAGGCGCCTCGTCGCGGGTCGGAATGGTTATGCGGGACATGGTGATCTCCTTGCTCCTGGGACACGTTCGGTCCCGACGGGGCCGGAGATACGTCTTGCCGCGCCAAGCAATAAGCCGGCACTTTCGCAATGCGGCTTTCCGGAATATGAGAAGGTGATGGATCGCCTGGAAGCCATGTCGCTGCTCGTGGAGACGGTCGAATGCGGCAGCATGTCGGCCGCCGGACGCAAGCTCGGCGTCCCGGTGCCCACCCTCAGCCGCAAGCTGTCCGATCTGGAGGCGCATTTGAGAGTCCGTCTGCTCACGCGCTCCACGCGGCGGCTGGAGCTGACCGACGCGGGCGCTGCCTACCTCGCGGCGAGCCGGATCATCCTCGAGCAGGTTGGCGAGGCGGAACGGGAGGTCACCGGCGAGTATCTCGTTCCCCGCGGCGAACTCCTGCTGACTGCACCCCTGTCGTTCGGGCGACGGCACGTCCTCCCCGTGGCGAACGAGTTCCTCGCCCAGCACCCAGACATCACCCTGCGGCTTGCGCTGTCCGACGAGCACATGGATCTGGTCGGACAGCGCGTGGATCTGGCGGTCAGGATCGGCGGGCTTTCCGACAGCCAACTGGTTGCGCGGCGCGTCGGTGCGATGCCATGGGCCGTCGTCGCCAGCCCCGCCTTCCTCGCGGCGCACGGCGAGCCGAAGACGCCGGACGATCTAGCGAAGCTGCCCTGCGTCGGGATCGACTTCATCAATCTGTCGGCGTGGTGGCGGTTCCGCGTCCCGGGTGCCGGCGCCAACCACAACGTGCCGGTCCGATGCAGGCTCGTCGTTTCGAACGGCGAGAGCGCGGTCGACGCGGCCGTGGCCGGCGTGGGACTGACGCAGATCCTGCTCTACCAGGCGGCCTCGGAAATCGCCGCGGGCCGCCTCAAGGTGGTGCTGCGGGACTATGAGGCAGCGCCCCTGCCCGTTTCGATCGTGTACACGGGGAGGGGCAAGATGCCGCTCAAGACGCGCAGCTTCCTCGACTTTGCCGCGCCGCGGCTGAAGCGTTCCATCGACATGCTCGACCGCGATCTCGGGCTCGCCGTCTTTCAGGAAGCGTGACGCGCCTCAGTCGGCGTCGGTGCGGGCGGCCGTCTCCGCCTGCGCCTCGACCTCGGCCAGCCGCTTGGCCAGCGTGGCGGCGAGGATGCGGTGGGCGTCGCTGCCCAGCACGAGCCGGAGCGGCGCCGGCGCCACCGCCACGCTGTCGATGATCGCCTGCGCCATCCGCGCGGGATCGCCCGGCGGCTGGGCCGCCGGATTTGCGAGGAACTCGCGCAGGCGGCCGATCGACGTGTCCGCATAGGCCGCGACGTTGGCGCCCGCACGCTCGCCGGCCGCACTCCTGAAGCCGGTGCGGGCGCCGCCCGGCTCCACGATGGTCACGCCGATACCGAACCCGGCGACCTCCTGCGCGAGCGAGTCGAAGAAGCCCTCCAGCCCCCACTTGCTGGCATGGTAAAGCGACGCGCCGGGATGCGTCGCCTGCCCACCATAGGAGGAGATCGCGACCAGCCGACCGCCGCCCTGCTCGCGCAGGCGGGGGAGTACCGCACGGGTCAGCTCGATCGGCCCGACAAGGTTGGTGTCGATCTGATGGCGGATCTGATCGCTCGAGAGCCCCTCGACGGCACCGAACAGCCCGTAGCCGGCGTTGTTCACGACGACGTCGATGCGCCCGAACCGTTCAAATGCCGCGTCGATCACGGCAGGGATCGCGCCACCATCGGTCATGTCCAGCTCGCCGATCCAGAGCGTTTCTGGAAACCGTGACGCGAGATCCTCCACCGGATCACGGCGTCGAACCGTGCCGGCCACCCGGTCGCCCCGTGTGAGGAGCGTTTCGGCCAAAGCGCGGCCAAGTCCGCTACTGATGCCAGTTGATGCCAGTGACGAGCCAGGTCTGCATAGTTCCTCCGAAAATCGTTCATGCGGCGGCGGGCCCGACACGCCGGACCAAGCGTCCGGACCAGGTCTCGTGCCGACAGCGCCACCGGCGCCGCCGGCACCGAACTCAGAAGCCTTCCAGGACCGTCTTGCCGATCGCCGTCCCGCTCTCCACGATGCCGTGCACCGCCCTGAGGTTCTCGGCGTTGATCGGTGACAGCGTGCGGGTCAGGGTCGTGCGCAGCACGCCGACGTCCACGAGGTGCGACACCTCCTCCAGCAGCTTGTGCTGCTCGATCATGTCCGGCGTGGCGTACATCGGACGGGTGAACATCAGCTCCCAGGCGACGGTGATCGCCTTGCGCTTCAGCGGCACGATGTCGAGGCTCTTGGGATCATCGATCAGGGCGATATGGCCCTGCGGCGCAACGATCTTCGGGAAGAGCGGCAGGTAGCGCTCGCTGGCGGTCAGGCCGGCGACATAGTCCACCTCCGGATGACCAATGCGGGCGAGTTCCTCATCGATCGGCTTGTGGTGATCGATCACGTGATGCGCGCCCATCTTCGTCACCCACTCGATCGTCTCCGGGCGGGAAGCGGTGGCGATCACGGTGAGGCCGGTCAGGCGCCGGGCGAGCTGGATCAGGATCGAGCCGACGCCGCCAGCGCCGTTGATGACCAGCAGCGAGCCCGCGGCGCGCTTGCTGCCGTACGGTGCGCGGAGCCGATCGAAAAGCAGCTCCCACGCCGTGATCGCCGTCAGCGGCAGCGCCGCAGCCTCGGCCCAGTTCAACGAGCTCGGCTTGTGCCCGACGATGCGCTCGTCCACCGCATGCAGCTCGGCATTGGTCCCCTGCCGAGTCAGGTCGCCGGCGTAGAACACCTCGTCGCCGACCTTGAACAGCGTTACGTCCGGCCCGACCGCCTCGACCACACCCGCCGCGTCGAAGCCGAGGATGCGCGGCGTCCCGTCCGTTCGCGCGCTCGATCCGCGCACCTTCACGTCAACGGGGTTCACCGAAACGGCCTTCACCCGCACGAGGAGATCCCGCGCGCCCGGCCGGGGGGCGTCGACGTCAAGGTCGAGCAGGGCATCTGGGCGTTCGATCGCGCCAGCTTCGTTATAGCCGACAGCCTTCATCAGTGCATCTCCATCATCGTGGTCGATCCGGCAGATCGGCTCTCCGGAAGGCGCTCGCCACGGCCAAGATCGAACGGCCGTCGTGCATTTTCGCATGGAGCGGGGCCGACGCTCTCGATCAGGACCTCCAATTGCTCCTCGGTGAAGCCCGCGCGCAGGAACGCGCCAACCTCGATAGCCGGCATCCCCCAGCCGCAGCGAAGCGCCACGCCCGCGGTCCTGCGCAGCGTCTCCGGACCGACCTGACTGGCGTCGCCGATCTCGCCCCCCATCATCCCGAGCAGCGCCCGGCCAAATGGCGAAAGCGACAACGGCACGGATCCGGGCCTCGCTCCCAACGCGATCACCAGCCACTCGAGCGGGCTGAAGACCCGATCCCGGTGAGGACAGGAGATGTCGGCGAAGTGCGGATCGACGTGGCTCAGCATGGCCGTGCTCCGATGAACGACCGTCATGCGGCCGCGATCATCGTGTCCACCGCCGCGGCATCGCACCATCGTACGCAGGACGGGCCGTTGCCTACGGAAGTATGGCCGGCAGGTCAGAGCTCCTGCGGCAGGATCTCCACGAGATGTTCGATCAGCACCCGCAGGCGGCGAAGGCGGCGCAGGTCCTCATGGTAGCCCAGCCACAGCTCCCGTGGGGGCGGGGCGTCGCCTCCAAGCCGGACGAGGTCGAGACCGTCACCGATCACCCGGGGCAGGACGGCGATGCCGGCGCCCGCAGCGCAGGCGGCGGCCTGCGCCTCCCGGCTGTTGCTCCTGAACGCGAGCGTCGCCTCCGGCCACAGACCGCGCAGCCAGGCGACGTCGGGCTGCCGCTCCAAGGCGGCGTTAATGGTGATCAGCTGAAAGCCCTCCCCCGTCGCGCTGCCCCGTGGGTCGCCTCGCGACTCGACGTAGGCAGCGGCCGCGTAGAGCCCGTAAGAGATCGAGACGAGGCGGCGCTGGACGATGTCCCCACCCTCGAAGCGGGAGAAGCGTATCGCCAGATCCGCCTCACGGCGCTGCAAATCCAGCATCCGGGAGTCCGCGACCACTTCGACGGTCAACCCGGGATGCAGGGCAGCCAGGCTTCCGAGAGGCCCGGCGAGCACGCGAGACGAGACCCAGTCCGATGCGGAGATTCGGAGCGCACCCTCGACATTTCGTGCGCCGCCGGCGAGCTTGCGCTCGAGCACCATCGCCTCCTCCGACATGTGCTCCGCATGCAGCAGCATGGCCTCGCCCTCGTCGGTCAGGAGAAAGCCGGACGACGTGCGCTGGAACAGGGCCGAACCCACCGCCCCCTCCAAGGCCCGCAGGCGCCGACCTGCCGTCGGCTGGCTGAGCTTCAGGCGCTGGGCCGCGGCGGTGAGCGTGCCGACCCGCGCGACCTCGAGGAACAGCCTCAGGTCGTCCCAGTTTACCCTGCCGCCGGAGAGCCTGCCCGCCATGCTCCATTCATTCCTGAATGGAAGAGGCGGCGCAAGAGCTGAAACCGGCGCCGCGTGCATACCATGGTGTAGCTTGGCATACCCAAAACCAGCAGCCACGTTCCTCGGGAAACCGTGGAGACCGACATGAGCGATGTTCCTGGCAGGCAAGGCGACGAGCGCCGGCACCATCTCGACGACCTCCTCGACGAGGCACTGGATGAGACCTTCCCATCGAGCGATGCGGTGCAGCTCAGCGCCCGACCGGAAGCGGCGGTGGCAGAGCATCAGTCCGTCGAGTCCGCCCCATAACCGAATCGTTTGGTGTCGAGCTTGCCAGAGCCGCGCGGCTCCCGACGCGGGCGACCGAGCCATACCCACGGGAGGTGACCCTCGTTCGAACGACAGCCACCTGCACCGCCCTCCGGATCAGCTCGTCACGCATCACCAAAAGCCATGATAGCGAGGCCATGCCCCTCACACGCGAGGTGCTTCGCCATCGGCGCGGCATGAACAGCGCGCTACCCGACCATCGCGGCCGACGCGCCTGGCCTCGCCGATCGCCGCCGGGAGAGAAATCTCCAGTTCGGCCGATGTGGGCGACACCCGTAACCGCCGCGCCGCGTCCGTGAACCCACGGGAGGGCACCCTGCCCTCCCGCTTATGTCTTCCGCAAAAGGCATCAAACCTCCCTTCCGACCCCCGGCAGATGCCTGGGGACGGGAAAGGACAAAGCGCCGGCATGCGCCGGCGCCGCCGAGAGATCCTATCGGCCCGCGGTGTCCAGCGCCGCGAACTCCTCGTCCGAGAGCGAGATGTCGAGCGCCCGGGCGTTATCCTCGAGGTGCGCGACCGACGTGGTGCCCGGGATCGGGAGAACGACCGGACTGCGGCGCAGCAGCCAGGCGATGGCGATCTGCCCCGGGCTGGCGCCGTGGCGCGCGGCGATGCGGTCCAGGAGCGAGCCGGGCTCGGTCAGCCTCCCCGCGGCGAGCGGGAACCAGGGGATGAACCCGATGCCGTTCGCCTCGCAATGGTCGAGCACCGCCTCGCTGCCGCGATCGGCGAGATTGTACCGGTTCTGCACCGTCGCCACCGGGAACACCGCCTGCGCCGCTTCGATGTCGTCGATCCCGACCTCGCTGAGGCCGGCGTGCCGGATCACCCCGGCGTCGATCAGCTGCCGGATGGCGGCGAACTGCTCGTCGCGGGGGACGCGCGGGTCGACGCGGTGCAGCTGCCACAGATCGATGCGCTCCACGCCAAGCGCCTGCCGGCTCCTCTCCGCCTGCGCGATGAGATAGTCGGGATCGCCGCGCGGAAGCCACTGGTCGGGTCCGGGTCGGGTCAGCCCGGCCTTGGTGGCGATGTGCAGTCCGGGCGGATAGGGAAACAGCGCCTCGCGGATCAGCGGTTCGGATACGTCGGGGCCGTAGCTGTCCGCCGTGTCGATCAGGGTGATGCCGAGCTCCGGCACACGGCGCAGCGTCGCCAGAGCCGCCTCGCGGTCGCGCGGCGGACCCCAGATGCCCGGCCCGGCTAGGCGCATTGCGCCATAACCCAGACGCGACACCGACATGTCGCCGCCGATCGAGAAGGTCGTCGAGATCATGGTTTCGCTCCTCACGCCGCCAGCTTGGCGTTCAGGATGCGCAGCTGGGTGAAGTCCTTCATCCCCTCGATCCCGTTCTGAAGGCCGATGCCCGATTCCTTTGCGCCCCCGAAGGGCACATCGAGCGGCAGGGCCATGTGCTGGTTCACCCAGATCGTCCCCGTCTCGATCCGGCCCGCGACCTCGATCCCGCGCCGCACGTCGCCCGTCCAGATGGTGCCGCCGAGCCCGTACTCCACGTCGTTCGCCTGGGCGATGGCGTCGTCGAGATCGTCATAGACTTGGATCGGCAGCACCGGCCCGAACTGCTCCTCGCGCACGATACGGGCGTCATTGGGCAGACCGGTCACGATCGCCGGCGCGATGAAGTAGCCGTGGCCGGTCGGATCGCCGCCGCACAGGAACGTGCCGCCCTCCTCGCGGGCCGAGGCGATGTAGCCCAGCACCTTGTCATACTGCATCCTGTTCTGCAGCGGCCCCATGGTGGTCGCCGGGTCCATGCCGTCGCCCAGCACCGCCGAGACGGCGCGCCTGGCCAACGCCGCGGCGAGATGATCCGCGATCGCCCGCGGGGCGTAGACCCGCTTGGTCGCGTAGCAGACCTGCCCGGCGTTGATGAACGCGGCGGCGTAGATCCGATCGGCCGCCCATTCCACGTCCACGTCGTCCAGCACGATCGCGGCATCGTTGCCGCCGAGTTCGAGGGTGAAGCGCTTCAGGGTGTCGGCCGCCGAGGTCAGCACCTTCTTTCCGGTCGGCGTCGAGCCCGTGAAGCTGACGTGCGCGACATCCGGGTGCCCGGAAAGGAGCGCTCCCAGGTCGTTCGCGTCCACCAGCGTCTGGAACACTCCGGCGGGGAAGATGTCCGTGGCGATCTCGCCGAGGATCAGCGTGGCGAGCGGCGTGGTCGGGGCGGGCTTGGCGATAACGGTGTTGCCGGTGATGAGCGCCGGTCCCAGCTTGAACGAGAGCAGCGTCATCGGACGGTTCCACGGCATAATCGCGACCACCACGCCCTGCGGATAGTGCTGCTCGACGATCAGTTCGTGCCCGTTCTCCCGGATCACCCGGTCGTCGATGCGCTGCGAGGCGAAGTGACGGATGGCATCGGTCGCGCGGGCCACCTCGAAGCGGCAGTCGGAGATCGGCCCTCCGCGCTCGCGGGTCAGCGTCTCCGCGAGGCGCTCGGCATTCTGCGCCATCGCGTCGGCGAACCGCTCGAGATACGGGCGGCGCCCGTCATAGCCGAGCGCCGCCCATCCCGCCTGCGCACGGCGGGCGGCCGCTATCGCCGCCTCCGCCTGCGTCACGCTGGCACGCGGAGCCTGGGCGAACGCCTCTGCGTTGGTCGGATCGATCACGTCCATCGAGTGGGCGCCATCGGTCAGCGCGCCGTCGATCAGCAGACGGTAGGTCATTGGTGGATCTCCTGTGATGCGAAGGACGACAGCGCCTGTGCGACGTCCTCCGGGTTCTCCTCGGCCAGCCAGTGGCCGGCTTCGGGAATGACGGTGACGGACACGTCCCGGGCGACCTCATCGAGCATAGGGCCGATGCGGTCCGCATAGCGTCCGCCGGCGCCCGCAAGCGCCAGCACGGGCATGGACAGGCGCCCCTGTGCCTCCTGCCAGCCGCGATTGTCGGCGGCGTCCCGGGCAAAGCTGCGGTAGAGTTCGAACCCGGCCCGCATGCCGCCCGGTTGCGAGAAGTGGCGCACGTAGTGGGCGAACGTCTCGGCCTCGATCGCCGAGGCATCGAACGTCATGTCGTGGTAGTAACGCTCCAGGTAGAGCGCCTCGCGACCCTGCGTCAGCGCCTCGGGCAGATCCGGTGCCTGGTGGAAGTGGAAGTGCCATACCCGGCTGCCATCGCGCGAGACCTCGTCGAACATGGCGGTTCCGGGGATGACAGAGTCGAGGATCGCCAGGCGCGGCGTCCGACCGGGGAACCGACGTGCGAAGGCGTAGGCGACCATCGCGCCGATGTCGTGACCAACCACGGCGGCCGGCGCATCGATTCCAAGGCCGTCGAGCACGCCCGCCATGTCGCCGGCGAGCGTCGCCTTGTCGTAGCCGGACGGCGGACGCGAGGACCCGCCGGCGCCCCGCAGGTCCGGCATCACGAGCCGGAACCCGGCGGCGGTGAGCGGCGCGACCACCTTCCGCCATGCGATCGCCATCTCGGGATATCCGTGGATGAGCAGCAACGCCGGTCCGTCCGGCGGACCTGCGGTGAGGAAGTGGATGCGCGCACCCTTGATGTCGATGGCGGACGCACGGATCTCTGCGGTGAACGTCATTTGACCCTCATGGCTGCGGAATGGGATCGGGAAGGCTGACGCGTCCGTGCCCCTCGACCCGCAGCGCATCGTGGACCGATGGCCGCGAGCTCACGAGCCGGAGCAGCGCGGCGGTGCGCGGATAGGGGTCGAGCGGGATGCCGAAGTAGTGGGTCCAGCTGGCGATCACGAACAGGTAGGCATCCGCCGCGGTGAAGACGTCGCCGGTGAGGTAGGGTCCCACCATGTCCTGCTCGACAAAGGCCAGTCGGCCGTTGATGCGGCCGAGCACCAGCGCCCGCATCTGCTCGTCGATCGACCAGTTCAGGGGGATGAAGCTCTTGTGCAGCTCGGCGGCGACGAAGCTCTGCCACTCCATCACGCGGAAGCGCGCAAGCGTCCCCGCCGCGGGCATCAGGTCCTCGCGCCCGGCACGGTCGCAGACGTACTGTGCGATCACCAGGTTCTCGGTCAGGTGCGCGCCGTCGTCCAGCTCCAGCAGCGGAACCATGCCCCTGGGCGCGACCGCACGGTAGTCGCCGCCGTCCGGCCGCCGCTTGGCGGTCACGTCAACTACCTCAAGGTCGAACGGCGCGCCGATCTCGCGCAGCAGGATGTGCACCGAGAGCGAGCTCGCGCCCGGATGGGTGTAGAGCTTCACGGCGATCGTCCCGTCAGAACGAGGTGACGACCGAGCGGGCGATCGCGCCGTGCTTCAGGTCCTCATAGGCCTCGTTGATCTGCGAGATGTTCACCTCGCGGGAGACCAGGTCGTCAAGATTGAAGCGGCCCTGCAGGTAGAGGTCCGCATACATGGGGATGTCGTGCTTGATGTTGCTCGACCCCATGAACACGCCGCGTAGCTCGACCTGACGGACGATCACGTCGAGACCGGCGACCGGGAAGGTCTGGCCCGGACGGTGCAGCCCGATCAGGTAGGCGGCGCCACCCGGCCTCACCACCTGGACCGCGAGCTCCGACGTCACCGGCAGGCCGATCACCTCGAAGGCGTGATCGGCACCGCGCGGGAGGATCGCCTTCACGGCCGCGACCGCGTCGCCCGCGCCGGAGTCGATGAAGTCCGTCGCGCCGAACTTGCGCGCCAGCTCCTCCTTCGCCGGCTGGTTGTCGATGGCGATGATGTGCGCCGCGCCGGCGAGCTTCGCACCCGCGATGGCGTTGAGCCCGACGCCGCCGATGCCGATCACGACCACCGTGTCCCCCGGCTTGAGGTCGGCCGAGTTGATCGCCGCACCGGCGCCCGTGATCACGCCGCAGCCGAGGATCGACGCCTGCGGGAACGGGATGGCGTCCGGCACCTTCACAAGCTGGTTCTCGTGCACCAGCGTCTGCTCGGCGAACGCGGCGGTGCCCCAGCCGGTGTAGACCGGCTGTTCGTCGGACACGCGGGTGAGGCGCTGCCCCTCGTCGGCGGGCCGCATCGTCTCCTCCGGGTGCTCGCACTGGTAGGTGCGACCGGACAGGCAGGACACGCAGTGCCCGCAGAACTGGACGAGCGAACCGACGACGTGGTCGCCGACCTTCAGCTCCCGGACGTCGGGTCCGATGGCGCGGACCACGCCCGCCAGCTCGTGGCCGAGCACCGCGGGAAGCGGCGTTCCGTAGTCGGCCTCGGCCAGATGCAGGTCCGAGTGGCACAGGCCGCAGGCCTTCACGTCCACGAGCACCTCGCGCCCCTTCGGCGCGTCGATGCGCACCTCCTCGATGTCAAACCGCCCCTCGTTCGCGTTCAGCACTGCTGCCTTCATGCCATCTCGTCCCTGATCGGATCGGCACACCGGGGGGGTGGCCGCGTCAGGCTCCGAAGATGACGTTCCCGCCGGAACGGGGTAGCCCTACCCCGGTATGGCGGCGGCGGCATCGGGTATGCCGTCGTCCGGCGGATCCGCCCCATACCGAAGTATGCTGTCACTCGGATCGTTTCGGTGGCATCCCGTGGGCTTGGAGGAGCATCATGCTAGCACTGCGCAGGGAGGCCGCGTTGTCGACACAGCCGAAGACGGCCGCCCCCGGCGGCGGAGCAGATGTGCCGACCGTGCTCGTGGTCGACGACGATCCCGACATCCGTGCCAGCCTCACCGACATGTTCGACTCCGTGGGCATGCGGACGAAGGTCTACGCCGCGACCGCCGACATGCTCAACGACACGCTGCCGGAGGGGCCGAGCTGCCTCGTGCTGGACCTCCGCCTGCCGGGTTCGAGCGGCCTGGAGCTCCAGACCCAGCTGGCGAGCCGAGGGATCGACATCCCCATCATCTTCATCACCGGCCATGCCGACGTGCCGACCTCGGTCCGCGCGATGAAGGCGGGTGCGCTCGACTTCCTCTCCAAGCCGTTCCGGGAACAGGAGCTGCTGGATGCCGTCGCCGACGCTCTGCGGCGAGACGGCGACCGCCGCCAGGCGCATCGCGAGCGGGACACCGTGCGCCTTCTCGCGCAGCAGCTGACGGTGCGCGAGACCGACGTCCTGAAGGGTGTGGCCCGCGGCCTCCTCAACAAGCAGATCGCCTTCGAGCTCGGCATCACCGAGGTGACGGTCAAGATGCACCGTTCGAGCGCCGGGCGTAAGCTGAAGTCCGTCTCCGTCGCCGACATGATCCGGAAGATCGAGCTTCTCGACCTCTGAGCGCCGGGCGGGGACAGCCGCGTCCCCGCGTCCGTGCAGCGACGCCGCGCCCGAGAGGCGCCCGGAGTTTCCGGCTGCGATCGTCCGTCCGCCCCTGGTCCCCCTCCCAACGTCACGCCTCCCCATACCGCGGTATGTCTGTGCTGCGCTCGCCGCCTGCTCCACCGTTCCGGGCGCTGGGAGGAAGGCATGGTTGCGATCACGGTCAATGGACAACGACGAGAGACCGAGGTGGACGGCGACACGCCGCTCCTGTGGGTGCTCCGCGACGCGCTGGGGATGACCGGTACGAAGTTCGGCTGCGGCATCGCCCAGTGCGGTGCCTGCACCGTGCATGTCGACGGCGTCGCCGTCCGATCCTGCCGTCTGCCGCTGAGCGCCATCGGCGACCGGGCGATCACGACGATCGAAGGCGTGGGCGGATCCGACGTCGGTTCGCGGGTGCAACGGGCGTGGCTCGACCTGGAGGTCATCCAGTGCGGCTACTGCCAGTCGGGCCAGATCATGGCGGCGGCTGCGCTCCTGGCGGCGAACCCGGCGCCGGACGATGCAGCCATCGACGCTGCGATGTCGGGGAACATCTGCCGCTGCGGCACCTACGTGCGCATCCGCGAAGGCATCAAGCGGGCCGCCACCCGTGGCTAAGGCCGCGCTCACCCGCCGCGACGCGCTACGCGCCGGTGCGATCGGCGGGGCCATGCTCCTCCTGGGCGTCAACCTGCGGACCGCCAGCATCGCCGCGGTGCCGGATCCGTCACGCGCGGCCTTCGCCCCGGACGCCTTCATCCGCATCGCGCGCGACGGCCGGGCCACGCTCATCATGCCGCAGACCGAGATGGGCCAGGGGATCTACACGGGCCTGTCGATGCTGATCGCCGAGGAGCTGGACCTGCCGCTCGAAGGCGTGACGTTGGAGGCCGCCCCGGCCAGCGATGCCCTCTACGGCAATCCGGTCTTCAAGGTGCAGGCGACCGGCGGCTCCACATCGATGCGCGGCTATTGGCTGCCCCTGCGCACTGCCGGCGCCAGTGCGAGGGCGATGCTGGTGTCCGCCGCCGCGCGGCGCTGGCGCGTCGATCCGGCCACCTGCCGCACGCGAGGAGGCGAGGTCATCCACGACGCGAGCGGGCGTCGCGCGGGATACGGATCCCTCGCCGCCGCCGCGATGCGCGAGACGCCGCCCGCCAAGCCCGAGCTCAAGAGCCCTCAGCAGTTCCGCCTGATCGGCCGCTCCCAACATCGCCTGGACACGCCAGCGAAGACGGACGGATCGCTCCGCTACGGCATCGACGCCATGCCCGAGGGGGTCCGTTTCGCCAGCCTCCTGTGCGCGCCGGTCACCGGCGGCAAGGTTGCTAAGGTGGACGACACGCAGGCGCGCGGTCTTCCCGGCGTGCGGCAGGTCATCGTCCTCGATGATCTCGTCGCGGTCGTCGGCGAGACGAGCTGGGCGGCGATGCGCGCGCTGGCGGCGCTGGAGGTTGAGTGGCACGATGGCGCGTTCGGCGCCCTCTCCACCCGGACCTTGCGCGACGCGCTCCAGGATGCGGGTCGTTCCGAAGGCACGGTCGCCGTGGACACCGGCGCCGGGCCGAAGCTGGACGGCGACGACGTCCTGACCGAGTTCTACGAACTGCCACTCCTCGCGCACGCGCCGATGGAGCCGATGAACTGCACGGTCCACGTCACGCCGGGACGTTGCGAGGTCTGGGTCGGCACGCAGGTCATGACCATGGCGCAGCGCGCCGCCGCCGAGGAGGCTGGCCTCGCGCCCGAGCAGGTCATCGTCCACAACCATCTGATCGGCGGCGGCTTCGGCCGCCGGCTGGAGGTCGATGGCATCCGCAAGGCCGTCCGCATCGCCGCCCATGTCGATGGCCCGGTGAAGGTCGTCTGGTCGCGCGAGGAGGACATCGCCCGCGCGCCCTACCGCTCGGTCTACGGCTCCTGGATGCGCGCGCGGGTGGAGGACGGCAAGCCCGTCGCCTGGGGGCACAAGGTCGCAGGACCCACGGTCGTCGGCCGCTGGCTGCCGCCCGCCTTCGACGGGAAGATCGACATGGACGCGGTCGACGGCGCTGCCGAGACGCCATACGACTTCCCCGCATCCTACGTCACTTGGGTGCGCCACGAACCGCGCGGGATCACCACTGCGTTCTGGCGCGGCGTCGGTCCGAACATGAACGTCTTTGCGACCGAGAGCTTCGTCGACCGCGTCGCACGCGAAGCCGGTCGCGAACCGCTAGAGTTCCGCCGCAGCCTGATCGGCAAGCACCAGCGCGCCCGCGCGGTGCTCGACATCGCGGCAGCCAAGGCCGATTGGGGTGCCCCGCTGCCGCCGCGGCACGGCCGCGGGATCAGCCTGCAATACGCCTTCGGCACCTACCTCTGCACCGTCGCTGAGGTCGCGGTCGGCGATGACGGCGCTGTGCGGGTGCTGCGCATGACGACAGCCGTGGACTGCGGCACGCCCGTCAACCCCGACGGCATCGTCTCGCAGATCCAGGGCGGACTCGTCTTCGGTCTCTCGGCGGCGCTGCACGGCCGGATCACGATCGCGAACGGCCGGACGGAGCAGAGTAACTTCCACGACTATCGCGTCGTCCGCATGGACGAGGCGCCGAGGATCGAGGTCCATGTCGTCCGTAACGCGGAGGTCCCCGGCGGCATCGGCGAACCCGGCACCGTCTCGGTCCAGGCCGCCGTCGCGAACGCGATCTACGCCGCCACGGGCGTGCACCTCACCCGGATGCCGATCGACACCGCCCTGCTCGCCAAGGGAGCCGACGCATGACCCGGCCGGGTTCGAGCCGGCTGGCCTTCCTCGCCGCCGCGCTCGTCTTCGGCGGCGTGCTCGCCTGGCGGCTCCTGCTCCTGCCCGACGCCCTGGCGTTCGCAGGGGGGACCCGCGTCGCGCTCGCGGACTATGCCGGCCCGCCGGTCGGCGGCGTTCCGCAGGAACTCGCCGGCGCGGACCCGCTCACCAAGGGGCGCTACCTCACCGAAGCCGCGGACTGCGCCGCCTGCCACACGGCGAAGGGTGGCCGGCCGTTCGCCGGAGGGCGGCCGTTCAAGCTCCCGTTCGGCACCATCTACACGCCGAACATCACACCCGACCGGGTCACCGGCATCGGCGCCTGGACCGACGCCGAGTTCCTCCGTGCGGTGCACAACGGGATCAGGCGCGGCGGGGAGCGGCTCTATCCGGCCTTCCCCTACGCCTCCTACACGTTGCTGACCGACGACGACGTCCTGTCCATCCGGCGCTACCTCGCATCGCTGCCGGCGGTGAGTCAGCGCAACCTGCCGAACACCTTCGCCTTTCCGTTCAACCAGCGCTGGCTGATGTCGGTGTGGGGCGCCTTCTTCAATCCGGGCAAGCGCTTCGAGCCGATTGCGGAACGCAGCCCGACCTGGAATCGCGGCGCCTACCTCGTGGAGGCCGCCGGCCACTGCGGCGAGTGCCACACCCCGCGCACGCTGATGCAGGCGATGGATACGCGCCGCAAGTTCGCCGGCGGCCAGGCCGAGGGCTGGAACGCCTACAACATCACCGGAGACCGTCTCAGCGGCATTGGCGAATGGTCGGACGCGGAAGTCGCGCAGTATCTCGCCAAGGGACACGCGCCCGGTCGCGGCGTCGCCTCCGGACCGATGGCCGAGGCGGTCGAGCTCAGCACCAGCAGGATGTCGCCATCGGACATCCAGGCGATGGTCGCCTACCTGCGCACCGTCCCCGCTGTCCGGACCAAGGCATCGCCGAAGATGGCGGGCCCCGCACCGGCGGTCGCCTCGGCGGGCCCGATGGGCAACGAGCTGGGCAAGCGCATCTTCGAGGGCGCCTGCGCGAGCTGCCACGCCTGGAGCGGACGCGGCGCGATCACCGCCGACCAGCAGCTGACGGGCAACCGCGCGGTCAACGACGCGACGGCGGCGAACGTCGCCATGATGATCCTGAACGGCACCGGCGGCTCGCCCGAACATGCCAGAGCCTACATGCCTGCCTTCCGCGGCGCCTATACCGACGCGGAGATCGCGGCCGTCGCCAACTACATCACCGCCCGCTTCGGGGCGAAGCCCTCACGCGTGACCGCCGCCCACGTCAAGCGGATGCGCGAGGAATGATCCAAGAGAAGGAGTACCACCGATGCACATGATGGACTGGAACGGATATCGCGACCAGGTTCTTGCCGGCGTGGGCGGCCTCGGCAAACTGACCCCTGACACCACCCGCGGCTATGCGACGCTGAGCGGCGCGGGCGCGAAGACGGGACACCTCGACGCGAAGACCCGCGAGCTGATCGCGATCGCCTGCGCGATCACCCTGCGGTGCGACGGGTGCATCACCGTGCACACGAAGGCGGCACGCGATGCGGGTGCCACCGAGGAGGAGCTCGCCGAGGCGCTGGGCGTCGCCATCGCCCTCAACGCCGGCGCGGGCCTTGTCTATTCCACCCGCGCGATGGACGCCTTCTCGGCGTCCGGCGAACTCTGACAGGAGCCTCCCCAGATGAAGAACTGGCTCGTCACCGGCAGTTCCAAGGGACTTGGCCGCGCCATCGTCGAGCGCGCTCTGGCGGCGGGGGAAAACGTCTTCGCCACCGCGCGCGACGAACGCTCTCTGTACGATCTCGCCAGCATCCATCCCGGCAGGCTTCGCGTCGGCCGGCTGGATGTCACCGATGCCGCCCAGGCCCAATCCTGCGTCGCCGCGGCAATCGACGCGTTCGGCAGGCTCGACGTGCTCGTGAACAACGCCGGCTACGGCCTCATCGCACCGTTCGAACAGACGACCGATTTGAGCTTCCGCGATCAGATCGAGACCAACCTGTTCGGTGTGGTGAATCTCACCCGAGCGGCCCTGCCCGCCATGCGGAAGCAGCGTGCCGGCCACATCATAAACGTGTCGTCGGTCGGCGGGCGTGCCGGCGCGCCGGGGTTGAGCGCCTATCAGGCTGCCAAATGGGCCGTCGGTGGGTTCACGGAGTCGGTGTCCCAGGAGATCGCCGCTTTCGGCGTCCACATGGTGTCGCTGGAACCCGGCGGCATGCGAACGGACTGGGGCGCGACCGCCAACGGGGCGGCGATTGACCTCCTGCCCGACTATGCGCCGTCCGTCGGAGCCTTCCTCGACATGATGCCCCGATTCGTCGGGAACGAAGTCGGAGATCCCGCCAAGATCGCAAAGGTCATCCTCGATCTGACGCGCCGGAATGATCTGCCCGCCCATCTGGTGCTCGGCAGCGATGCACTGCACGTGCTCGCGATCGCCGAGGAGGCTCGTCGCAAGGCGGCCGACGAATGGGTCGCGGTCAGCCGATCGACCGATTTTGATAAAAGCGACATATCCTATCTGGAAGGCAGCCGCTCCAACTGAGGCTTGGCGGGCGTCGCCCAGCGCCCGTCGCGCGACCAAGAGGGTTGCTGCCCGTGACCTCTCCGGTCCCGTTCGAGCGCTAAGCCCCGCCAGCGCCCGCGCACGCCGGGCTCGTCCACCCGACACTCGCGACGGATGCGTTCGCCGCATCGGCGGAAGGCTGACCGACGACGGCGGCCGGAGCGACAGCCCCGGCCGCCAGTGCCTACTTTCGAGATGCCGCCACCGACGGCGCGCCGTCCGCCCAGTCCTGTCGACCCGGCGCGAAGAAGTCGATGTCGATCGTGTCCACGGGACAGTGGAACTCGTGCGGCACGTTGGGCGGGATCACGAGGATGGTGCCGGCAGTCATCGTGAACCTCCTGCCCTGCGAGAAGACGTCGCATCTGCCCGCCACGATCCAGGTGATCTGTTCGTTGGCATGGTGATGGAGCGGAAAAACGCCGCCGGCCTTCACCGTCCATTTCACGAACGTCGACTGCGCCCCGCTCAGATACTGGCGCTGCACCAGCGGGTTGATCTGCTCGGCCGGCTGCCGGTCGAGTGCGTACAGGATCGGCAGCGCCGCCGTGTGGCCGCTGATGATCGGGATCACGCCCTTACCGGGGGCATCGACCACGGCCGGTGCATCCTCCATCGACGGGGCGACCTGGGCCATGGCGATGCCGTCACTCGCGGGCGACAGCGCCACAAGCAACAGGCCGCCGCCTGCCTTCAGGGCGGTGCGAGACAGAACGAACTTCATCGCGGGATGGTCCCGGCGGCCTGCTGCCGGCGGATCGCATCGACGAGAGCCTCGACGGAGTCGACCGTCTCCGTGAAGCCCGCGCGCCGGATCTTGCCCATGTCCGACACGACGTCGAACTCCGCCCCGAAGACGAAATCGCCGAAGCCCCAGCCAATGGCCTCCTCGTAGGCAAGGGAAAGGTGCTGTGAAGCCGTGAGGCGCTCCCACGCCGGTCGCTGCAGCGGCATGTGCCGGGCCAGCGTGATCGGCAGGGGTGGTCCCACGGGAAGGTCAAGGGCCCGGGCCAGGCGTATCCACACCCGCTCCCACCGGAACGGCTCATGGACGTAGTTGAAGGCCTCTCCCTTCGCGGCTGCCGCGGTCGCCGCCCACAGGCTGGCACGGGCGAGCGCGCGGGCGTCGGTGACTTGCGCGAGAACGTGGCGATACACGCGTTCGGTTCCCGGAAAGCGGAACGCGGCCCCCTGCTCCCGGCACAAGGCGGCATAGGCGCCGATCACCGTTGCGATGTTCATGGCATTGCCGGCAGCATCCCCTACCACGACGTCGGGCCTCAGGATCGTCCAGTCCGGCCCGCCATCGCCCTCTCTCCGCACCAGCTCTGCGGCCTGGGTCTGGTAGAAGTTCGGTCCCAGATGCGGCGGGTTGTCGTCCTCGTAGAAGGGCGAGGCGACGGGCCCGAGATGCACACCGTAGATCTTGGCCCCTTGGTAGAGCACCACCCGTTCCAGCGGCGCACCGACCGCCTTCAGCCCGTCCAGCAGGTTGCGGAGCATCGCGCCGTTCGCCGCATCCTCCGCCGCGAGATCGCCGCCCGGCGCGTAGGCGGCGTAGAACAGGTGGGTGGTATCGCGTGCCGCTTCGAGCGCCACGCGGGTCGCTGCAGGATCGCGTAGATCTGCGGCGATGCTCTCGGCCGCGCCTGCGGGCGTGCGGGAGAGACCGCGGACGTGCCAGTCGGGGCGTTCGAGAATTTCCTCGACGAGCGCCTTGCCGATGATGCCGCGGGCACCGGCGACCAGAGCGATTCGTTGCGTCATCCTAATCGCTCCTCAGACCAGGCGACGGAGAGGTTCGAGCCGCAACGGCTCGCCCAGCAGTTCATCGAAGCGCGCGGCAAGCCCGGACAGGCTGGGTGCCTTTGCATGTGCATCCAGCGCGGCCTGATCGGCCCACACCTCGTACATCACCACGGTGCCGGGGCGCTCCCGGCTGACATGGGGAACATAGGCGATGCAGCCCGGCTCTCCACGCACCGCCGGCACGATCGCGAGCACGGCGTCGATCAGCGCCTGCTCCCTCCCCGGGCGCGCGACGAGATGCGCGATGAGCTGGATCTGTCGGTCGTCAGTCATGGGTCTGCCTCACTTGAGAAGAACGGGGCCGTGGCCGATCGCGACGCGCAGCAACTGATAGGGCTGCCGCCGAAGATCCTCGCCCTGGTGAAAGCCTGCCTGCCGATGGAGCTGGTTGGCCGTGAAATAGAGGTTGCGGTCCGCCCCGACGGAAAGCGTGTCCGGCCAGAGGATGCGCGGATCGCGGGCGATCGTCTCCCACTTCCCGTCCGAGAAGCGGCGGACCGCGCCATTCTCGTAGTCGCCTGCGTAGATGTTGCCGGCATCGTCCTCGGCCAATCCATCGGACGGTGCCTTCGGATCGAGATCCCTGACCGCAGCCGCGATCTCGGTGTCGGAGACCGCCGGATCGCGCAGCAGAGCGGTGGGGACGGAGTAGAAGTGCCGGCTGGACAGGGCGCAGTAGTACAGCGTTCCGCCGTCGGGAGAGATGGCGATGCCGTCGGTCGCGACCAGCCACGGCGTCGGCTTGCCGCCGGCCGGCCGGTTCATCAGCGTCTGCCCCTCGATAACCGGCGTGAAGCCTGGATCCGGCATGGTGGTTGGATGGCCGGACAGCCGGCGCATGGCCCTGCCGCTCGCAAGGTCGACGACGATGATGCCGCCCGGCCCCTTGATCGAGCTGTCGGTGATGTAGGCGACGCCGCCCTCCCCCTGCCGCAGGTCGAAGCGGACGTCGTTCAGATAGGTCGTGGGGAGGACCACGTCGGGCCCGAGCACGAGCGTCCGCACAACCTTGTCGGTGGCGAGGTCGATGGCCACCAGCTTGGCGCCGCCGGCGGTCGGCGCAGCGAAGCCCGGCGCGGCGGTGTCCAGCACCCACAGCCGGTTGGCAGCGTCCACCACCACGCTCTGCACGCTGATGAAGTGCTCCGCCGGCCCGCCCTTCGCCACGTCGTTGACGCGCGCGTCCGGATAGGCCGTGACCTTGCCGTTCTTCAGTTCCCCGACCGTGAACGGCGGCCTGTCGCCCCATTGCGGATAGTTGAGGAAGATGCGCCCGTTCGGCGCCACCGTCACCCCGGTCGGCATCGCGCCGCGCAGGTCGGCGACGACCTCGACCCGGGGCGACGAGGTCTGTGCAAGGGCGGGAGCGCCCGTCAGGCTCGCAGCGGTGGCGAGCAGCGGAAAGATTCGGAACATGGTGGCCTTTCAGACGGGCAGCGGGCGGTTGGGGCTGTCGAGGAACTCGACCGTGACGAACGCTATGGGCGCACTGCCGATGTTCGTGAGGTCGTGGACCATCGCCGAGCCGCCGGGGAAGTCGAGGTGGAGGGTCTCGCCCCGATGATATTCGTAGAGCCGGAGGCTACCGTCGCCGTAGCGCGAGCGTGCCCGGCCGGGCAGCAGCGCCGTCCAGAAGTAGTTCAGCACGTGGCGATGGAAGGGCATGCGTTCGCCAGGCTCGAGATGCATCATCCAGACCCGGACGAGGTCCGTCTCGGATACGAGCTGCTGCCCCACGCGGCCGTTGAACCATTTGGCTTCGAGCTCCGCGCGCGCTTCGACCGGCCAGTCGTCCGGGGCATCGTCGAAGTCGTGCGCCTTCACGCTGACGAGGGGCATCAGAGGATCTCCGCCCAGAGATAGACGAGGCAGGCGCAGTCGCGCGGCATCTCGGGGTTGGTCGCGATGGCGCGCGAATGGCGGCCGCGTTCACCCAGCACCGTGTTCAGCAGGTTCGATGCTCCGTCCAGCACCTCAGGCGTGTCGGTGAAGCCGGGCGCGACGTTCAGGACGCCCTCCACCCTCACGAGGCGGACGATGCGGTCCGGCGATCCAGCCGCCGCGGCGATCTGCGCCAACCCGTACAACGCCGAGAGACGACAGGCGTCGTAACCCTGCTGCGGTGTCAGCGCGGCACCGATCTTCCCCTTGTAGGCCAGCGTGCCGTCCGCGGCCCAGGGCAGCTGGCCCGACGTGTAGACCATGTTCCCGACCACCGAGTATGCGTCATAGTCCGCCACCCCCGCCGGCGCCGCGGGCAGTGCAAGACCGAGCCGCGCGAGAGCCGCTTCGACGCTGCCGGACGGAAGCGGTGTGCGGCTCATCTCGGCACCACCTCGATCTGCTGGAGGAAGGTCAGATTGTCCTCCAGGTGCCAGTTGTCCGTGATCCGCCCGTCGCGCACGCGCACGATGTCGGTGGCGATGAAATCGACCGGCTGTCCCTGCCCCGCACGGCCCGCGAAGAACCCGGTGAAATGCCCGGTGAACCGCAGGTGCGAGACGACCCGATCGGCAACGATCAGCCGCTGGACCACCGTGACTTTCAAGTCCGGCACGGCGCCGAGAAAGGCCTTCGACGCCGCAGCCGGGCCTGCCGGCCCTTGCGGCCGGCCGGGCGGGAGCGTGTGGTCGACGAAGTCGGCACCGATCGCGCGCGCGAGGAGCGCAGGGCTCCCGTTCGCCCAGAAGCCATAGAAGGCGTCCACAGGCGCAAGCAGCGCCGCGATGCGGCCGGCCGGAAGGTCGCGCGCGATGATCTGCTCCTGCGGCCGGGTCGCCGCGATGGCGGCGGCATCCCCGAGCCGTTGCGCCTGGCCCGGTGCCGCCGACGCGACGAGAGCAAACGCGATCAATGCCGGAACTCTCATGTCGTTCTTCGCTCCTCAGGCGATCGTCGCGCCGCCGTCGACCGTCAAGGTCGCGCCGGTCGCGAAGGGGTTGGTGGCGAGAAGCAGGATCGCGGCGGCGATGTCGTCCGGGCTGCCGACGCGCCGTGCAGGCAGACGCGCCGTGCAGGCAGACGCGCCGCGGACCGCTCGAACATCGCGGCCCGGTCCGCGTCTGCCATTCCGGCGTAGAGCGGCGTGTCGATCAGGCCCGGCGAAACGGTGTTCACCCGGACTGGCGCGCGTTCCAGCGCCAGCCCTCGCGCGAGCGCCTCCAGCGCGGCGTTGATGGCGCCCTGCAGCACGGAAGCGGCGCTGGGCCGATGCGACAGGAAGCCGGAGACGAAGGTCAGCGAGCCTGCATCCGCGATCCGGGCCGCGCGCCCGATCCGGTAGGCTCCCCAGAACTTGCTCTCGAAGGACGCCTTGGCATCATCCAGCGCCAGCGCTCCCACCGGCCCGCTCTTCGTCCGGGCCGCCGAGACAACGACGTGATCGAAGGGCGCCTCGCGGGCGAACAACGCGTCCACGGCCGCGGCGTCGCCGGTGTCGAGCACCGTGCACCGCACGCCAAGATCGCGCGCAGCCTCCGCCAGCCGACCCTCATCGCGCGCGCAGATCAGCACATCGGCGCCGGCCTGCCGGAACCGCGCAGCAGTGGCCCTGCCAATGCCGCTGCTGCCGCCCACCACCAGGACGCGGGTATCTTTCAGGTCGATCATCCGTCGCGCTCCTTGCTGCCAATCGGATCTGGCCATTCCGCCTCGGCGTCTCCATGCCGAAGTTCGCATACGTGCCATGCGGGTGCGCATGGCCCTCTCAGGGCTTCCGGCCGCTGCGCTCCTCGGCGCGAAGCAGCACCGACGCGGGCAGGAGCGACCCCAGGCCGGCAAGGATCGCCGCGATGGGTCGGTCCTCGATGACCGTGAGAGCGGCCGCATAGAGCATGATCCACGTTGCCAGCGTGACCGCCGGCCCGGTGATCCGGTGCGCCCGGAAGTGTGCCTTCATGGCCATCCTCGCTGTCCGGCATGCGCCGGTCTCCGGAGCGTCGGCTCCGGAGACCGGAAGCACGGTCAGGCCGCGAGCGGCACCGGGATCGGCTCTTCCGCCATTGCGGCGTTGAAGCCGTTCACGACTTCGTGCTCATTTGCACCCGGATTGTCGCGGAACGCCTTGATGGCGTCGACGATGATCTCCTCATCGTCGCCCGCCAGCTTCGCCATGGTCTCCTCGATGAAGGCGTCGAGCGGCATGGCGCGCGGGTCACCGCTCTTGCCGACGAGATCGGTGTCCACCCACGGCGGCGCGATCTCCTGGACGCGGACCGAGGTGTCCCGCAGCATGAAGCGCTGCGACAGCGTGTAGGTGTGGAGCGCGGCCTTGCTGGCCGAATACACCGCGTTGGTGGCGAGCGGCACGTAGGCGAGCACCGAAGTGTTGTTGATGATCGTGCTGCGCGGCTGCGCCTTCAGATGCTCGATGAGCGCCGACGTCATGCGGATCGGACCGAGCAGGTTCGTCGTCAGGATCGCTTGGCTCACGGCATCGTCGATCTCGGTCGAGGGGTCGTCGAACGGCATGATGCCGGCGTTGTTGATGAGGACGTTGAGCTTCGGAAAGCGGCTCTTCAGCTCGGCCGCCGCCGCGTCGATGCTGGCGGCGTCCGCGATGTCGAGCCGGATCGCCGCCATGCCGGGGTTCGCCGCCGTGACCTCATCGAGCAGCGCCTGGCGCCGGCCCGCGATGATGACCTGGTTGCCGAGCGCGTGGAAGCGCTCGGCGAGCGCGCGCCCGATCCCCGAGGTCGCGCCGGTGATGAAGATGGTGTTGTCGGTCAGTTGCATGACGCTTCTCCTATGTTGAGATGTGAGGATCGGTTGTCGTGCGTGCCGCTCAGGCCACGGCTGCGAGATAGCGGGCGCCGGGGCGGGCATGGCCGAGGTCGCTGGTGATGCGGCGGCGCAGCGCCTCATAATCGTCCCACAGCGCGCCATCCTGCAGCGGCGGGATCGTCACCACCTCGCCCTGATCGAGCCCGGCCAGCGCCGCATCCACCATCTGGTCGGCCGGCATGACCAGGGGGCTGTCGGCATATGCGCCGAAGCCGGCGATGTCCCAGAACTCGGTCGCGGTGCCGCCGGGAAGGACGGCCTGGACCCGAACGCCCTTGTCCGCCAGCTCGTGGTGCAGCGACTGGGTGAAGGCCAGGACGAACGCCTTGGTGCCGCCGTACACGCCGTTCAGGATCTCGGGGCCGATCGCCACGATCGACGAGATGTTGACGATCGTGCCCGTGCCCCGCGCCGCGAACCCCGGTGCGGCGGCGTAGGTGAGGCGCATCAGCGCGGTGACGTTGAGGTCCACCATCAGCTCCATGCGCTCGACGTCGCTGCCCAGCAGCGGCGTGACGCCGCCGAACCCTGCATTGTTGACGAGCATGGTGATGGCGGCATTGTCGCGCAGCACCCGCTCGACGCGGAACAGGTCGTCGGCATCGGAAAGGTCGGCGGTCAGCACGTTGACGGATCGACCGGTGTCGTCGGTGATGCGTTGCGCGACCGCCTGCAGCCGATCGGTATTGCGCGCGACCAGGATCAGGTCGTGACCACGCCTGGCCAGCCGATCCGCGTAGATCGCGCCGATCCCGCTTGAGGCGCCAGTCACCAGCGCGGTTCCCATCTTGCTCATCGTAAACTTCCTTCTGCCGCCCGATGCGGTGAGGCTGGATCTAGGCTTGCCGCGTCGTGTCCGAAATGACATAGAAACGGCATATCTGGACATTCGGAGGTCAGGTGCGCAAGGTCGGTTTCATCCTCCACCCCGGCTACTCGCCGATGAGCCTGGCGGTCTCGACGGTGTTCGAGATCGCGAACCTGCAGGCAGGGGAGCCGGTCTACGACGTGCGCATGCTCTCCGAGGAAGGCGGCCCCGTTCGAACCTCCGTGGGATTCGAAGTGATGACCGTTGCCTTCTCCGGCGATCCGCTCGACCTGCTGGTGGTCGGCGGCAGCATGGAGGATGCGACGCCCGAGGTGGTCGCCTTCGTCCGCCGCGCGCCCACCTTCTCCCGCCGCATCGCGGCGCCCTGCATCGGCGCGCTGGTCCTCGCCGAGGCAGGCCTGCTCGACGGTCGGCGCGCCACCACCCACTGGATGTATGCGCGCGGCATGGCCGAGCGCTTCCCGCGGGTGAAGGTGGAGGAGGATCGCATCTTCATCGCCGACGGACCCGTATGGACCTCGGCGGGCATGACCGCCGGCATCGACCTGGCGCTGGCGCTGGTGGAGGAGGATCTCGGCATCGAGGCCGCCCGCCACGTCGCGCGCAAGCTGGTCGTCTATCATCGCCGCAGCGGCGGGCAGTCGCAGTTCTCGACGCTGCTGGAGCTGGAGCCGAAGAGCGACAGCATGCAGGCGGTGCTCACCTTCGCCCGCCGCAATCTCACCACGCGCCTCTCGGTCGAGGACCTTGCCGAGGTCGCCCACCTCTCCCCGCGCCAGTTCAGCCGCGCGTTCCAGGCCGAGACCGGGCAGTCGCCTGCCAAGGCGATCGAGAACCTCCGGCTGGAGGCGGCGCGCACGCTGATGGAGGACAGCAACCACCCGATCGACACGGTCGCCCGGCAGACCGGCTTTGCGGACCGCGACCGGATGCGTCGCGCCTTTCTGCGCGCCTACGGCCAGCCGCCGCAGGTCCTGCGGCGCGCGGCGCGCGCCGGAACCGACCGGGAGCTTGTGGAGGCCTGAGCCGCTCGTCCTCATAGAACCCGCAGCCAGCACGCGAGAAGCAGCGCCAGCAGGCCCGAGGCGTCCGTCACGCAGCGGAGAAGAGGGTCTGGAAGCGGTCTGCCTTGGACGATCATTGCCAGCTTCCATCTCGAGGGTGCCGGGCCGGCGCTGCAGGGGGGCAGGTGCAGCGTCAGGGGGAGGGGACAAGCCGGCCCGGTCGAACGAAAGATTGGCTCCTCGCGACCATTCGGGACAGCCGTTCGGAGGTAGGCCCATCCCGTCCGTTGGTAGGTATGGGAGCCCACGCACCCATGCGCGCGCGTATGGCGGCCATACGTGTTCGGCCGGTCACAGAGACGTGGCGAAGGGTCATAATCCAGGCGGAGGACCCGTCATGCCACGATCGAACCGCCTGCTGACCATCGCCGCCATGCTGACCGCCTCGCCCGGGCTGGCACAGGGCACCGCTTCGAGCGCACCCGTACCAGTCGCGCAGAGCAAGGCGATGATCTGGAACGCCGTCGCCGTGCAGGGAAGCCGCGTCTTCGTGGCCGGCCCGCGCTGGACCGGGAGCCGGGGACCGCAGCTGGCGGTGCTCGACGCATCGGGCAATCCCCGCCCCTATCCCGATGCCGGCTGGAACGATTGGAGGCCGGGCTCGTCGAACGGCGCCGCCTTCATCAACATAAACGCCATCCATCTCGACCGCAGGGAGGGTTGTGGATCGTGGACACCGGTTCGCCCGCGTTTGGCGGCAACCCCTTGCCGGGCGGTGCCAAGCTCGTGCGCATCGATCCGGCCACCGACCGCGTCGACAGAGTCGTTCCGCTGGGACCCGGGCTCGCCCCGCCCGGCAGCTATGTCGACGACATCCGCTTCAACGGGAGCCACGCCTATCTGACCGACGCGGGCAAGCCCGGGATCATCGTTGTCGACCTGGTGACCGGCACGGGCCGTCGAGTGCTCGACGGTCATCCCGCCGCCACCGCGCGCGACGATTGACCGATCGTGCTCGACGGCCGTGCCGTTACCGCACCGGGCGGGTCCCCGCTGAAGGTGCATTCCGATCCGCTCGAGGTCAGTTCCGATGGCGCATGGCTGTTCTTCGGCCCCCTCGAAGGGCCATGGTCCCGCGTGCCGACCCGCCTGCTCGACGACCCCTCGGTCGCGCCCTATGTCCTGGCCGCCGCCGTCGAGCCATGGGCGGACCTTCCGCCCGTGGGCGGCACGGCGATGGGCGCGGACGGCAGCCTCTACTTCACCGAACTCGCGACCGACAGCGTCAAGGTCCGCCGACCGGACGGCCGCATCGAGACGCTGGCCAGCGATCCCGCCCTGCACTGGGTCGACGCGCCCTTCCTAGCGCCGGACGGTCGCCTGTGGCTTCCCGTCGCGCAGATGGACCGGGTGGCCCTTTTTCACCGCGGGGTGTCGCAGACGCGCTGGCCGATCACCCTTCTCACGTTGGAGACGAAACGATGAGCACCATTCGCGTCGGACACATCGACCTGGGTTTCCACGATGCGAGTGCGCTCGAGGTCGAGGCCGTGCTCCGGCGGCACGGCCACACGATCGAGCGCTCGGCAGCCCCGCACGAGGAGATGTTCCGCCGCATGGGGCGGGCCGAGATCGATGTCCTTGTCTCGGCCTGGCTCCCCGCGAGCCACGGCGCCTATCTCGCGCCCTTCGAGAACGACGTCCGTAAGGTCACCGTCCTCTACGAGCCCTACTGCATCTGGGGCGTGCCCGACTACGTCCCGGACGAGGTCGCATCGGTATCGGACCTGCTTCGGGAGCCGGCGCTGTCGCGCATGGGCCGGCTGATCCAGGGCATAAATCCTGGTGCCGGAATCAGCCGCTTCTCGCGCACGATCGTCGAGCATTACGGCCTGGCGGATGCGGGCTACCACTTCGAAACCGGCACGGAGGCGCAGTGCTTCGATCGTTTCGAGGCGGCGGTGGCGGAGGGCCGCTGGGTCGTCCTGCCGCTGTGGCACCCGCAGTACCTGCACGCGCGCCACCGCATCCGCGAACTGGCGGAGCCGGCCGGCCTGCTCGGCGGCACCGACCAGGCGACGGTGATCGTGCGCCGGGACTGCGAGGAGCGCGTCGGTGCCGCGGCACTGGCGGAACTCGGCGGCCTGACGCTCGGCAACCAGCGCGTCAGCGAGCTGGAGGACAGCCTCGTCCGTTCCCGCGTCGTCGACTAGGCGTCGAGGAAAAGGCGCGCGTGCTCGAGGAAGAGCTCCGGGTGCTGGAACTGCGCCGCGTGACCCGCATCCGGATAGATGATCAACTGGGCATCGGGGATGTGCTGCTGAAGATGGAACGAGTTCACCGTCGGCAGCATCACGTCGCGCGTTCCGTTCACGACCAGGGTGGGAACGGTGATCGCCGCGAGATCCGCGAAGCGCTCGCCATGCGGCTCCGCCCAATCGCGCCCGGCCAGCGCCTGCGCCATGATCCCCGCCTGCGCCGTCGGTGGATCCCTGTCTTCGGTACGAGCCATGCGTCGTTCCCAAAAGGCGCGGCCCGCCGCCCGGCCGGTCTCCGAATGTCCGAAGAACAGCCACACGAAGTCGTCCTGGCTGGCGCTGCCGGTGGCACGCTTGCGCACCTCGTCGATGTAGGGAGAGGGTTCACCACCTCGCGGGCTGGTACCGCAGAGGATCAGGCGACCGAGCCTTGCGGAGTTGGCCTTGGCGAACGCCTGCGCGACCATCCCGCCGATCGAGAACCCCAGCAGATCGAACGTTTCAAGTCCGATCGCGTCCACGAACGCGAGGATGGTGGCCGCCATGCCCTCGATCGTCTGCGGCGTGGCGCCCGTCGACCCGCCAATACCGGGAACGTCGACGAGGATCACTTCGCGGCCCTTCGCCAACCCGTCCGTCAGGAGCGGATCCCAATGATCCATGCCGCCGGTGAAGTGCTGGAGCAGGACGATGGGCCGTGTGCCTTCGCGCCCGAAGCGCCGGTACGCGAACGTATCCTCACCGGCGGTAACATTCAGGGTCGGCGCGGTGCGATGGCTGTCCATGTTCTTCTCCTTTCGCGTCAACTGGCGACTGGGAAGGCATCGGGCGATATGTACCTTGGTAGTGGGTGGGTTGGCGGACGGGGGCTGCGCATGGACAAGCGTGATCGATGGGCGGGCGGGGCTGCATGACGACGGATTGGCGGAAGCAGGCGACGCGCCTGGGCGCGGTGGCGATCGCAGCGACGATCTTCACCATCGACTGCATCGCCGACTTCGACGTATCCATCTCCCTACTCTACATCGCGGCGCTCGTCGTCGTCGCTACACGAGGCGGCGACACCGAGGTCGTCCGAACGGCTGCGGTGTGCGGAGCCCTGTCCGTGACCTCCTGGCTCGTCGTGCATGGCTCCGCGCCCGATATCGCCAGCATCCTGCGGCTCGCCTTCGCGCTGATCGCGATCGGCGTGACGGCCGCGCTCCTCGTCAGCCGCAAGCATCTGAGCTCCGCACGCCACGCGCTCGAGCGAAGTCGGTCCGACCTTCAGAACTTCACCGACTCCGTTCCTCAGATCCTGTGGAAGACCAGCGCCAAGCGGAGCATCGACTTCTTCAACCGGCGGTATGAGGAGCTGCTGGGACAGAGCGTCGAGGAGGCGATCCGGCTCCAGAACTGGACCGAGCGCTACCATCCCGACGACTTCCCCCGCTTCACCGCAGCGATGGACGAGGCGCGTGAGAACGGGAGCGACCTCCACGTCGTGGTCAGGATCCGCAACGCAGCGGGAGACTACCGGTGGATGTCGATCCAGGGCCGGCCTGTCGCAGTGCCGACGCCTGATGGCGAGTCGCTCTGCTGGTACGGCGGAACCACCGACATCCACGAGGAGATCGTAGCACGCGAGGAGCTTCAGCGAACCCGCGCCGCACTGGAGGCGAGCCGCGCCGAGGTGGACCACTTCGCGAATTCGGTGCCCTACATCCTCTGGCGCAGCACCTCGGACGGGCGCGTCACCTTCTTCAACCGGCGGTGGTCCGAGGTGACCGGGCTCGATCGCGACGAGGCGCTGGTCGATAGTCGCTACATGGACATGGTCCATCCCGACGACCTGCCCGGTCTCGTCGAGAGCATCGCCACGGCCGTTTCGGCCAACGGAGTCTCAGACGCCCAGGTCCGGGTGCGACAGGCGGACGGGACATTCCGCTGGATGCGCCTGTACGATCGTCCAGTCACGTCTCCGGTGACGGGGAAGATCGAACGTTTCGGCGGTGCCGCCGACATCCAGTTGATCGTGGACGCCCGTCGCGAGGTGCAGGAGCTGAACGAGACGCTCGAACAGCGCGTCGCCGAGCGTACGGCCGAGCTGATGCGCACGGAGGCCCGTTACGCGAGCCTGTTCGACGTCAGCAACATGACTTTCGCCGAAATGGATTTCAGCGCGACCGAGACGATACTCGACGATCTGCGCGCCTCCGGCGTCACCGACCTGCCGAGCTACATGGCCGAACACCCGGACGTATTGGCCCACACGCTATCGCTCATCCGCACAACCCGCGTGAACGAGGCGCTGGCGCGAATGATGGGCTACGAAAGCGTGGCGGACCTGGTAGCGAACCCGCCGGCACAGAACGCCGAGGATGTCGCCGCCGTGCTCCTGCGCCAACTCGACATGTACTTCACCGGCACCGACCACATCGACGGCAGGACGGTGCTCGTCGGCAAGCACGGGATCAGCATTCCCGTCTACTTCACGGTCAATCGGTTGGCCGAGGGCATCCACCTCTCAAGCCACCTCGACCTGACGCAGCAGGAGCGAATCGCGGAGATGCAGGCGGCCGCGCAGGAGGAACTGGCCCGAGCCAACCGCATCGCGACGGTCGGCGCCTTCTCGGCATCGATCGCCCACGAACTCAATCAGCCGATCGCCTCGATGGTCATGGACACGCAGACCGGCCTCCGCCTCCTTCGGCGCGAGCAGGCCGATACTGCAGCGGCGGAACGCATCCTCCAAAGGCTCTCCCGCACTGCCCAGCGCGTCGCCGACATCGTCCAGCACACGCGCGACGCCATCGTGGGCGGGCAGCAGGAGGTCCGACGGATCGACCTCTGCCAGCTGGCGGCTACAACTCACGACCTTCTCGACCGAGAGCTGCGTCGGTCGGAAGTGACCCTGGCGCTCCGATGCGGGGCCCCCGGGATAGAGGTCGATGGCGATCCC
>JBELMF010000002.1:0-43314 GCA_042096015.1 Sphingomonas sp.
CCGGCGACCTTGGCGTCGATGCGATGCACATCAACCTGCACAAGACCTTCTCCACGCCGCACGGCGGCGGCGGCCCCGGCTCCGGCCCGACCGTCTTGTCGGAGGCACTCAGCCCCTTTGCCCCGCTGCCCTATACGGCGCGAACCAAGGACGGCCACATCCACTTGATCGAGGAGGAGCGCGCCGAGGAGTTCTCGGCCGAGCATTTTGGCGGAAGGATGGACAGCTTCGGCCGCATGACCGCCTTCCACGGTCAGATGGGCATGTTCACCCGCGCCCTGACCTACATCCTCAGCCACGGCGCCGACGGCCTGCGCCAGGTCGCCGAGGATGCGGTGCTCAACGCCAATTACGTGCTGCGCTCGCTGGAAGACACGCTCGACGCCCCCTTCGCGAAGAGCGGCCCGTGCATGCACGAGGCGATCTTCTCCGACGAAGGCTTCCCGGAGGGTTTCTCGACGATCGACGTCGCCAAGGCGCTGATCGACGAGGGTTTTCACCCGATGACGATGTACTTCCCGCTCGTCGTCCACGGCGCGATGCTGGTCGAGCCGACCGAAACCGAATCGAAGGCCGCGCTCGATCAGTTCATCGGCGCGCTGCGCTCGGTGGTTGAACGCGCCAAGGCCGGGGACGCCACGCTGAAGTCCGCCCCCCACTTCGCGCCGCGCAGCCGCCTCGACGAGACGCTGGCGGCGCGCAAGCCCAAGCTGGTGTGGAAGGAGCCCGTCGTCGCCAGCGAGGCGGCGGAGTAAGCGGCCTAGTCGGCCGGATAGGGCGAGGGTCCGCCCTCCGCGATGAACCGGTCGATCCGCGCCTCGAGCACGGGCAGCGGCACGCTGCCCATGCTCAGCACGGTGTCGTGGAAATGGCGGATGTCGAACTTGTCGCCCAGTGCCTTCTCGGCCTTGGCGCGTGCCTTCATGATCGCCAGTTCGCCGAGATAATAGCTCAGCGCCTGCCCAGGCCAGCCGATATAGCGGTCGACCTCAGTGGTGATCTCATGCTCGCTGAGCGCCGTGTTCTCGCGGAAATATTGCAACGCCTGTTCCCGCGTCCACCCCTTGGCGTGGATGCCCGTATCAATCACCAGCCGCGCCGCCCGCCACGCCTGGTAGGACAGCATCCCGAACCGCTCGTAAGGGGTGCGGTAGAAGCCCATCTCGTCGCCCAGCCGCTCGGTATAAAGCGCCCAACCCTCGCCGAATGCTGAAATATAGCTGTTGCGCCGGAAGGGCTTCAGGTTCTTGTTCTCGATCGACAGCGGCATCTGGAAGGCGTGCCCCGGTGCGCTTTCGTGAAGCGTCAGGGCGGGCAACTGGAACAGCGGTCGCGACGGTAGATTGTACGTGTTGACGAGGTACGTGCCCGGACCGCCACGCCCGGCGGTGTAGAAGGGCGCAATATCGGGCGGCACCTCGATGATCGCGAAGCGCTGCCGCGGCAGCCGGCCGAACCACTTCGCCGCCATGCCGTCGAAGCGCTTGGCGTGCCAGGCCGCCTCCTTCATCAATTCGTCCGCCGTCTTGGGATAGAATTGCGGATCCGTGCGCAGGAAGTGGAGAAAGGCCGCCAGGTCGCCGGAAAAGTTCGAGGTTTTTTTTGCTTCTTCCATTTCGCCGCGGATCTTGGCGATCTCCGCCAAGCCGAGCGCGTGGATCGCGTCCGGCGACATGTCGAGCGTAGTGAAATAGCGGATGCGGCTGCGGTAATAGGCGGCACCGTCGGGGTAGTGCGAGGCACCCAGCTGCTTGGTCAGGCCCGGCCAATATTGAGTGCGCAGGAACCCGAGCAGGTTCTTGTGCGCCGGAATGATCTGCTCGGCGATGATCGTGCGGGCCTGCGCCTGCAGGGCCGCGCGCTTCTCGGCGGGCATCGACGCCGGCAGCTTGGCGAAGGGCTCGTAGTAGACCACCTTGGTCGGATCGGTGGCGGTGGCGATCGTCTCCACCGCCTTGTCGCGCCCGGTCATGATCACGGCTGGCGGCGTGAAGCCGCGCTTCAGGCCAGCGCGCATGTTATCGACATTCTGCGTCAGATAGCGCGGCACGTCGCCCAACCAGGTCAGGTAGCGGCGATAGTCCGCCTCACCGCCAGTGAAGCTTCGGCGCGCGGCATAGTGCAGGTCGGTCCAGAAGGCGCTGTCGCCGTTGAGCGGCTTTTCCCACTCGCGGAACTGTTCTTCCTCCACCTGCGCGGCGATTTGCGCGCGATAGACTTGCCAGTCGGTCAGTGTGTCGGGAGACAGTCGCTTGGTGTCGATCGCATCGAGCTTAGCCAGCGTGCTTTTCCAATATGCGAGCCGACGCGCATGGGACGCGGCCGATACATCGGGCAAATGATCGTCGACGGTTCCGGGTGGCGTGTCCGCGATCCCTTCGCTCTCGCGCCAAGCCCATTCCGCCTGCCAGATTGCTTCGAACGCGGTGTCCGCGGGGGCAGGAACGGCGGCGGTGGCGACGAGGGCCAGCGGGGCAAGGAAGCGCATAATGGGCTTGGTGGCCGATGCGCGCGCCGTCATCAAGCCTGTGCGATTACCCGTTCGGTCTCGGCGCGCCGCCGCACATGCTCGCGCCACACGATGTAAAGCCCCGATGCGACGATAACCGGCGCGCCGATCCACGTGCTCGCCACCGGCAACGTCCCGAACACCAAAGCTCCGAACAATGTCGCCCAGAGCAAGGCGGTATAGTCCATCGGCACGACCAGGCTGACGTCCCCGAGCTGCAAGGACCGCGTCATCGCGATCTGTGCGAACCCGCCGAGCAGCCCCAAGCCGAGCAGCAGGGCCCAGACGAGCGGGGGATGCGTCTTCGCGCTGAGGGCGTACACGATGCTGAGCGGTATCAACGACAGGGTCGAGAACCAGAACACCGTCGTCAGCCCCGATTCCGTCTTGCCGATCGTGCGCAAGAGGATTGAGATGCAGGCCGTGCCGAACGCCGCGCCGAGGCCTGTCGCAATCCCGAGCGGCGGAATATGGCCGCTCCCGGGCTGCGTGACGATGATCACGCCGACGAATCCGGCCAGAACCGCTGCCCACCGCCGCCACCCGGTCGCCTCGTGCAGAACAATTGCGCCGAGCACCGTCGCAAAGATCGGCATCGAGAAGCCGAGTGTGGTCGCTTCGGCGAGCGGCAGCAGCAACAGCGTCCAGAACGTCAGCGACATCGCGGTGAGCCCAATCGCGCAGCGCAGCACATGCGCCCCGAACCGCTGCGTCTTGAGCGAGGCGAATCCCGGTCCGGCCTTGACGATGCTCGCCACCAACATCGCAGCCCCTAACTGGCGCCAGAACAGGATTTCGCCGAGCGCCGCGCCGTGCGCCTCGGCAAGTTTGATCAGGACGTTCATCGTCGCGAATAGCGCGACCGATAGAAGGCGGACGCCGATGGCGCGAGCGACGTGATCCTGTGCCATTGATCCTGGCCCTAGCGGGGTGGCCCGCGAGAAGCTATCCGCCGGCCATGATCAAACATGCGCTCCCCGTCACCCGCGAGGCGGACTTTGCCGCCTGGTACCAGGCCGTCATCACCGAGGCCGATCTCGCCGAGGAATCGGGTGTGCGCGGCTGCATGGTCATCCGGCCGTGGGGCTATGGCATCTGGGAACGGATCCAGCGCCTGCTCGACGATCGCATAAAGGCGACTGGGCATGAGAACTGCTACTTTCCGCTGTTCATCCCGCTCTCCTATTTCGAGAAGGAGGCGGAGCACGTTGAGGGCTTCGCCAAGGAGATGGCGGTCGTCACGCATCACCGGCTGGTTGGCGACGGCAAGGGCGGACTGACCCCCGATCCGGAGGCAAAGCTGGAGGAGCCGCTTGTCGTGCGGCCGACCAGCGAGACGGTGATCGGCACGGCGTTCGCGCGCTGGGTGCAGTCGTGGCGCGACCTGCCGGTGCTGATCAATCAATGGGCAAATGTTGTGCGCTGGGAAATGCGCACGCGCATGTTCCTGCGCACGGCGGAGTTTCTGTGGCAGGAGGGCCACACCGCCCATGCCACCGCCGAGGAGGCGCGGGAGGAAACGCTCAAGATGCTCGAGGTGTATCGCGAGCTGGCTGAAGACTGCCTGGCGTTGCCGGTGATCGCAGGCGAGAAGCCGGAGAACGAGCGCTTTCCCGGCGCCGTTGCGACCTATTCGATCGAGGCGATGATGCAGGATGGCAAGGCGCTCCAGGCGGGCACGAGTCATTTTCTGGGCACCAATTTCGCGCATGCGCAGAACATCCGGTTCCAGAACGCGAGCGGTGAACTGGAGTATGCCAATACCACCAGCTGGGGCGTCTCGACGCGCATGATCGGCGGCGTGATCATGGTGCATGGCGACGACGACGGCTTGCGCGTTCCGCCACGGATCGCGCCGTGGCAGGTGGTGATCGTGCCGATGCTGCGCGACAAGCTCGAGGACGCCGAGCTGATCGATTACTGCAAGGCGCTGCAGGCCGAGCTGGCGAAGCAGAGCGCGCTTGGCGAGCCGGTGCGCGCCTTGCTCGACTTGAAGCCCGTGAAGGCCGCCACCAAGCGCTGGGGCTGGGTGAAGAAGGGCGCGCCGGTGATCGTCGAGGTGGGCCCCCGCGACATGGCGGGCGGCAACGTCTCGGTCGTGCGGCGCGACCGGCTGTATCGTGAAGATGGCAAGCTCGACAGCGCGATCGTCGCACGCGATGCGTTCGTAAGCGAGGTTGCGGCGACGCTTGCCGACATTCAGGCGCAGCTGTTCGCCGAGGCCGATGCGCGACTGAAGAGCAATATCGCGCCGGTCCATGACTGGGCCGTGATCGAGACGATGTTCGCCGACAGCGCGGCCAAGCCGGGCTGGGCCGATGTCGCTTGGTCGAAGCCGACCGGGCCTGAGCTCGACAAGGTGGTCGAGCGATTAAAGGCATTGAAACTTACGATCCGCAACGCGCCGGCCGGGCAGACCGGGCATCCCGGCGCGCCGTGCATCTTCACCGGCGCGCCGGCAGTCGAGCGCGTGCTGATCGGGAGGGCGTATTGATGGCGGCGATCTGGACCCGCCCGATCGACCTGGCGCAGCTCACGGCCCTGGGCAGTGGCGTGCTGCCCGGCCTGCTCGACATCGAATTCACCGAATTTGGCGACGATTGGATGCGCGCGCGCATGCCGGTCGGACCGAAGGTTCACCAGCCGTTCGGCCGCCTGCACGGTGGCGCATCTGTTGTGCTCGCCGAGACCGTGGCCTCGGTCGCCGGCAGCATGGCAGTGCCCGAGGGCAAGGTAACGGTCGGGTTGGAGATCAACGCCAATCACGTCCGCGCGGCGCGTGACGGCTATGTCCATGCGACGGCCAAGGCGGAGCAGATCGGGCGGACGACTCAGGTGTGGACGATCCGCGTCGAGGACGACGCGGGCAAGCTGGTGTGCCTTTCACGGATGACCGCCGCAGTGATTGACGCGGCGGCGGGTTAGGGGGAAGTTCGTCGTGCCGGGCCTGTCTTGGCACTCAGGGAGCCACATTTCCTACGTCGATGGGATCCGCGGAAGGCTGGATGCAGGTACAAGGTCGGCATGACGAGGATGGCAGACGCTCAGTCATTCCCCCCGATCAGATCGCCCAGTCCGCCGAGCACCGAACCCTCGCCGCGGTTGCCGCCGCTACCGCTCGCGGCTGCCATCATCCGGCCTGCGAGGCGGGCGAAGGGCAGCGACTGGACCCAGACCTTGCCCGGGCCGGTGAGCCGGGCGAAGAACATGCCCTCACCGCCGAAGAACATGCTCTTCACACCGCGGACCATCTCCAGATCGAAGTCGATGGAGGGCGTGAAGGCGGCGAGGCAGCCTGTATCGACATGAAGTTGTTCGCCTGGCCGGAGCTCGCGCTCGACCAGCGTCCCGCCCATCTGCACGAACACCCAGCCGTCGCCTTCCAGCTTTTGCATGATAAAGCCTTCACCGCCGAATAGGCCGGTCATCATGCGGCGCTGAAAGGCGACGCCGATCGACACGCCCTTGGCCGCGGCGAGAAAGCTGTCCTTCTGACAGATCAGCGTGCCACCCACGTCGGCAAGCCGGATCGGCAGGATGGAACCCGGTGTCGGGCTGGCGAAGGCGACGCGTGCCTTGCCGCGGCCGCGATGGGTGAACACGGTGGTGAACAGGCTTTCCCCGGTCACCAGCCGCTTGCCCGCGCCGAGCAGCTTGCCCATGAAGCCGCCGTCGCTGCCGCCCGATCCGTCGCCGAACACGGTTGTCATATCGATCGACGCGTCTTTCCACACGAAGGCGCCGGCCTCCGCTACGGCGCTTTCGCCCGGATCAAGCTCGATCTCGACGAACTGGAGCTCCTGCCCCTTGATTTCAAAATCGATGTCATCGGACAGGCCCGGACGGGCGACGTGGGACCAGGGACCTGCGACCATTTCAGTAACTCCATGCCATCTCGGTGCCGGCAGCGTCCGGCTGCAGCGGCCGACGCAACGGGGAAGGACCAAATAGTTGATACAGGCCGCGCCAGCAAAGCTCCGCGGCTTAGTTTGCGGCGGATCGTCGACAGAGCAGGTTCGCCGTCAGCACGCGGCCGTGATTCTCCGGTTCAATTAAGCAGGGACCAAATCCCTTTTGCGCGGCCATGTCGAGGATGGCGACCAGCGAATATTTGTTCATCTGCATGAACGGCTCGGAAAAGGGTCGGCGGCGGAGAACGTTCACGATCGGACGTATCGGCGGCAGGTCGCGCTGCGCCAGATAGGTTAACCGCTGTGACGCCGTCTCACGGCGCTCCACGCTGACATGCAACGCGGCAACGCCACCCGGCAGGACGAGGTCGAGCAGGCGGTCGATGATCGTCATCCCTCTGGCGACGGGGATGTGCTGAAGGACGATGTAGGAATTGATGAAGTCGAAGCATCCTTTCACCTTTGACAAGGCGTCGTCGCTTTCGACGAATTCGATGTTGACGATATCATGCGCTTTGGCGTTGCGCTGTGCCTCAGCGAGCATGCCGGGTGAGATATCGACCGCCGTTACCCGATTGAACCGGCGGGCAAGCGGCAGGGTAAGTCGACCGACGCCGCATCCGAAATCAAGCGCCGCCTCGCCACTGTTGAAGTCGAGATGGTGCTCGGCCGCGCTGAGACGGCGACGGATGAAAGTCGTTCCGCTGTCGAAAAACTCGTCGAGGTGCTCATCGATGCTAACGCGGCGGAATCGCTGGTCGCTCAGAACTCCGAAATAAGGATCGCGACGGCCCCACTTCTTCCAGTCTGTGTCCGTGTCGGGCATTTCTACTGCCTTTCATGGTGTAATGACGCACTATCGATCATACACGTCCGCGATCGCCGTGGTCGTTGCCCGTGGGTCTTTCGTCCCGACGATGGGGCTGCTCACCGGAGTTTCCCGTCGCCTCGCCATGTTGACGCTGCCACGGTGCCCCCCTTATTGTCGGGTGGGGCGGCTCCTTCCGAGCCGCCCGTGCTATTTCAAGGAGACGCCTCGTGTCGATCACCCCCCTGATGCCCGTCTATCCCCGCTGCGGGGTGCGGCCGGTGCGAGGCGAGGGGTGCCATCTGATCAGCGAGGACGGGCGCCGGTTCCTGGATTTCGCCAGCGGCATTGCGGTCAACGCGCTGGGGCACGGCCATCCCAAGCTGGTGCAGGCGATTGCGGATCAGGCCGCCACGCTGATGCACGTCAGCAACCTTTACGGTAGCCCGCAAGGTGAGCATTTCGCGCAGCGACTGGTCGACAACAGCTTCGCCGATACGGTGTTCTTCACGAACTCGGGCGCCGAAGCGGTGGAATGCGCGATCAAGACCGCGCGGCGCTATCACTTCGCCAACGGCAACCCCGAGCGGCACGACCTCATTACCTTCTCGATGGCATTCCACGGCCGCACCATCGGCACGATCTCGGCCACCAATCAGGCAAAGATGCGCGACGGCTTCGAGCCGCTGCTGCCGGGGTTCAAGTACGCTGAGTTCAATGACCTCGACGGCGCGCTGGCGCTGATCGACGAGCATACGGCGGGCTTCCTGGTCGAGCCGATCCAGGGCGAGGGGGGCATTCGCGCCGCAACGCCGGAGTTTCTTCAGGGCTTGCGCAAGGCCTGCGACGAGCACGGTCTGTTGCTGGTGCTCGACGAGGTGCAGGCGGGCTATGGCCGGACAGGCAAGCTGTTCGCGCATGAACTTTACGGCATCACGCCGGACGTGATGGCGGTGGCAAAGGGCATCGGCGGGGGCTTCCCACTCGGCGCGTGCCTGGCCACCGAGGAAGCCGCGAAGGGCATGGTGATCGGCACACACGGCTCCACCTATGGTGGCAACCCCCTGGCGATGGCGGCGGGGGAGGCGGTGCTCGACGTGCTTCTGGAGGAAGGCTTCCTCGACAACGTCACGCGGATGGGCGAACGGCTGCGGTCCAGCCTAGAGCAGCTGATCCCCAACCACGATCACCTGTTCGACAGCGTGCGCGGCCATGGGCTCATGCTTGGCCTGAAGCTGAAGAGCGACAGCCGCCGCTTCGTCGAGTTCGCGCGCGATCATCATGGCCTGTTGCTGGTGTCGGCGGGGGAAAACGTCGTACGTATTCTGCCGCCGCTGGTGATTGGCGAGGAGCATATCACCGAGTGCCTGGAGAAGCTGAGCGAGGCGGCGCGCGTCTATGTGCCGGCTAGCGACGACTAGAAGGGGATAGATCATGCTGGCGGATTCGATCGTCACGGTAGCGACCGACGGGTTCAAGCGGCGCCGCCGCGTGCATATCGTGACGGAGACGTCACGCGAGGCGCCGATCTCGGAGATCGAGCACGTCGGTTCCGGCCTGCTGCGTTTCCGCCATCCCGGCCATCCCAATGATCATTATGTGCCGGATTCGTGCATCCGCATGATCTCCGTCATGCCGCCCGAGGAGCCCAAGTGAGCCGGCACTTCCTGAATCTTTCCGACGCAGGGCCGGATGGCATTGCGGCGATCCTGGCCGATGCACTGGATCGCAAGGTCGCACGCGCCGGCTGGACCAAAGGGCGTGTCGATGCCGACGCCCCGCTCGCCGGCCATGTGCTGGCGATGATCTTCGAGAAGAACTCGACCCGCACACGGGTGTCGTTCGACATGGCGGTGCGCCAGCTCGGTGGCCAGTCCATCGTCATGGAAGCAGGGCAGATGCAGCTCGGCCGCGGCGAGACGGTGTCGGACACCGCGCACGTCCTGTCGGGCTATGTCGACGCGATCATGATCCGTACCGACGATCATGCGAAAGTAGAGGAGATGGCCGCGCATGCCTCGGTGCCGGTCATCAACGGCCTTACCGATGCGTCGCACCCGTGTCAGATCATCGCCGATTTGTTGACGATCATCGAGCAGGGCAAGGCGCTGCCGGGCCTCAAGGTCGCATGGCTCGGCGACGGCAATAATGTACTCGCCTCGATCATCGAGGCCGCCGGGCTGATGCAGTTCGACGTCGTAGCGGCTTGCCCGCAGGGGTATCAGCCGAGCGAGGCAGACCTGGCGCTGGGACAGGGCAGGGCGCGTTGCGTCGGCAATGCGCGAGAAGCAGTGGAGGGTGCCGACGTCGTTGTCACCGACACTTGGATTTCGATGGGCCAGGCCCATGCCGACACGAAGCTTGCCGCGATGATGCCGTTCCAAGTCGACACCGCGCTGATGGCAGCGGCGAAGCCGGACGCCAAGTTTCTCCACTGCCTTCCCGCGCACCGTGGCGAGGAGGTGACGTCAGACGTGATCGACGGGCCGCAGTCGTTGATCTGGGCCGAGGCGGAAAACCGGCTTCACGCGCAAAAATCGATCCTGCGCTGGTGTCTGGGGCAGATCGGTTGATCGGCGCGCGGGGATGACCATCTAAGCGCTTCATTTCCCGTTCGCCCTCAGCCTGTCGAAGGGCGTCCCCCATGTGCGTGGGACGGGCTTCGGCAGGCTCAGCCCGAACGGACACCATGGACACCACCGCCAACGATTTCGACCGCGCCATCGGCTTCACCATTCCTGCGCAGAATGCACGTGGGCGGATCGTTCGCCTGGGTCCGGTCCTTTACGAGATCCTCGCCGCCCACGCCTATCCCCCGGCCATCGAAGCGCTGCTCGCCGAGGCGCTGACCGTCACTGCCCTGGTCGGCGCGACGCTGAAGGACGTAAATGGGCAATTGACGCTTCAGACGCAGAGCGAGCAGGGCGTTGTTCGGCTGCTGGTGTGCGATTATCGCGGCGGCGAAATCCGCGGCTATGTCCAGTTCGATGCCGATCTGCTGGCCGATGCTCCTACGCATCCAACGCTGTTTGCGCTGTTCGGTCAGGCCTATCTTGCGATCACCTTTGATCTCGCGACCACGGGCGAGCGCTATCAGGGCATCGTGCCGCTTGATGGCGATCGCCTGGCCGACGCGGTGCAAAGCTACTTTGCGCAGTCCGAACAGATCCCGACCCAGGTCCGCGTCGGCTTCTCGAAGGTGGAGGGTCGGTGCGTGGCCGGTGGCCTGCTGCTCCAGCATCTCCCTGAAGGCGAGGATGGGCGCGAGCGGCTGCATACCAAGCTTGATCATCCGGAGTGGGAGCATGTTGCCGCACTCGGCGCGACGATGGGCAGCGACGAATTGGCGGATCCAGCAGTGCCGCTGGAAACCCTGGTCTGGCGGCTGTTCAATGAGGAAGACGAAGTGCGTGTGCTCGCTAGCACCTCCTTTTCGAAGGGCTGCCGCTGCACCGCCGAGCATATCCGGTCGGTACTCGCGAAGTTTCCAGAGGAAGAACAGCGTGCGATGGCTGACGAGAATGGTGTGATCGGCGTCGATTGCGCCTTTTGCTCCAAGGTATTCCCGGTGCGGGTCGACGAACTCGTCGCCTGATCGTCGCGGGCATCGGGATGTACGCGGTTGTGATGCTATAAGTCGCGGGTTCGCTCGAGACCTTAGGTTCGCATGGCCGGCGGGCCGGGAAAAAAGATCATGCACTTCAAACCGCGCCTGGCCGTCGCCGGGCTAGCCGTGCTGGCTTCCGGTGCGATGCCCCAGGAAGCGGGCTTAGACGTGTTGGAAAGAGTTCAGCCGGGGGTGTGGCGGCTTCACGAGATTGGCTCGCGAGCGGCGGGCTATTCGATGTGCGTGCGGGATCCTCGCTTGTTGCTGCAAGTCCATCACCGCGCGTCTCAATGCGCGCGCTTCGTCGTCTCGATCAACGCGCGAGTGGTGACGGTTCACTATACCTGTCCCGGCGCTGGCTATGGCCGCAGCACGTTGCGGCTGGAACAACCCGGTCTCGCCCGTATCCAGACTCAGGGCCTCGCCCGCGGTGCTCCTTTCGAGATGGATTATGAGGCCCGGCGCGGCGGAGCGTGCCCTGGGTCAGGTGGAGATTAGCGCCATTTTAACCATTGGCGCGTTACGCAGACGTGAGCGTGCTTCTAGCCGAGCATTTCTCTCCCTAGTTATCTGCCTCTGCAGAGGCGACCTCGGCCGTCCCTTCATCCGGACGGCCTTTTTCTTGCATCATCGCGCCGATGCGCCTAGCCGCCGCGCGATCATGACCAACGATCAATCCTCCGCCGTTGTCCTGGTGTCAGGCGGGCTCGACTCGATGATCTCTGCCGCAATCGCGCGGGAGGCGGGGCATACGCTTTATGCCCTGTCGATCGACTACAACCAGCGCCATCACGTGGAACTGGCCGCCGCGCGGCGGATCGCCACGGCTTTGGGCGCGGTTCGCCATGTCGTGCTGCCGATCGATCTTTCCGCATTCGGCGGCTCCGCGCTGACGGCGGATTTTGATGTGCCTAAGGATGGGGTGGGAAGCGACATTCCGGTTACTTATGTACCGGCACGCAATACGGTGTTCCTGAGCCTCGCCCTCGCCTGGGCGGAGGCGACAGGATCCCGTTCGCTTTATATCGGCGTCAACGCGCTCGATTATTCTGGCTATCCCGATTGCCGCCCCGAGTTCATCGCCGGTTTCGAGCGGCTGGCGGAACTGGCCACCAAGGCCGGCGTCGAGGGCCATCCCTTCCGTATCCATGCACCGCTGCAGCACATGACCAAGGCCGATATCGTGCGGGAGGGCACGCGACTCGGGCTCGACCTCGGGCTTAGCTGGTCCTGCTATGATCCGGCACCGGGCGGCCTGCACTGCGGGCTTTGTGACAGTTGCCGGCTGCGCCACAAGGGCTTCGAGGATGCGGGCGTGGCCGATCCGACCGCCTATGCGGTGACCCCGCCGGCGCCCTGACATGAGCTACGCGGTCAAGGAAATGTTCCTGACGCTCCAGGGTGAGGGCGTCCAGGCCGGGCGGCGCGCGGTGTTCGTGCGCTTCGCCGGCTGCAACCTGTGGTCCGGGCGCGAGCAGGACCGGGCGAGCGCCATTTGCCGCTTTTGCGACACCGATTTCGTCGGCGTAGACGGGCTTGGCGGCGGCAAGTTCGGGGATGCCGCGGCGCTTTGCGCGGCAGTCGTGGCGATGTGGGACGGCGGGGAGACGGACCGCTTCGTCGTACTGACCGGTGGGGAGCCGATGCTCCAGATCGATGACGCGCTCATCGAGGCGCTGCATGCGGCTGGCTTCTTCATCGCGATCGAAAGCAACGGCACGCTGCCGGTGCATCCCGGTATCGATTGGGTGTGCATCAGCCCCAAGGCGGGGAGCATGACGGTGCAGCGCACAGGGGACGAGCTTAAGCTGGTCTGGCCGCAGCCGGGCAGCGATGTGGTGGCGATGGAGGGCTGGGACTTCCGTCATTTCCTCCTGCAGCCGCTGGACGATCCGCAGGCGGCGGCGAACCAGGCGGCGGCGATGGCGCTGGTGATGGAGCGGCCGAAATGGCGCCTGTCGCTGCAGACGCACAAGCTGCTGGGACTACGCTGATCCCGGTGTGACCGCGCCGGGCCTACAGATCGGCACGTCATTCCAGATCAAGTCCGGGATGACGAGACGCCGCTCAATGCTTCTTCTTCAGGCCGTGAAACTTGTGCCACAGGAAGAAGGCGCCCCCCGCCACCATCAGAACGCCGATCACGATATGCGCCTGGTGGAACGCCTCCTTCAGCCGCGGATCGTCGTGCCAGGCGCTGCCGAGCTTCGCTCCGACCCAAGCGAGCAGGAAGCAGAACGGCCAGGATCCCAGAAAGGTATAGACGTGGAACGGGATCAGCTTCATCCGCGCGACGCCCGCCGGGAAAGCGATGAAGGTGCGGATCACCGGTAGCATGCGCCCGATCAGGATCGCCGCCGCGCCCCAGCGGTTGAAGAAGCGGTCGGCGAGATCGAGCTCGCTTGGCCCGACGAGGACATATTTGCCCCATCGTTCGGCCATCGGGCGCCCGCCGCGCCTGCCGATCTCATATGCCACCACCGAACCAACGTTGCATCCCAGCGCCCCGGCCGTCGCCGCGAGATAGATATTCATCTCGCCCGTAGAGACGAGATAGCCGGCGAACGGCATGATGATCTCGGACGGCAGCGGGATGCAGGCGCTTTCGATGGCCATCAGCAGGACGATGCCCCAATAGCCACCAGCGCGAATGACGCCGACGGTGAAGATGAACAGCGCCGCGATGATCTTCTCGAACATGGCTCGCGGCTGTGAGGGAAGGGCGGGCGGCGGTCAATCGGACTTATTTTCTTCCCGATGGTGGGAGGGGTTGGGGGAGGGGCTGTCGGCGAAGGTTGTCTTTGGTGACAGGCCCTCCCCCAGCCCCTCCCGCGCGCGGGAGGGGAGCTTCGGTTGACCGTCCCGCTAGCGGGAGGGGGTTATGCCGAGGCGGCCGCCTTGGCCATCTTTAGATCCTCGACGAACCTGGCGAATTCGCTGGTGCGCGCCGCTTCGTCGGGGAGGCGGAGGAGGTAACTGGGATGCACAGTGATCCATGCCTCGCCACCGTCTTCCGGCAGGCGCAAGGGGCGACCGCGTTCGCGGCTGATCGTCACCACTTTGCCGAACAGCGAGCGCGCCGCCGTCGCGCCCAGCGCCACCGTCACCTTCGGCCGGATCAGCATCTGCTCCTGCTCGATCCACCAGCGGCACGCCTCGATCTCGCCGGCATCGGGCTTGGCGTGGATGCGGCGCTTGCCGCGCGGCTCGAACTTGAAGTGCTTCACCGCATTGGTGACATAGGTGGTGGCACGATCGATCCCCGCCTCGCCCAACGCACGGTCGAACAGCTGACCGGCCGGACCGACGAACGGGTGCCCCGCCAAATCCTCCTGGTCGCCGGGCTGCTCGCCGACGAACATCAGGTCGGCGGTGACCGGGCCCTCGCCGAACACCGTCTGTGTGGCGTGCTTGTGAAGATGGCAGCGGGTGCAGCCCATCGCCTCCTCGCGCAGCGCCTCCCAAGCTATCTCGCTATTACCCCCACGCGCGCTTCTGGCCTTGGCGATCATCCCGCTCTCCCGTGCCTGTGCGCTCGCCAGCAGCTCCGGCACCAGCGCGGTTTCCGGCATGTTCTTCCAATATTTGCGCGGCATTTCCTTGAGCATCGCGCCGACCTTCACCCGCGCCGGATTGAAGATCGAGGCGTAATAGGTTTTCCAGACGTCCTCGATCGGATCGCCCACGGGCGCATCGGCCTTCGTCGCACCCGGCCCTTCGCTAAGTGCGGCGCCGTCCCAATGAAGCGACACCTCGGGCGTCAGGATCGACCAATGCATGCTGGCGAAGCGGTTGACGAAGAAGGCCGCATTGGCGCGGACGATGTGATGCTCGGGCTCGAACCAGGCAACATAGCGGTTGACGTCATCATCGGTGACTTCGCGGAAGCGAAGGAACGCGCGCATCTTGTGGATGTCGCGGCGAACGTGCTTGGCGAGACCTTCCAGCCGGCGGACGAGCGGATCGGCGTGGTCCTCGACCAGCTTCGGTTCGCGCCGCAACCGCGTCAGCATGGTGTAGAGCAATGCGAAACGTTCCGGATCGCGGTTAAGGATCGCGTTGCGTGCGATATCGATGAACGCCCGCGGGACCGTGAAGGCCGGGCCAATCGGATCGTGTCGCGGCGTCGCGGTGGCGGCGAACAGGTCGCCGGCGTCCGCGCCGACCTGCCACACCACATCCTCTGGTGGCACGCTGTCCGCGATCAATCCGCGTGCGGCGTCACGCCACGCGTCGAAATCATCGGGGGCGGAGAGCGTGACGAGCCGCATGCGTCAGCAGATCACTCGCGCTCGTCGCTGCCCGGCGGGTTATCACGCGCCAGCTCCAATTCCTTGGGCTTCCGCTCTTCATAGGTCGCGGCCATCTTCGCCTCTACCTCGTCGCCAAGCTCCTCGTCGGCGGCGGGGAACATCTCTTCCTCCTCCTCGTCGATGTGATGCTCGTAGCGGTGGCGCATGTGGAAGAACTTGGCCTCCCATTCGTCCGAACCGAAATCGAGATCCATCATCTCGCCGAGCAGATCGTCGACTTCCTTGTGCTCGGACACCGAATGGCGCGCGTCATCGCGCAGTTCGGGATTGCCGAGCATCACCGCGTAGAGCGACTCTTCTTCGGCCGCGGCATGGCTCTGCAGTTCGAGGCGGAAGGTCTCGAACAGCGACTTGCGCTTCTTCGTGTCGCCGCGCAGGTCGCCAAGCTGCTTCAGCATGTCGCGCTGCTTGTCGTGATCGGCCTTGAGGTCGCGGTAGATCTGCGCCTGCGTCATCATTTGTTCTCCTGATATGGACAGGAGAACCGGCCACCAACGCGCTGGTTTCTGTTGCGATCTGTTTTCAGGCGATGGCGGTTTGCGGCCAATGCGCCTCGGCCTCAGCGAGCGCGCGGGGATCGTCCACGTCGAGCCACCAGCTGTCGCCCACGTCCACCACTCGCGCGCCGCCGTTTGACGCCAGCGCTTCCACGCCGTCAGAAATCGAGCCAGTGCCGCCGCTCGCCACCACGTCGCGCAGCGCAGCGTGAAAGCGGCCGTCCACGGCGAAGACGCCGCAATCGAACGCGTCATAGTCGGCAAGATGCTTGCCGATCGCGACGATCCGGTCCCCGGCGGTCCGCACGCGCGTGACATCGTCCGGGTCGACCAAGGGGTTGTCGAGCCGGCGGTCTATGGCGAGCGTCAGCGGGGCGGGGGGCGCGGCGATCGTCGCGGCGACGATGCCGGGGTCGAACAGATGGTCCGCCATCATCAGCAGGTGGCGTTCGGGGCCGATCGCGTCCGCGCCGGTCAGCACCGAATGGCCGTTAGCCAGGCTCCAGTCCGGGGTCGCGACGCAGGTTATCGACGGATCGAGATCGTGAAGGAACGCCGACAGTCGTTCCCCCTCATGTCCCGTCACCACCACGAAGCCGGTCGCGCCGCCGAGGCGCGCCGCCGCGATCACCCGTGCGATCATCGGCGTGCCGGCAATGCTGGTGAGGGGCTTGGAAGGAGAGACGGCGCGCAGCCGGCTGCCGAAGCCGGCTGCAACGATCAGCGCTTTCACTTACTCGGCAGCGAGCCGGGCATCGGCGTGGATGAAGTCATCGGTCATCTGCGCCGCTACGTCGTCTGTGAACTGCTCGGGCGGGTGCTTGCAGAAGAACGCCGACGGGCCGGTCAACGCGCCGGCCATGCCGCGCTCCAGGCCCACCTTCACGCAGCGGATCGCATCGACCACGACCGCGGCGGAGTTCGGGCTGTCCTCGACCGAGAGGCGAAGCTCCAGGTTCATCGGCACGTCACCGAAGAGGTTGCCCTCAAGGCGCAGGAAGCACAGCTTGTTATCGTGCAGCCAGGGGATGTAGTCTGACGGGCCGACGTGAATGTTCTCGTCGGCGAGACGCTCACTGAGCACGGCCTGTACCGCTTCGGTCTTCGATTCCTTCTTGCTCGACAGACGGTTGCGGTCGAGCATGTTCATGAAGTCGGTGTTGCCGCCGGTGTTCAGCTGATAGGTGTGATCGATCGTCACGCCGCGCTGCTTGAACAGGTTCGACAGCACGCGGTGGACGATCGTCGCGCCGACCTGCGCCTTCACGTCGTCACCGATGATCGGCAGGCCGGCGTCGGCGAACTTCTTTTCCCATTCGGGGCGGCTGGCGATGAACACCGGCATGCAGTTGACGACACCGACGCGGGCCTCCAGCGCGCATTCCATGTAGAATTCCGTCGCGTCCTGGCTGCCGACGGGCAGGAAGTTGACGAGAATCTCGGCGCCCGAGTCCTTGAGCGCCTGGACGATCTCGGCCTTGGAAGCGTCGCGGGTTTCGTTGATTTCGAAGCCGCGATCGTTCGCCGCGGTCAGCATGTGGGCTGCGACGCCATCCAGCTTCGCGCCCATTTTCACCACCGTTCCGGTTTCGGGCACATCGGGGTGGAACACCTTGGTGCAGTTCGGCTTCGCGAAGATCGCCTTGCCGAGATCCAGACCGACCTTGCGGGAATCCACGTCGAACGCAGCGACGAATTCGAGGTCGGACACGCGATAGCCGCCGATCTCCTCGTGGATAAGCCCATGGGCGGTGTTGCTGGATGCGTAATGATATTTGCCCTGCACCAGACTGGACGCGCAGTTACCAACGCCGATAACAGCCACCTTGATCGTCGCCATTCTGAAAAACCTCGAAGCGCCGGGTGCGTGCCCGACAATGACAATAGAATGGCAGCGTCGTGACAGATACGCGACGCCTGTCAAGCGACCCGTGCCGGTGATAAGGGTCAACGCAAGGGGACGCGAAAAGTGGCAACAATGGAACTGCACCGGCCGGTGACCGGGAAGCCGCGCGAGCTGCAAGGCTTTCTGAACCGAAAGATCTATCATCCCGCGGCGCGCCGGTTGGCCGGCGTGCTGGTGCCGACGCCGGTCACGCCGAACATGGTGTCGGTGTTCGGTGCGCTCATGGTGGTGACTGCGGGTGTTCTTTACGCATGGGTTGGCACGCCTGAGGCCGTCGTCGCGGGCGTCGCGATTCACCTCTTCTGGCACGTCGTGGACGGCGCCGACGGCGATCTGGCCCGGTTGACCGGGCGCGCCAGTGCCAAAGGGGAGGTGATCGACGGCCTGTGCGATTATGGCGGACACATCGTTCTGTACCTGCTGCTCGGCAGCGCGCTCGACGACGCGCTCGGCGGCTTTGCATGGGTGCTTGCCGTCGGCGCCGGCGCATCGCGGATATTTCAGTCCGTCTTTGCCGAAAGTTCGCGGCGCAGCTATCAATGGTGGGCCTATGGGGTGCCGTGGCTTCAGCATGATCGCGCGGCTGCCACGGGGATCGGTGGAGCGCTGGGCCGTGTCTATCTGCGCATCTCCAGGCCGCTGGTGGGGGCAACGGTCACGGTCAACGCATTGGTCGCCAGCGCGGAGGTCGATCCGCTCGAACGGCAGCGGATTGCGCGCCTTGCTCGCGAGACCGGGCCATCGTTCCTGGCGCTTCCGTCCGCGCTGGGCGCCAACCCGCGCACGATCATTCTGGGGCTCAGCATGCTGGCCGGCAGCCCGTTATGGTTCTTTCTGGTGGAGATAACCGTGCTCAACGTCCTGCTCGTTGCCGGGGTCGCGCGGCAGCACGCGCAGTGCCGCCGTCTGGTGGAACTGATCGGCAGGGGGCGCGGCTGATGGCGGGGCTCTGGTTCGAAGAATTCACGGTCGGCCAGCGGTTCGTGCATGAGATCCGCCGTACCGTGATTGAGGCGGACAACATGCTGTTCTCCGCGCTCACCTACAATCCGGCGGCGCTGCACATCGACCATGCCTATGCCGCGACCACCGAATTCGGGAAGCCGCTGGTCAATTCGCTTTTCACGCTTGGTCTCGTGATCGGGCTCAGCGTGCAGGATACGACGTTCGGCACCACGATCGCGAACCTCGGGATGAGCGAGACGGTTTTCCCCGCCCCGGTGTTCGCCGGAGATACGATCAGGGTAGAGACCGAGGTGAAGGCGCTGCGCCCCTCCTCGTCGCGGCCGGGCGAGGGCATCGTTACCTTCGAGCATGTCGGACTGAACCAGCGCGATGAGATCGTCTGCCGCACGGTGCGCGCCGCACTGATGCTGGGCAAGCCCTCTTGAACGGGAACCGCCATCGCGCGCTCCCGTTACGTATTCGCAACGGGAGATAGATATGAACCGCTGGACGCTCGCCGCTGGGATCGGCGCTTGCGCGCTTTCGCTCGCCGCCTGCAACGAGGACAAGCTCGACACCGGCATGCCGGTCGCGGGTGGAGCCGCCGCCACCGCCGCGCTTCGTACCGCCGCCGGCGAGGACGCCGGGCGTGCCACCGCGACCGAGGTGGCGGGCGGTGTTCGCTTCACCGTCGACGTGAAGGGAATGCCTGCCGGTGCCCATGGTGCGCATGTTCATACGACCGGTCGCTGCGACGCGCCTGGCTTCGAAACGGCGGGGGGACATTGGAACCCCACGGGCATGAAGCACGGCACGATGAACCCGCAGGGGCCGCATCAGGGCGACATTCCCAATCTGATCGTCGATTCAGGCGGGCGCGGGACCGTTGCTGCGACCGTGCCGGGCGCGACCATGGCTGGGCTGCTGGACGCCGACGGCGCTGCGTTCGTCGTCCACGCCGGACCCGATGATCTCAAGACGGACCCCTCGGGCAACAGCGGCGGCCGCATTGCCTGCGGCGTATTCCAGGCGTCCTGACGAAGCAGCGGGGGCGGGTCGATCGGCCGGCCCCCGTACGTCCTGCCGGCCAGACGATCAGCGTCAGGACTGATGTTACGCTCAATCCTTGCGGTTGAGACTGACTCCGTACAATTCCATGCGATGATCGACGAGGCGGAAGCCGAGCCGTTCGGCAATCTGCTTCTGAAGCAGTTCGAGTTCCGGATCGACGAATTCGATCACCTTGCCGGTCTCCACATCGATGAGATGATCGTGATGCGCCTCGGGTGACGGCTCGTAGCGCGCGCGTCCGTCGCCAAAGTCGTGCCGATCCAGGATGCCGGCTTCTTCGAACAGGCGTACGGTGCGATAAACGGTTGCGATCGAAATGCCCGGATCGATCTGCGACGCGCGCTCATAGACCTTTTCCACGTCGGGATGATCATCCGCCTCGGACAAAACGCGGGCGATGACGCGCCGCTGTTCGGTGATGCGCAGGCCTTTTTCCTGGCAGAGGGCTTCGAGATCAATCTTGCGTGGCATGCGCCTCATGTAGTCCGATGTGGCTGTTGCGAAAAGTGTTATCGACTCGCAACAGGCTCAGCCGAGCGCCACCGCATAGCTGTGCGCGTCAAACGTCTGACCGGTGCGGCCGCGATAATATTGGCGACGCTCGCCGGTCTTGGTGAAGCCGTGCAGGCGGTACAGCGCGATCGCGCCATTGTCGGCGCGCACTTCCAGATGCACGCGCGTCGCCCCGCGGCCTTCCGCCTCCGACAGCACGCTACGCAGCAGCGTCGCACCGATGCCGGCGCGGCGAAAACGGGGAGAGGTGGCAAGCAGAAGCAGTTCCGCCTCGTCAAGGATCGCCCGGGCCAGTGCGAAGCCGACGATCATCCCGTCCACTTTGGCGAGGGTCAGCCAGACGCCCGGCATTCCCATGATCCCCAGGCACTGGCTTCGCGTCCACCCCTCACCGAACCGCGGATCGAACGCTTCTTCCATCACGCGCTCCACGGCGGTGACATCCGCCGCCGAACCATGGGCCAGTTCCACCATACGCAGTCGCGTACTCATGACGGCAGCTTTGCATCCGGTGCCCGACCATACAAGGGGCGCGGCGGCAGCGTCGCCAGCGCGCTCGGCAGCAAATGGGCCCGGGCGGCCTCGGGCAGCGCCTCGTGCAGTGCCAGTGCCTCGTCGGGGGCGGAAAGCCAACGTACGCCGTTGCCGACCGCCGGTCTGCCTGCCAGCGCCGCCAGTGCAGCCTCCGGCCGCAGCGAAACGAGCGGGTCGGCGACCGCAAGCGGAGCGGCGGTGAAGCCTTGCATGAACACCTCGCCGTGGCCGCCTTCAAGGACGACCGTCAACGGCGCCGCAATCCCGTCCGCCAGCGCCGCAGCTGCGAGCAGCGACATCGAGGAATAGCCGGATACGGTGACGCCCCAGCCAAGCGCCAGCGCGCGGGCCGCGGCGATGCCGACGCGGATGCCGGTGAAGCTTCCTGGCCCAACGTCCACGAGGATCGCGTCGGCACGGCCTCCGTCCGGAAGGCCGGCGATCATCGGTACCAGTCGCTCCGCATGACCCCGGCCCACCACCTGATGATCGGCGGCGACCGCCCGACCATCTTCGATCAGGGCGACGGAACAGGCCGCAGTGGCGGTATCGATTACAAGCGTACGCGGCATCGCGCTTTCTTGCCCACCCGACGCGCTTGCTCAACCCTCGATCTCAGCCGGTGCGCTCGGCCACCCTCAGGCAAGCCGATTGAACTTTTCGAACGCCGGGCGCGGGCTCCGGTCGAAGACCGTTGCCGGGTCACCATAGCCAAGCGTCGAGATGAAGTTGGTGCGGACGCCCGGCTGGTCCGCGAAGAATGCCTTATCCACTTCTCCGGCGTCAAAGCCGGTCATCGGCCCGGTATCGAGCCCGAGTGCGCGTGCCGCGAGAATGAAATATCCGCCCTGCAGCGACGAATTGCGGAAGGCCGATACCTCACGCAATTCGGCATTGCCGTCGAACCAGCTCTTGGCGTCGACATGGGGGAACAGCTCAGGCAGGTGCTCGTGAAAATTCACGTCCATGCCGATGATTACCGATACGGGTGCCTTGCGGATCTTGTCCGCGTTGCTGTCGCTGGCAAAGGTTGCCAGCCGCTGCTTGGCCTCCTCCGTGACGCACCAGATCAGCCGCGCGGGTAGCTGGTTGGCACTGGTCGGCCCCATCTTCATCAGATCCCAGATCGCGCGGAGCTGATCTTCCCCCACCGGCTTGTCGAGATAGCCGTTGTAGGTACGCGCCGTGCGGAACAGCTGGTCGAGCGCGGCATCGTCAAGGGGCGCGGCCATCGTGGCATCCTTCGCAAGGAAACAGCAAAAAATCGGGTGAGAGCATTTGGTGGCATTGCCGTCATCACCCTGGTGCAGGAGGCTGAGACCTCAGATCGCCCGCACTTCGGTGACCTCGGGAACATAATATCGTAGCAACTGCTCGATGCCGTTCTTCAGCGTTGCCGTTGAAGAGGGGCAACCCGAGCATGCACCCTGCATCCGCAGGAAGACCTTGCCCTTGTCGAAGCCGCGATAGACAATGTCGCCGCCGTCGTTGGCCACTGCCGGGCGAACTCGCGTATCGATCAGATCCTTGATCTGGGCGACGATCTCCGCGTCCGCCGGGTCGTCGGAGAAGCTTTCTTCTTCTGCCGGCACGGCAAAGCCGGCGGAAGGGCCGCGGAACAGCGGCATCTGCGCCGTATAATGATCCATCAGGATCGATAGGACATCGGGCTTGATGTCATGCCATTCGACGCCGGGCGCGATCGTGACCGAGATGAAATCGCGGCCGAAGAACACGCCCGTGACGTCTCCCAGGTTGAACAGCGCGGTCGCGAGCGGCGAGACTTCGGCCTCTTCCGGCGTGGCGAAGTCCCGCGTGCCGGCCTCCATCACCGTCCTGCCAGGCAGGAACTTCAGCGTCGCGGGATTCGGCGTGGGTTCGGTCTCGATCAGCATGGCGGATATGTGGCGTGCCGCGCCGGGGCGATCAAGCATCGCGACGGAAAGCTTTGGTTTCCAATCGCGCAGCTTCGCTCCGTGGGGTAGCGAGGAGCGATGACGATCGAACAGCTATCGCCGGCGGCTGCCCGGCGGATTGCGTTGGCGGCTCAAGGCTTCGCTGCCCGCCGTCCGTCCCGCGTGACGCAAGCCCATCTGCGACGCACACTGGACCGGCTGGCCGTCCATCAGATCGACAGCGTGAACGTTCTTGCCCGCGCGCACTATCTGCCGGCTTTTGCCAGGCTGGGCGGCTATGACCGGACAGCGTTCGACCGCGCCGCGTGGGGGCCGCGGGCGCAGCGGCGTATGTTCGAATATTGGGGGCACGAAGCCTCGCTGCTGCCGCTCGATCTGCAGCCTTTGTTGCGATGGCGGATGGAGCGGGCCGATCGGGGGATCGTCCGATCGACGACCATGCGGGCCTTTGCCACCGAGCGGCGTTCCGAAGCCATGGCCCTATTGGAGAGGATAGGCGCCGAAGGGCCGATGGGCGCTTCGGATATCGAGACCGGTCGCACGGGCTGGTGGGCCTGGAGCGGGGCGAAGGCGGCGCTCGAATGGCTGTTCTATGCGGGGCATGTCACCACGGCGACCCGGCGCCGCGGATTTGAACGGGTCTACGATTTGCCCGAGCGGGTCCTTCCCCGCGCGATCCTGGAGCTGCCGACGCCTGACGAGGGCACCGCGCACGCCGGGCTGATCGCGCGAGCGGCGCGCGCGCTCGGGATCGCCACGGCGGGCGAGTTGCGGGATTACTTTCGCCTGACACCGACTGACGCCGCCGCGGCGATCAACCGCCTGGTGGATGAAGGAACCTTGGTCCCCGTGCGGGTGGAAGGCTGGCCCGCCGCCTATCTTCACAAGGAGGCGCGTCGGCCCCGTCGCATTGCGGCGCAGGCGCTGCTTGCCCCGTTCGATCCGTTGATCTGGGAGCGCGCGCGTACCGAACGGCTATTTGGTTTCCACTACCGGATCGAGATCTACGTACCGGCGGCGAGGCGACGTCATGGCTATTATGTGTTGCCGTTCCTGCTCGGCGATCGCCTGGTCGCCCGCGTCGACCTGAAGGCGGATCGCGCCCGCAGCCGGCTGTCGGTCCAGTCCTGCCATCTGGAGCCCGGCGCGCCGGAGGAAACGTCCGAACGGCTCGGCGCCGAACTGGAGGCAATGGCCGAGTGGCTGGGGCTTGCCACCGTGATCAGCCGGCCATAGCTGCCGTCGCCGAGCTGGTGGTTCCGGGCACCGCGCACCCGACCGCCCGGTCAGACGTCCATCTGCTTCAGCGCCGCGTTCCAGGTCAGGATGTTTCGTCGCGCCTCCTGAACAAAGGCGGAGCGCCGCACGATCCCGAGAAAGACGTCAGCGACCCACTTGCCAGGATTGCGCAGCGGTCGCTCGAACTGGATCAGCAGCACCACGCGCGTACCCTGGGTATCGTTCCAGACCTCGTGATCATAGGTGTCGTCGAACACCAATGTCTCGCCTTCGGCCCAGCGCACCACGCGGCTGCCCACGCGCATCCGGACATCGCCGTCGCGCGGCACGATCAGGCCGAGATGGCAGGTGATCAGCCCCTTGGAGACGCCGCGGTGCGCCGGGATGTGCGTGCCGGGCGCCAGAATCGAGAAGAAAGCGCTGTTCAGTCCCGGGATCTGCTCCACCAGTGCACTCGTCGCCGGGCAGCGTACCGCATTCTCTTCGATGCGATAGCCATATCCCCACAGGAAGAAGGATCGCCACATGTTGACTCTTGCGATCGACCGGTGGTCCGGCGAAATCGTCGCCAGGCTCGGCGCGGCCTGGCCCCGCAGGGCGACCTCGATCGCTTCGTCGCGGATGATTTCCCAATGGTCGCGTAGCGCTTGGGTCCAGCGGAATAATCGAACGTCGAGCACCGGGTCATTCGGAACGAGTGACGAACGTGCGATCAGCCGATCGAAGACCCCGCGCAGGTGCTTTCCGAAGCGAATGATCAGCGGACGGTTCTGGTCTGCTTCCATGGGCGCATCGAGCGGCGGCGCGCCGGAAACCGCGCTGATGCTCGGCACCACCACGGCGGACGCGCCGACGCCGGTCTCAAAACATGTTCGGTCTCGGGCTTCGCTGGTCAGGCTCACGTCTACTTCCGTCGTCAAACCGCTGGCGCCGCGCGCATGAGCGGGCGCACCGGTCGATTACGCGCGATTCGGGTCGAAAACATGGCGAGGAGAGGGTGATTGAAAGATCGCGCGGGGGTAGTGGCGGGGCTGCGTGTGGCGGGCTAAAAGCGCGGGCATGAAATTCTCCTCGCGCGCGCTCGCCGCGCCGCTCGCCGGCCTTTCGCTTGTCATTGTTGCTGCTGTTCCGGCCGTCGGTCGCCAGACCGCGCCGGAAAGCGCGGCGTCCGCGCGGCCGTCGCAAAGCACGATCGTCGATCCGGCGACGGTTACCGTCGATACCGCGCCGTGGCTGTTCAAGGGGTCCGACATCCCGCCCGACCCGGCGTGGAACTTCGGTGCGCTGCCCAACGGGCTGCGATATGCGGTTCGCAAGAATGGCGTGCCGCCCGGGCAGGTTGCGGTGCGGGTGCGGATCGACGCGGGATCGCTCAACGAAACGGATGATGAGCGCGGCTACGCGCACCTGATCGAGCATCTGTCGTTCCGCGGGTCCAAGTACGTGCCCGACGGGGAGGCGAAGCGTGTCTGGCAGCGTTTCGGCGCCACCTTCGGTTCGGATTCAAACGCGCAAACGACGCCGACGCAGACGGTGTACAAGCTCGACCTGCCGGCCGCGAGCGAGTCTAACCTCGACGAAAGCCTGAAGATCTTTGCCGGAATGATGTCGGAGCCCGGCATCAACGCCCAGGGCCTCGCGGCCGAGCGGCCGGCGGTGCTGGCGGAACAGCGCGAGGCGCCCGGACCCCAGGTTCGCCTGTCCGACGCGCGCAATGCGTTGTTCTTCGCCGGGCAGCCGCTGGCGGACCGTTCGCCGATCGGCAGCGTGAAAACGCTGGAGGCCGCGACCCCCGCCTCGGTTCGCGCTTTTCACCAGCGCTGGTACCGGCCGGGCCGCACGGTCGTGATCATCTCCGGCGATATCGATCCGGCAATCGCCGCGCGGCTCGTCGTCAAGAACTTCGGCGGGTGGAAGGGCGTCGGCCCTGATCCGGCGGATCCCGATTTCGGCAAGCCGGATCCGAAGGCCACCACCACCGCCACCATTGTCGAGCCTTCGTTGCCGCCGCTCGTGATCACGGCGGTGTTGCGGCCATGGACCTATCGTGACGACACGATCATCTTCAACCAGAAGCGGCTGGTCGATCTCGTCGCCATGCGGGTTATCAACCGGCGGCTGGAGAACCGTGCCCGCGCCGGCGGCAGCTTTCTTCAGGCCAGCGTCAACCTGGAAGATGTCGCCCGATCGACCAACGGCACCTTCGTCAGCATCCTGCCGCTCGGCGACGATTGGGAGGCCGCGCTGAAGGACGTACGCGCGGTGATTGCCGACGCGATGGCGACGGCGCCGAGCCAGGCGGAGGTGGATCGCGAAGTCGCCGAGTTCGAAGGCGCGATGCGCAACGACGTCGAGACCTCCCGCGTCGAGGCGGGGGCCAAGCAGGCCGATGACATGGTGCAGGCGCTCGACATCCGCGAGACCGTCGCCGGCCCGCAGGAATCGTACAACATCTTTCTCGACGCCAAGAAGAAGGGGATGTTCTCCGCCGCGGCCGCGCTGGAATCGACCAAGCGCGTGTTCAAGGGCGATGCCGAACGCGCGCTGCTCAACACGCGCGTGGCGGATGCCGGCGCCGCCGCGAAGCTCGCCGCCGCGCTGACCGCCGATGTCTCCAACCTGGCCGGCCAGCGTGCGCGCCAGAAGAAGGTCGATTTCAAGGATCTGCCGAACCTGGGCAAGCCAGGCACCGTCACCGCACGCGAGGCGGTCGCGGAGCCGGGGATCGAGAAGGTGACCTTCTCGAACGGTGTGCGGATGCTGATGTACCCCAATACGTCGGAAACGGGCCGAGTGTACCTCAGGGTCCGGTTCGGTCGGGGATATAGCGCGCTGCCCGCCGACAAGCCGACGGCGGCATGGGCCGCGGAGAGTGCGCTGGTGCAGAGCGGCATCGGCAAATGGAATCAGGGCGATCTCGACGCCTTGACCACCGGCCGGCGCATGGGCCTGGATTTCGACATCACCGACGACGCTTTCGTGATGAACGCCATCACCACGCCGGGCGATTATGCGGACAATCTGGCGTTGATGGCGGCAAAACTGGCGGCGCCGCGGTGGGATGCCGCACCGGTGCTGCGCGCGAAGGCGGGTGCGCTCGCCGGCTACGCCGGCTTCAGTTCCTCGCCCGACGGCGTGCTGTCGCGCGATCTGGAACGCAAGCTGCGCGACGGCGATCCGCGATGGGGGCCGCCGACGCTTGCCGAGATCGAGGCGCTGACGCCGGAGGCTTTCCGTGCCTTGTGGGAGCCGCTGCTTGCCACCGGGCCGATCGAGGTCGCCGTGTTCGGGGACATGAAGGCTGAGGAGGCGATCGCGGCGGTAGGACGCACTTTCGGGGCGTTGAAGCCGCGCATTGCGGCGCCGCTGGTCGCGCCGAGCGCGGCCTTTCCGGCGCACGTCGATCGGCCGGTATCGCTTACCCACGAAGGAGCCGACACGCAGGCGGCGGCGGTGATCGCCTGGCCGACCGGCGGTGGTACGGATGCGATCGCCGAAAGCCGCCGCCTCGATATCCTGGCCGCGATCTTCGGTGATCGCCTGTTCGACCGGCTCCGCTCGGTGGCGGGGGCCAGCTACAGCCCCAGCGCGGTCAGCCAGTGGCCGCTCGGACTGCAATCGGGCGGGCGCCTCGTCGCGATCGGCCAGGTGGCGCCTGACAATGTCGACCTGTTCTTCAAGCTGAGCCGCGAGATCGCCGCCGAGCTGGTGGCGACGCCGGTGACGGAGGACGAGCTTCGCCGCGCGATCGGGCCGATGATGCAATATCTGGCACGCGCATCCTCCGGGAACCAGTTCTGGCTGCTGCAGGTCAGTGGGGGTGCCTATGATGCCAACCGCCTCGGCGGCGCGCGGACGCTGGTGAGCGACTATATGTCGATCACCCCGCAGACGCTGCAGGCGACTGCCGCCAAGTATCTGCGGCCGGAGAAAGACTGGACGCTGGTGGTGCGCCCCAAGAACGCGCCGGCGAAATAGGCGAGGGGCCCGCGTCCGGCCGGGCGCGGGCCTCAGCTCTTGTACAGCGCCTCGATACGGGTGCCATAGACCTGTCGCAGCACGTGGCGGCGGATCTTCAGGCTCGGCGTCAGCTGTTCGTTCTCGATTGTGAAGGGCGCATCGGCGAGGATGAAGCGGCGGACCCGTTCGATCACCGACAGATCCTTGTTGGTGCGCTCAACCGCGACCGAAATCGCCGCGCGATAATTGGGGTCGGCTGCCAGCAGCACGGCGTCATTGGGAACGCCCGTCATCGCGCACCAATCCTGAGTCCATTCTGGGTCGGGGACGATGACGGCCACCATATGGGGCTTGCGATCGCCGGCGATCATCGCCTGCATGATCTCGGGCTGAAGGGTGAGCATCCCCTCCACCTTCTGGGGCGCGATGTTGTCGCCCTTGTCGTTGATGATCAGATCCTTCTTGCGATCGGTGATCTTGATCCGTCCCGCCTCGTCGATCACGCCGATGTCGCCGGTGTGCAGCCAGCCGTCCTGCAGCACCCGCGCGGTTTCCGCCGGGTTGCGCCAGTATCCGTGCATCACCAGCTCGCCGCGGACCAGGATCTCGCCGTCCTCGGCGATCCGCACTTCGGTGTCGGCGAGCGGCGGCCCGACGCTGTCCACCGTAACGCCGACCTTCGGGCGGTTGCAGGAAATCACCGGCGCCGCCTCGGTCTGACCATATCCCTGCAGGAAGGTGACGCCGAGCGACTGGAAGAACACGCCGACCTCCGGCGTCAGCGGTGCACCGCCGGACACCATTGCCTTCATCCGGCCGCCGAACTTCCGGGCGATCTTGGGCTTGAACAGCCTGTCCACCATCATCGCCTTGGGCCGGTCGATCAGGCGCAGCGTTCCCGCATCGCGCTTCGCGCCGATATCCAGCGCCGCGCCGAGCAGCCGCTGCGGCAAGCCACCCTGCTTTTCGATCGCCTTGGTAATGCGCACGCGCAGCACCTCGAACAGGCGCGGCACCACGAACATGATGGTCGGGCGCACCTCCTCCATGTTGGCGGCGAGCTTCTCCAGCCCCTCGGCATAATAGATCTGCCCGCCCATGCCGATCGGGAAGAACTGTCCCCCGGTATGCTCATAGGCATGGCTCAGCGGCAGGAAGGAGAGGAACACCTCATCGCCCCAGCCGAAATCCTCCGAAATCACCGCGCCGCATCCCGCCACATTGTGCAGGATCGCGCCGTGATGCTGCATCACGCCGCGCGGCGCGCCGCCGGTGCCGGAGGTGTAGATGATGCAGGCGGTATCGTCGCGGGTGAAGGTGGCCTGGGCCGCGATCGTCTCGGCTGCCGTCGTATGTTCGTCGATCAGCCCGCGCCAGCTACAGCTGCGAACGCCGGACGGGCGAGGCCGCAGCTGATCGAAGGCGATCACCGTCTCGATATGGGTGGTGCGCAGCACCGCCTTCAGCAGCGTGTCGGCCAGCTTTTGCGTGGAGACGATGACCGCCCGTGCCCCGGAATTCTCGATGATGTGCGCGTGATCGCGCTCCGTGTTGGTCGTATAGGTCGGCACGGTGATGCAGCCAGCGGCCATGATGGCGAGATCGCTGATGCACCATTCCGGCCGGTTTTCGCTCACCAGCATCACCCGGTCACCCGGCTGGAGACCGATCGACTTCAGCGCCGTCGCCAGGCTGGCCACCTGCCGCGCCGCCTCGGCCCAGCTGGTCGCCTGCCACGCACCGCCCCGCTTCGCCCACAGGAACGGCGCTTCCCCCTTCTCCGCGGCACGTGTGAAGAACATCGTGACAAGATTGGGGAAATGCTCCAGCTGGCGTACAGCCATGATCCTCTCCATCGTGCCTGTGCGCGGCAGCTTTACTGGCTGAGCGCGGTGCCGACGCTACGCGGATCGGGCGCGCCGAGCCAGCCGCTCGCCGTCTTTTCGGCCGCATTGGCCTTCAGGCCCAGCTTCGCGACGGAGACCTTGTGGCCCATCGCCTCAAGTGCCGGCTGCAGCGGGGGCAGGCTGGTGCCCTGTTCCAGAACAAGGCCATCCTTGTTGAAATAGATCAGGCCGAGGCCGAGCGCCTCGCGCGCCGGCAGCTTCCAGTCGAAATGCGCGATGATCGCCTTGGCCACCTGCATGATGATCGTCTTGCCGCCCGCCGCGCCGACGGTGAACACCGGGGCGCCGCTGGCATCATAGACGATCGTCGGCGACATGGAGGACAAGGGGCGCTTGCCCGGCTGGACGCGGTTGGCAACCGGCGCGCCGTTCTTCTCGGGGGCCAGGCTGAAATCGGTCAGCTCATTGTTGAGCACATAGCCATTGGCCATCAGCTGGCTACCGAACGGCATCTCGATCGTCGACGTCATCGTCGCGATGTCGCCGGCAGCGTCGATCGCGACGAAGTGGGTGGTGCCATGTTCGTTCGGCTGGACCCCCGGGGTGCGTGGTTTCGCCCCCGGCGGCGTGCCCGGCTGGTAATCGCCCAGCGCGCGCGTTTCGGAAATCAGCCCCGAACGCTGCGCGATATAGCCGCGGTCGATCAGCCCGGCGACCGGCACGTCGACGAAATCGGCGTCGCCCAGATATTGCTCGCGATCGGCATAGGCGAGCTGCATCGCTTCACCGATCAGGTGCCAGGCGACCGGCGAATCCTTGCCGAGCTTCGCGAGGTCGAAGCGTTCCAGCATGCCCAGAATCTGCAGCACCGTCGTCGCCCCGGACGAGGGCGGGCCCATGCCGCACACCTTGTAACTGCGATAGGTGCCGCACACCGGTGCGCGCTCCTTCGCCTGATAAGCGGCGAGATCGGCGGCGGTCATGTCGCCCGGTGCCACCTTTGCCGTGGTCACGGCGGTGAGGAGCGCCTTGGCATTGTCGCCGGTGTAGAAGGCATCGGGGCCCTCGTCGGCGATCTTGCGCAGCAGCTTGGCCAGCGTCGGGTTGGTGATCCTGTCCCCCTCGGCAAGCGGCTTTCCGCTGCGCGAGTACATCGCTGCGATCTGCGGGAAGCGGCCGGTCGCGTCCGCCGTTCCCGTCGACGTGCCGCCTTCGGGGCCGGCCACCGCGGTGCTGCCGCCGCCCCACATCGGCGTCAGGTTCGTGCTCGCCGCCGCCATCGGGCGGGTGACCGTATAGCCGTTCTCGGCCAGCCGGATCGCCGGGGCGAACAGCGCCTTCCACGGCAGCTTGCCCCATTTGCGATTGGCGAGCGCCGCCAGCCGGATGTTACCGGGCACACCGACAGACTTGCCGCCGGGGAAGGCCTGAACAAAGGGAAGGGGCCTGCCGTCCGGCCCCAGGAAGCGTTGCGGCGTGGCGGCCATCGGCGCCTTTTCGCGCCCGTCGATCGTCTCCAGCGGGCCGTTCGCCGTCTGGTGCAGGATGAAGCCGCCGCCGCCGATGCCGCTGGACTGCGGCTCCACCACGGTCAGCGCGAGCATCATCGCCATCGCCGCATCCGCGGCCGAGCCGCCGGCTCGCAGGATCTCCTGTCCCGCTTCCGTCGCGCGCGGATCGGCCGAGGTGACCATTCCCTGTGCTTCGGCCGAAAGAGGCGCGACGGCGGAAACGGGGGCGAGCAGCGCTGCCAGCGCCAGCAAAGTCTTCATGGGGTGCGACCCTATCGGCGGCTTCCGCCGCGTCAACCGGCGCCGATCGCCTCGGTTATCGATGCATAGCCATCGCGTCGGAGCAGCGCGGCAAGGTCGCGCAGGATGCGCACGGGCAGGCCGGGGCCCGCATAGACCATCGCGCTGTACAGCTGGACCAGGCTGGCCCCGGCACGGATACGGGCATAGGCCTCCGCCCCGCTGTCGATCCCGCCGACCGCGATCAACGGAATGGCGCCGCCCGTCGCACGCCGGAAATCCGCCAGTCTCTGGCGCGCCAGGGCGGCGAGGGGCAGGCCCGAAAGGCCGCCCGCCTCGCGTGCGGTCGCGGCGGTGAGCGCCGGCCGCGACACCGTCGTATTGCCGACGATCAGCGCATCGAGGCGATGATCGATGACAGCGCGCGCGATATCGTCGATCGCACCGGCGTCCAGATCGGGCGCGACCTTCAGGAACAGCGGGCGCGTGCCCGCCGCGGTGCGGGTTGCCGACAAGAGGTCGCGCAGCGCCGCGCCGTGCTGCATATCGCGCAGCCCGGGCGTGTTCGGCGAGCTGACGTTGATCGTGACATAATCTGCGACGGCGGCGGCGGCCGTCACGCCATGGACGTAATCGGCAATGCGGTCCGCCGCATCCTTGTTCGCACCGACATTGAGGCCCAGCACGCCCTGTCGCCGCCCAGGCAGCCGCTTCAGCGCAGCCTCAATACCGCCGTTGTTGAATCCCATGCGATTGATCACCGCCTGATCCTCGACCAGCCGGAACAGGCGCGGCTTGGGATTGCCGGACTGGGGCAGGGGAGTCAGCGTGCCGACCTCTACCGCGCCGAAGCCGAGCGCGTGCAGCCCGGTGACGGCCTCGCCGTCCTTGTCCACCCCGGCCGCCAGCCCCAGCGGGTTGGCGAAGTCGATCCCGGCAAGGCGCAGCCCAAGGATCGGATCACGAACGAGGCGGCGGCCCGGCGTGCCGAGCCCGCCCCAGCCGGCGAGTGCCCGGATCGTCAGGCGATGGGCGCGCTCGGCATCAAGCGCGAAAAGGGCGGATCGCAGCGGAAACGTCATGCTAGTGCGGTGCCCGCTATACGCCGTTGAAATCAAGCCGTGACCGATCGCCACGACGGTTCGTCGCAATCATGTCGCATCCATACAATACTTCGCGTGCAAAGGCGCCATAGTGGCCTCGCGACCCGAAGAGCTCCCAATACCGGGGGCTCTTTCCTAGGCTCGGCTGCCTCGGTGGCCGAGCCACTTTTCGGGTGCGGATAATAATGGTAGAACTTGCCCTCGGTAACACGGGGGTAATCGCCGTGCCTGATGTTCAGCTCGACTATCGCGTGCCCAGCGCGGACTTGCAGCCATTTGTCACGCTATTCTATCACTTTAGCGCTGACGTTCCATTATTTGACGACATGGAGCGCGCGGACCACGCGCAGTTGCGGTTCCGACTCACGCCCGGCGCGGCCTCCTATGAATTTCCCGATCAGATGCGTCAGAATGCGTCCGCCCATCATGTGATCGGCCCAACCACCGGCGCATTCCATACGCGCGCGGAAGGCCCGCTTGTGGTGGTGGGTATGGGGCTTCAGCCGGCGGGCTGGAGCGCGCTGCTCGGCATCGACGCTTCGGCGATGATCAATCGGGTGATCGATGGGCATGCCGCGTTCGGCGCGTCGATCGATCTCGCCGGTGCGGCGATGGCGGCAGTGAGCGGTGTCGATGCGCGGGTGGCGATCGCCGCCGATTTCGTGCGGCGGTCGCTGAACGCCGGCTCGACCAATCTGCTCACCTTCGTCGCGCAGATCGACGCCTGGCTCGCCGACAGCCCGTCACCGGACCTCGAGGATCTCGTTGCCGCCACCGGCCTATCGCGCCGGCAGGTCGAGCGGCGCTGCAATGCCCTCTACGGCGCCCCGCCCAAGGTTCTGGCGCGCAAGTACCGGGCATTGCGTGCCGCCTCCGCGCTGGCCAGCGGTGCCGCGACGCTGGAGGCGCTGCTGGCCGAGGGCTTCTACGATCAGTCGCATCTCATTCGGGAGCTCAAGCGGTTCACCGGCATGACCCCGCGGCAGATGCGTGAATCGCCGACGCTGCTGGCGCAGCTGACGATCAGCCAGCGGCAGGCACTGCATGGCATCGTCCACCCGATCATCTCGGACACCTGACGCGCTGTCCTCCAGCGGCATGGTTGATTTCCAGTACAAGTGCGCCCATTTGGCAATCGGAACAGTTTAGTCCGATTTGAGAACCGCTCGCAACATGCGCCTGTCCAGCCTTGCCGATTATGCCGTCGTGATGATGACGGCCGCGGCGCGCCATTGCGGCGGGCTGGCGCGCGTCAACGCGACGGGGCTGGCGGAAGAAACCGGCGTGCCGCTGCCCACCGCGCAGAAGCTGGTCAGCCGGCTGTCTTCGGCCGGACTGATCGAGAGCACGCGCGGTTCCGGCGGCGGCTTTCGCCTGTCGCGCCCACCCGCGACCATCACGCTCGCCGACATCATCGAGGCGGTGGAGGGGCCGATCGCGCTCACGACCTGCGTCGATGCCGAGCGGCATGATTGCGCGCTCGATGGCACGTGCCACGTCAAGCCGCATTGGGCGGTGGTGAACCGTGCTGTGCGCGATGCGCTGGCGAACGTGACGCTGACGCAGCTAGCGACACCAACTCCCCTCCCGCTTGCGGGAGGGGCGTCTTCTGTCTCTCCCCTCCCGCCAGCGGGAGGGGTTGGGGGAGGGCCTGTCCACTCTGCCCCGACCTTCGACATTCCCTCCCCCGACCCCTCCCGCGAGCGGGAGGGGAGCATTGGTGCGCCCTCGCACATTCAGGTACCCGCATAATGGCCACGAAAAACGCCGAGGCGCTCGCCGCCGTATCGAAGAAGTACGAATGGGGCTTCGCCACCGAGATCGAGCAGGACTTCGCGCCCAAGGGGCTGAGCGAAGACACGGTGCGCTATATCTCCGCCAAGAAGGGCGAGCCCGAATGGATGCTCGACTGGCGGCTGAAGGCCTATCGCCGCTGGCTGACGATGGACTCGCCCGACTGGGCGAAGCTCGACATCCCGCCGATCGCCTATCAGGACGCGTATTATTACGCGGAGCCGAAGCAAAAGAAGACGATCGCGTCGCTTGACGAGCTCGACCCCGAGATCCGTCGCACCTACGAAAAGCTCGGCATTCCGATCGCCGAGCAGGAAGTGCTCGCCGGCGTGGAAGGCGCGCGCAAGGTCGCGGTGGATGCGGTGTTCGACAGCGTCTCGGTCGCCACCACCTTCCGCGAGGAGCTGAAGGCGGCAGGCGTCATCTTCCTCTCGATCAGCGAGGCGATCCGCGAATATCCGGAGCTGGTGAAGAAGTGGCTCGGCAAGGTCGTGCCGCAGCACGACAATTATTTCGCCACGCTCAACAGCGCGGTCTTCTCCGACGGCACCTTCGTCTATGTGCCCGAGGGCGTGCGCTGCCCGATGGAGCTCAGCACCTATTTCCGCATCAATGCCGAGAATACCGGTCAGTTCGAGCGCACGTTGATCGTCGCCGACAAGGGCGCATACGTCTCGTATCTCGAAGGCTGCACCGCCCCGATGCGCGACGAGAACCAGCTCCACGCCGCGGTGGTGGAACTGGTTGCGCTCGACGATGCCGAGATCAAATATTCGACGGTGCAGAACTGGTATCCCGGCGACGAGAATGGCGTCGGCGGCATCTACAATTTCGTCACCAAGCGCGCGCTCTGTCAGGGCAAGAACAGCAAGGTGTCGTGGACGCAGGTCGAGACTGGCAGCGCGGTGACGTGGAAGTACCCGTCCTGCGTGCTGGCGGGCGAGAATAGCGTCGGCGAATTCTATTCGGTCGCTGTGACGAACAATCGCCAGCAGGCCGATACCGGCACCAAGATGATCCACCTCGGCAAGGGATCGCGCTCGACGATCGTGTCGAAGGGGATTTCGGCCGGCCGCTCGGACAATACGTATCGCGGGCTGGTGCGCGTGGCCCCTACCGCGGAGGGCGTGCGCAACTTCACCCAGTGCGATTCGCTGCTGCTCGGCGACCAGTGCGGCGCGCATACCGTGCCCTATATCGAGGTGCGCAACCCGAGCGCGCAGATCGAACATGAGGCGACCACCTCGAAGATCAGCGAAGACCAGATGTTCTACGCGATGAGCCGCGGGCTGGATCAGGAAGCCGCGGTGGCGCTGATCGTCAACGGCTTCGCGCGCGAGGTGCTGCAGCAGCTGCCGATGGAGTTCGCGGTGGAAGCGCAGAAGCTGCTGGGGATCAGCCTTGAGGGGAGTGTGGGGTGAGTTTCGACCTCTACGTTCTCGTTCCGCGCGATCGATGGCCGACAGCGCATCAGCTTGATGAAGCGCTGGCTGCCGAGGGCTTCCCGGTTCGCCTTGGTGCAAGGGACGGGAGAGATTGGAATGCTCCGGTCGCGCCTGTCGTCGGCGAACCAACCAAATTCCTCATCCAGAATGTTGAGCACGCTGAGGCAACCGGCAAAGCTGTCGGCGACACGATCGAGTTTGCGAACGAGATTGTCATGCCGCTGCAGTTGGAAGGCCGCGAGCTTGATCCCGATTTTGGGATCGACTGTCTTGCCGATCCGGCGGATGTGAACGCGCAGCTTAAGGAAATCGGCGCTGATATAACTGCGATGGTTGGCGATTATCTCGTCTGGTTTTCGCATCACTCTGATCGACTCAACTACAATGCCAGCATGTACGTGTTGTCGGCGTTGATCCGGCGCTTCGGTGCGTATGGCTTCGAGTTTCAAGGGATGAGCCACGGTCAGGAGCAGTTCGCATCCGAACTCCTTGGTTCACTTTATCAAAATTTAGATGAGAACGATCTTGCTTAAAATTGAAAACCTCCATGCCGAGATCGACGGCAAGCCGATCCTCAAGGGCCTCACCCTCGCCGTGAACGCGGGCGAGGTGCATGCGATCATGGGTCCCAATGGCGCGGGCAAGTCGACGCTTGGCTATGTCCTCGGCGGCCGCCCCGGTTACGACGTGACCGAAGGCACGATCACCTTCGATGGCCAGGACCTCCTCGAACTCGAACCGCACGAGCGCGCCGCGGCCGGCCTGTTCCTCGGCTTCCAATATCCGGTCGAGATCCCCGGCGTCTCCAACGTCCAGTTCCTGCGCGAGGCATTGAACGCGCAGCGCCACGGCCGCGGCGAGAAGCCGCTGTCGGGCGGCGAGTTCCTGAAGCTTGCGCGCGAGGAAGCGAAGAGGCTCGACATGGATGCCGAGATGCTCAAGCGCCCGGTCAACGTCGGCTTCTCGGGCGGCGAGAAGAAGCGCAACGAGATGGTTCAGATGGGCATCATCGACCCGAAGTTCGCGATCCTCGACGAAACGGACAGCGGCCTCGACATCGACGCTTTGCGCATCGTCGGCGACGGCATCAACCGCATCATGCGCAAGCCGGAAAAAGCCGTGCTGCTGATCACCCATTATCAGCGGCTGCTCGATTACGTGAAGCCGGACTTCGTCCACGTGCTGGCGGACGGCCGCATCACCCGCTCGGGCGGCGCGGAACTGGCGCATCAGCTCGAGCGCGAGGGCTATGCGGAGGTCGCGGCGTGAGCGACGCCGTGCTTGATCTTCCCTCCACCCGCGAGGAGGCGTGGCGCTGGGCCGACCTTGGCGGGCTTGCCGCTGCGGCGGCGCTCGCGCCCGTTGCGGCGCCCGAGGCCGATTTCCTCGATCTGCCGGGTGCGAAGCTGCTGTTCGTGGACGGCAAGCTGAACGCGGCGCGCAGCGATCTGCATCGTGTGACGATCACCGATGTCGCTGCCGATGATCACGCGCTCGGCCGCCGCGCGAGCGGCACCGGCTGGTCGCTGAGCCTCGATCCGCAGGGCGTCGCCGACCCGGTCCAGATTGTCCATGTCGCGACAGGCCGGGAAAACCACCTTCCGTCAGAAATCGTCCTTGCCGACGATGCGGCCGCGGACGTGATCGAGACCTATGTCGGTGCCGGCTGGCAGAACCGCTTCACCCGCACTCGGCTGGGCAAGGGTGCGCGCCTGATGCGTTCGGTGCGGCTGCTCCAGCCCGCGGGGTTCGTGTCGCTGCGCGAAGCGGCCGAGATCGGGGAGGCGGCGAGCCTCGTCACCGTGTTCCTCGGTGCGGGCGGGCAGGGGAGCCGTATCGATGCGCAGCTCACCATGGCGGGGGAGGGCGCGTTCGTCGAATATGGCGGCGCGCTGCTCACCTCGGCTGAGCAACGCCAGGAATGCGCCGTTCGGGTGAATCACGCCCAGCCCAACGGCGCGTCGCGTCAGGTGTGGCGGGCGGTGGCCGCGGACCGTTCGCAGGCGAGTCTCGCCGCTGCGGTCGAGGTAGCGCGGCACGCGCAGAAGACCGACGGCGAGCAATCGCTGCGCGGGCTGCTGCTCGATCGCACGGCGACGGTGAACCTCAAGCCCGAGCTGGAGATCTTCGCCGATGACGTGAAGTGTGCGCACGGCGCCACCGTCGGTGAGCTCGACAGTCGCGCGCTGTTCTACATGCAGAGCCGCGGTATCCCCGAGGCGCGGGCGCAGGCGATCCTGACCCGTGCGTTCGTTGCCGACGCGCTGGAGCGGATCGGCGACGAGACGGTGCGCGCAGCGTTCGAGGCGGACGCCGACGCGTGGCTTGAGGCGGCGCTGTGATGAAGCGGGGAGTGGTTTGCACCTTTCCCTTCCGCTTGCGGGAAGGAGCTCACCTGAAGTCCCTCTCCCGCTTGCGGGAGGGAGCTCACCTGAAGGTCCCCTCCCGCTTGCGGGAGGGGCTAGGGGAGGGCCTGTCCTCAAGGACCGGCTCTTGCCCACAAGCCCTCCCCCGACCCCTCCCGCAAGCGGGAGGGGAGCAGGTCGCGCTGTCCTACACGGCATCGCTGTGTCAGCGTTTGCCCATGCTCACCCGGTCCCCAATGTTGAGACAACCCGTCCAGCGCCTCAACTTCCTCAACATTCGCGAGGCCGCATGACCGTCCTCACCACCGCCCGCCCGCTCGACGTGATTGCGGATTTCCCCGCGATTCCCGAGGGCTGGGCCTATCTCGATACCGCCGCGACGTCGCAGAAGCCGCAGGCCGTGATCGACGCGATCACGCGCGGCTATGACACCACCTACGCCACCGTTCACCGCGGCGTGTACCAGCGCTCGGCGGACATGACGCTTGCGTACGAGGCCGCGCGCCGCCGCGTCGCCCGCTTCATCAACGGCGCCGAGGAAGAGATCGTCTTCGTCCGCGGCGCGACCGAGGCGATCAACCTGGTCGCACACTCATGGGCCGGCACCCAGCTCCGGCCCGGAGACCGCATCCTGCTGTCGGCGCTGGAGCATCACAGCAACATCGTGCCGTGGCAGATGGTCGCCGAGCGCGTCGGTGCGGCGATCGACGTCGTCCCGCTCACCGCCGATCACCGCATCGATCTCGATACGATGGCCGCGATGCTCCGCCCCGAGCACAAGCTGGTGGCGCTGGCGCATGTTTCGAACGTGCTCGGCTCAGTGCTCGACGCGAAGCGCGCCACCACGCTCGCGCACGAGGTCGGCGCGAAGATCCTGATCGACGGCTGCCAGGCGGTGCCGCGGATGGCGGTCGACGTTGCGGACATCGGCTGCGATTTCTACGTCTTCTCCGGCCACAAGCTCTACGGCCCCACAGGGATCGGCGTGTTGTGGGGCAAGGCCGATCTTCTTGACGCGATGCCGCCCTATCAGGGCGGCGGCTCGATGATCGATCGCGTCAGCTTCGCCAAAACGACCTATGCCCCGGCGCCGACCCGCTTCGAGGCGGGGACACCGCATATCGTCGGGGCGCTGGGCCTCCACGCGGCGATCGACTATGTCGACGGCATCGGTCTGGATCACATCCACGCCCATGAAACCGCGCTGGTCGCGCAAACGCGCGCGGCGCTGTCGACGATCAACTCGGTCCGCTTGTTCGGCCCCGAGGACAGCGCCGGCATCGTCAGCTTCGCGATCGAGGGGGTGCATCCCCACGACATCGGCACCATATTGGACGAGGCGAAGGTCGCGATCCGCGCCGGGCATCATTGCGCGCAGCCGCTGATGGAGACGCTGGGCATCGATGCGACCGCCCGGGCGAGCTTCGGCGTGTACAACGGGCCGCAGGATGTCGACGCGCTCGTCAGGGGCATCGAGCGCGTGAGCCGTATTTTTGGATAGGGATCTTCGGATGAGCAGCGACACGTTCCGGGTCGAGGAAGTGGAAGCGGAAACCAGGCCGCCGCGCGCCCGCGTCGAGGATGCGGCGGAGGCGTCCGGGCGCCAGCGCGACTATCTGGACGGTTTTCTGAAGCAGGCGCCGCAGGGCGATAACGCGCATGAGCCCGGCGGCGCGCTGTATGAGGCGGTGATCGACGCGCTCAAGGAAATCTACGATCCCGAGATCCCGGTGAACATCTACGAGCTCGGCCTGATCTACAATGTCGAGGTCACCGACGGCGGCCATGCGGCGATCACCATGACGCTGACGACGCCGCATTGCCCGGTCGCGGAATCGATGCCGGGCGAGGTCGAACTGCGCGTCAGCTCGGTACCCGGTATCGCAATCGCCGACGTGAACCTCGTCTGGGATCCGCCATGGGATCCCGCCAAGATGTCGGACGAGGCCCGGCTCGAACTGGGAATGTTGTGATGACGACTGCCACGCGCTCGCGCCCCGCGGCGCTGATCCTTACCGATGCCGCCAAGGCGCGCATCGCCGAGCTGATGAGCAAGGCACCGGCGGAGGCGATCGGCGTGAAGCTTTCCACGCCGCGGCGCGGTTGCTCCGGCCTTGCCTATTCGGTCGATTACGTCACCGAGGCCAAGGCCTTCGATGAGAAGATCGAGACGGAACACGGCACGCTCTACGTGGACGGGGGATCGATCCTCTACCTGATCGGATCGACGATGGACTGGGTGGAAGACGATTTCACCGCCGGGTTCGTCTTCAACAATCCCAATGCCAAGGGCGCCTGCGGCTGCGGCGAGAGCTTCACGGTGTAAATAAAGCTGCGTCGCAGCATCGTGACGTGACCAAGCGACCGGCGAACGTTAAGCTCGCGTCACGATGACGACCGAAGCTTCGCCAGCCGCCCCGCGTTCTCCGCTCGCCGAGCGGATCGTCGACACCCTCGTCCATCGCATCGGCAAGGATGAGCGGGCCGCGCGGCAGCATGACTGGCTCGCCGCGACGATCCTGACGGTCCGTGACGAGATCATCGACAAGTGGATGGCCTCCACTCGCGCGGCCCATGCCGCCGGTGCCAAGCGCGTTTATTATCTCAGCCTGGAATTCCTGATCGGTCGCCTTCTGCGGGACGCGCTCTCGAATCTCGGCCGCAATGAGGAAGTCGGCCGGGCGCTCGCCTCGCTCGGTGTTGATCTTGTCGCGATCGAGGAGATCGAGCCCGATGCGGCGCTCGGTAACGGCGGGCTCGGTCGTCTTGCCGCTTGCTTCATGGAGAGCCTGGCGACGCTGGACCTGCCTGCCTACGGCTATGGCATTCGCTACGTGAACGGCATGTTCCGGCAGCGGATCGACGATGGCTGGCAGGTAGAGTTGCCGGAGAACTGGCTCGCGCATGGCAATCCGTGGGAGTTCGAGCGGCGCGAGAGTGCCTATTTCATCGGCTTCGGCGGCGAGGTGGTCGGCAAGGATACCGGCCAGGTGCACTGGAAGCCGGCCGAGGCGGTTGAGGCGGTCGCCTATGACACGCCCGTCGTCGGCTGGCGCGGCAAACGGGTGAATACCCTGCGGCTGTGGAGTGCGCGCGCGTTCGATCCGATTCGTCTGGATGCATTCAACGCGGGGGATCATATCGGGGCGTTGGCAGGCCAGGCGCGGGCGGAGAGCCTGGTGCGCGTCCTCTATCCCTCGGATTCAAGCGCGGCGGGGCAGGAGCTGCGGTTGCGGCAGGAGTATTTCTTCTCCTCCGCCTCTATCCAGGACATCGTGCGCCGGCACGTCCAATATTTCGGCGACATCCGCACGCTGCCTCAAAAGGCCGCGATCCAGCTCAACGACACGCATCCTGCGGTGTCCGTCGCCGAGCTGATGCGGCTATTGATCGATCATCACGATCTGCCGTTCGACGACGCCTGGCAGATCACCCGCGATACCTTCGGCTACACCAACCACACGCTGCTGCCCGAAGCGCTGGAAAGCTGGCCCCTGCCGCTGTTCGAACGGCTGCTCCCGCGGCACATGCAGCTGGTCTATGCGATCAACGCCAAGGTCCTGCGAGAGGCGCGTCGCGCGGCGCACGTGGGCGATGAGGCGGTGGCGGCAATCAGCCTGATTGACGAGGCCGGCGAGCGACGGGTCCGCATGGCCAATCTCGCCTTCGTCGGCAGCCACAGCGTCAACGGCGTCGCCGCCCTTCATACCGAATTGATGAAGAAGACGGTCTTTTCCGACCTTCATCGGCTCTATCCGACCAGGATCAACAACAAGACGAACGGCATCACCCCGCGGCGGTGGCTGCTCGAGTGCAACCCGGCGCTGAGCGCTCTGATCCGCGATGCCATCGGCCCGGATTTCCGCGACGACGCGATGCGGTTGAAGGAACTGGAATTTTTCGCGGCCGACGCCTCGTTCCGGGAGCGTTTCGCCGAGGTGAAGCGTTCCAACAAGGTGGCGCTATCCAACTACCTCAAGGACACGATGGGCCTGCGGCTTGACCCGGATGCGCTGTTCGACGTCCAGATCAAGCGGGTCCACGAATATAAGCGGCAGCTGCTCAACATCATCGAGACGGTCGCGCTGTACGACCAGATCCGCAGTCACCCTGAAAAGGACTGGACGCCGCGGGTGAAGCTGTTCGCCGGCAAGGCGGCATCAAGCTATCACAACGCCAAGCTGATCATCAAACTGGCGAACGACGTCGCGCGGCGGGTGAATAGCGATCCGTCGGTGGCTGGGCTGCTGAAGGTGGCGTTCGTTCCCAATTATAACGTCAGCCTTGCCGAGCGGATCATTCCCGCGGCCGACCTGTCCGAGCAGATTTCGACGGCCGGCATGGAGGCATCGGGCACCGGCAACATGAAGTTTGCGCTCAACGGCGCGATCACCATCGGCACGTTGGACGGCGCCAATGTCGAGATCAAGGAGCAGGTTGGCGACTCCAATATCGTCATTTTCGGCCTCACCGCGGATGAAGTGGCCGAGGCGAGAGCGAACGGCTACGCCCCACGTCAGGTGATCGAGGAGAACCGGGAACTGTCGCAGGCGGTGAACGCCATCGCCTCCGGAGTGTTTTCGCCGGATGACCCCAACCGATACCGAGATCTGATGAACGGATTGCTCGACCACGACTGGTTCATGGTCGCCGCGGACTTCGATTCCTACACCACGGCGCAGCGGTCGATTGACGGCCTGTGGGCCGATCAGGCCGCATGGCGCCAGGCCGCCATCCACAATGTCGCGAACGTCGGGTGGTTTTCGTCGGATCGGACGATTGGGGAGTATGCGCGTGACATATGGGGTGTGAGATGAAGCCGCCGTATGGCGCCATCGCCGCCCTGCTGGCTGGCAGCCATAGCGACCCATTCTCCTTGCTTGGCCCGCATAGCGGCCCCAAGGGAACGTTCGTCCGCGCGCTGGTCCCCGGCGCGGATAGGATCAGTGCTTACAGCCTTTCGGGCGATCCCCTGGGCGAACTGGAGTGCGTTGACCCGCGTGGTCTGTTTGAGGGCGTGATCGCCGGGGCGCCGCAGCCACTACGCTATCATGCGCAAGGTTCCGGCGCGGAATGGTGGGTGACGGACCCCTATTCGTTCGGCCCGGTGCTGGGGCCGGTCGATGATCTGCTGATGGCGGAAGGCACGCACTTCCGCCTGCATGACAAGCTGGGCGCGCATCTGATCGAGCATGAGGGCGCGACCGGCGTTCATTTCGCTGTCTGGGCGCCGAATGCACAGCGTGTGTCGGTGGTCGGCGACTTCAACGACTGGGATG
>JBELMF010000003.1:0-43016 GCA_042096015.1 Sphingomonas sp.
CATCGCGCGACAGTGGCGCCAGAAGGCGGAGTCGTCGCGATCCGTCGCGTGATAGTGGAGGATGATGAAGTCGCGGACCTGTTCGTATTCGTGGCGTAGCTGACGGTTGTAGGCGTCGCGCTCGACCGGGTTGTGGCCGCCGTCGGGGAACAGGCTCATCAGTCGCGTGATGCCCGACTGGATCAGGTGGATGCTGGTCGATTCCAGCGGCTCGAGGAAGCCGCCCGACAGGCCGATGGCGACGCAATTGCGCTTCCACAGACGCTCGCGCACACCGGCGGTGAAGCGCAGCGGGCGCGGATCGGCTTGCGGTTCGCCATCCAGACCGGCGAGCAACGCGTCGGCGGCGGCATCGTCGCTGAGGAAGGCACTGGCATAGACATGGCCGTTGCCGGTGCGGTGCTGGAGCGGAATGCGCCAGCGCCAGCCGGCCTCGCCGGCGGTGGCGCGGGTGTAGGGGGTCAGCGGCGTGGTGGAATTGCTCGGCACGGCGAGCGCGCGGTCGCAGGGAAGCCAGTGCTGCCAGCTGGTGAAGGGCACGCCCAGCGCTTCGCCGAGCAGGAGCGAGCGGAAGCCGCTGCAATCGACGAACAGGTCACCCTCGATCCGTCGGCCGTACGCCAGCTCCACCGCGCGGATGAATCCGGTGTCGGGGGCGAGATCGACGTTGTTGATGCGACCTTCGATCCGCGTGACGCCGCCGCGCTCCGCCAGCCCGCGCAGGAAGCGGGCATAGAGCGCGGCGTCGAAGTGGAAGGCATAGCGCAGCGAGGAGAGCACCGCGGCCGTATCGCCGCTGGGGCGGGTGAAGCGGTTCTTCTGCGCGGCGACCGAGGTAAGGCAGTAATCGTGCAGCGAGCCGGCGTCGCCGAGCCGCGACTGGCGCTGCCAGAGCTGGTGGAACTTGACCCCCTGCACATCGCGCCCGAAGGTGCCGAACGGGTGGAGGTAGCGATCGCCGCGGCGTGCCCAGTCGACGAACTCGATGCCGAGCTTGAACGTCGCGCCGGTCGCGCGGACGAATTCGTCCTCGTCGATGCCGAGCATGCGGTTGAAGTCCACCAGCGGCGGGATCGTCGCCTCGCCAACGCCGACGGTACCGATCTCCTCGGATTCGACCAATGTCACCGACGTGCCCGCCGCGGTGAGCCGCGCGAGCACCGCGGCGGTCATCCACCCGGCCGTGCCGCCGCCGACGATGACGACGCGGTCGAGTGGCTTCACGCTCATGCAGGCGTGCCGAAGCTGCGCGTGCGGGCGTAGTCGATCAGCTGGCGGTTGCTCGGCAGGTTGGCGATGGCGAACGCCGCCTGGCGCTCCACCTCGGCGAAAGCGCGGCGGGCGTCATCGGCGTAGCGATAGGCGCCGGCGCGGGCGGTGAGGTCGGTCTTCCAGCCCATGCCGTAGAGGACATACTGCCAGCTCGCCTCGGTGAAGATGTCGACATTGGCGTCGATGTCGATCTCCGTCGGCGGGCGATAGCGCCAGCGGTCGAGCAGGTCGTGGAGGCTGTCGGGGATAGACGACGCGGCGACATTGTCCTGCCAGAAGTCGGAATCACGGCGTTCCGAGATGCAATAATGCAGCTTGATGAAGTCGCGTGCGCGCTCATAGCGCTGGAGCATGTTGGCGTTGAACTGGCGCGCTGAGGTCTCGAAATCGCCGCCCCAGGGGAACAGGTTGGCGACCATGCCCGCGGCAACTTCGGAGAAGACGATGCCGGTCGCCTCCAGCGGCTCGAAGAAGCCGCTCGACAGGCCGATGGCGACACAATTCTTGTGCCAGTTGGTTTCGCGATAGCCCGCCTCGAAGCGGATCTTGCGCACGTCCTGGTTCGCGCCGACGTCGCCGACATAGGCGCGCAAGCGTTCCTCGGCACGCGCATCGTCGGTATGGGCGGAGGAGAAGACGTGGCCGATGCCGCGGCGGCGATTGAGGCCGATGTCCCACATCCAGCCGTAATCCTGCGCGGTCGCCAGCGTATAGGAGACGATCGGCTCGCGCTCGTCGCGGTAGGGCACCTGGATCGCCAGCGCGCTGTCGCAGAACAGCACGTCGCGACAGGAGCGATAGGGCTGGCCGAGCGCCTTGCCGATCAGTTCGGCGCGAAAGCCGGTGCAGTCGATGTAGAGGTCCGCATCGAGCCGGCCGTTGGCCTCAGTGTCGACGCCGGCGATCGCGCCGTCCTCGCCGACATGGACCTCCGTCACCCGATCAGTGAGGTGGGTGACGCCATTCTCGACCGCCTTGTCTCGCAGCAGCGCGGCGAGCGCGACGGCGTCGAAGTGGAAAGCGTAGTTGAGCGGCGCGACATAATCGGGGTGGCTCGGCAGCTTGGGCGCGCGGTGCGCGTCGGCGGCCTTCTTCTGCGGGCTGCACACCTCATCCCAATTCGCCTCCCCGCCGTGGCCGAGCAGCCAATAGGGCAGAAGGTCGAGGCCATTGTCGGCCTGCGCGAGCTGGAACGGGTGGGTGTAGTGGTCGGGGCCAGGCTCACCCGGGGTGAAGCGCCAGTGGGCGAACTTGGCGCCCTGCTTGAAGCTGGCGCCGCATTTACGGATCAGATCGACTTCGCTGATGCCGATGGTCTTCAGCGTCCGGCGGATGGTGGGGAAAGTGCCCTCCCCTACGCCGAGGATGCCGATCTCGGGCGATTCGACGAGCGTGATCGCAACGCCGCCGGGCAGGTCGGCGCTCAGCCGCTTGGCGAGATACCCAGCGGTCAGCCAGCCGGCGGTGCCCCCGCCGACGATGAGCACACGTTTGCGCATGTGCGCACCTCCCCAACAATCCGGTCGTGGCGCCGGCGATCAACCGGCGCCACGATCCTGCATCAGAACGACAGGCTGATGCTGGTAGCGATACGACGGTCGCTCTGGAACCAGCTGCGGCCGACCAGCTTGCCGCCGGGATAGCCGCCCATCAGCACGCGCTGCGTGGAGTTGGTGAGGTTCTGCCCCTGGATACCGAACGAGAAATTGTCGTTCACCTTGAAGCGGATGCCGGCATCCAGCTGGCCGTAGGCGTCGCTGTACGTCGGCAGCGCGATCTGGGTGCCCACCGCTTCGCCGGTTGTCGGGTTATACACCACGCCCGGCGCGGTGTAATAAGAGTAAGTCGGGTTGGTGCCGCTGGCATTGGTCGACTGCAGGTACTTCGAACGCCACGTGTAGGCGATGCGCAGCGAGAACGGATCCTTCTCGTACAGGAAGGTTGCGTTGACGTTGTGCTTCGACAGGCCGACCAGCGGAGCGTCGGTGTGGATCGCGCCGTTGATGTCGCGGTACACGTCACCCGGGTTCTTGCTGTCGATGAAGGTGTAGTTACCCTCAACGCCGATGCCCGCTAGCCAGCCCGGCAGCATGTCGAAGAAGTAGCGACCGCCGACCTCGACACCCTTGATCTCCGCCGCCTCAGGCGAGTTGGCGTAGATGGTCGCCGCACCCACGGACTCAAGCGTCGTCCCGTCGGTAAAGGTGGCCGTGATCGGCTGCTGGGTCAGCGAGAAGATCGCGGTGTCGAGCAGGCGCTTGTAGAACGGCGCGATGTGGAAGTTCGAACCGGCACGCCCATAGTATTCCAGCGACAGGTCGAAATTGTGCGCCGTGGTCGGCTTTAGCGTCGGATCACCGCTTTCCAGCGTGAAGTTGGTGAAGATGCCCGGCTGGCCCGCGATCGGGTTCGTCGCGGTGGCAACACCCAGCGTGCCCGACGAGCGCAGCGCGGTGAAGCTCTGGTTGTCGAGCGTGATGTTGTAGCCGCCGCGCAGCTTCAGCGAATCGGTGATCGCATATTCCACGTTCACCGACGGCAGGACGCGGGTGAACTTCGCGCCGGCCTCACGAACGCCAGAGGTCTGTGCGAGCGTCACCGTGCGACCATCGCTGGTGATGAACTGCACCGAATTCTGCTGGAAGAAGCCGCTGCTGGTGTTGTCGATGTGGACCAGGCGCGCCCCGACGTTGCCCGAGAACTGGCCACCCTCGCGTCCGAAACGCGCGAGCGCGTAACCGGCCCACGTCTCCGTGCGATAACGGGTAAGATCGTCCGGCACGATGAAGCCGATCTGGCGAATGCCGCTCGCCCCGCCATAACCGGTGGTCGGCAGCGGGCCCGACGCGGAGCAATTGTACAGCTGCTCCTCGGTGCAGAAGCCAGCGGGAGGCGACTGGGTCAGCTGACCACGATCGAGACGGCTGACGAGATCGTAGGACGGGAACAGCAGCTGACCGGGAACCACCGCCTCGCCGCGGAAGAAATCCTTGAACGCGTGCAGCTCGATGTCGCCGGGCGCCGCATTGGCGAAGGTCAGCTGCGGATCGCCGTTCCAGCCACGGCCGAGCGCCGCCCAATTGTAGCCGTTGTTGTAATCGCGCTCGGTACGCTCCGACCAGCGGCCGCCGACCTTGACCGAGCGGAAGAAGCTATCGTCGAACGTATATTCGAGATCGAGGTTCGCGGTATCGAGACGCCCCTTGTTGTCCTCGTTGTGCGGCATCGACGCCGACCAGAGATAGTTCGACGGATCGTCGAAGATCGCCTGCGAACCCGACGGCACGCTGACGACCGGCAGGTCGCCCGTCAGATCGAGACCGAAACTGGTTGGGAAATTCAGATCGCGGAACACGTCCAGGCGGTTGAGGACGTTGGTCGATTCGACGCGCTGAATGGCGCCCTTGACGGCCAGCGGGCTGTCCGCCGGGGTAAATTGAACGGCAAGCGAGTAATCGCGCGTGCGGGTCTTGCTGTCCCACACGCCCTTGTTGCCGCCGCTGACGATCGAACCGCCGCTGGGCAGGAAGGTGTTCTGATCGCGCACGAACAGCGACGGGCTCGACAGCAGCAGGCCGTTCTCGTCAAACTGCGACTGCGACGGATCGACCGCGAGCACCTGCGACGCGACCTGCGCGCCATAGTCGCTCGACAGATTCTTGTAGGTCGACTGGAAGAAGGTGCCGGTGATCGTCAGATCGCGGGTCGGCGCCCACTGGATTGCGCCGTAGACACCCTCACGATCACGCTGGAATTCCTCGTCACCATAAGCGTAGCCGCCCGGCACGTAATAGTCGTTACCGTCGCTCAGCTTCGTGCGGAAATACGGCTCGACGCGGAAGAACTGCGACAGCTGCGTGAAGCGGCTGCGCGCATAATCGGCCATGATGCCGATGTCGCCGATGCCGGTCTCGAAGTTCTTGGAGACGAGGATCGAGGCGGCATAGTCGGCGTTCTGCGCGAGATCGCCCATGCTGAGCTCGCCCGTGGCGGCGACGTGGAAGTCCTGGTCGCGGAAGTCGAACGGCAGGCGCGTGCGCAGGTCGATCTGGCCGCCGGTGCCGCCTTCGATGAGGTCGGCGGTCGAGGCCTTGTAGACGTCGACGGCGCTCATCAGCTCGGGCGTGACATCGCCCCAGAGCAGCGCGCGGCCGCCGTTGGCGCTGAAGATTTCACGGCCGTTCAGGCGCGACGCGACACCCGAAAGGCCGCGCACCTGGACGCCCGAACCCTGCGCGGAGAAGTGATCAGGATCGTTCAGCGCCGAGAAGCGCACGATCGACACGCCCGAGACGCGCTGGAGCACTTCGGTGATCGAATTATCGGGCAGCTTGCCCGCATCATCGGCGACAACCGAGTCGACGATGGTCTCGCTGCGCCGCTTGCGGTCATCGGCGGCCTGAAGCGCAGCGCGGCGGCCGGTAATGACGATCTCTTCGCCACCTGCGACATCAGCCTCCTGGCCTGCCGCTTCCTGAGTCGCATCAGCTGCACCCTGCGGCTGGACCTGCGCATAGGCCGGCAGCGCCGCGCCTGTCGCGGCGAGCACCAGCGTGGAAGCGCCCAGCCGAAGTGCGCGCGAACGAGACCAACGTGAAACCATCGTCAAAAATCCTCCCCTGTCGACCGTGGCCGCATAAACAGGCAACAATCCTACGGTAGCGCTCACATTATCGCGACTTTAGTCGTAAGCCAATGGGAATTTACACCCGCTACGCAACGAGCAGATCGCCCTCCAAAAACGCGACGGCTCGCAGGGCGCCACCGCACTTTTTCATTGTTTTTTCAGACATTTACATGGTTGGTCGATGCTGCAAGTCGCAGCAACAAACCATACTCATCATTGGAAAAGGTGGAAACGCGACCGCTACCAGCTATGAGACAGAGTCGCGAAACGTTGCCAATCGGCAACACGGTATGCCCGGCGGCAGCCGACCAGCGTCTGCGCGGGGCCGCAACCCGACATTGTCGAGGCAGTATGCGCTGCCGGGGCCAGGAACGAACGTTTCGAGCCGGCGGCCAGCGGCATCTGAATGCCCGCTTCCCGCCTTCGACCGTTCTCGCGTGCCGGAAGCGTCACGCGCCCTGTTCGCCCCCGCAGTGGCAGTCCGCCGGCTGCCCGTCAGGTGATCGTGACGACGGTCTCGATCGAGGCCGCCGGCGCTGATCCCTTTCCGGCCGCCACGGCAAAGCGGCCGCGCGCGCGGATGTCGGCGGACGAGCTGCCCACCATCACCTCGATCGCGCCGGGCTCGACCACCCATTCGCCGGCTTTCCACAGGGCGAGCTGTTCATTCGCCAGCGTGAACCGGACGGTGCGCGTCTCGCCGGGGTCGAGCGCGAGACGGTGAAAGCCGCGCAACTCGCTGACCGGCCGCGCCACGGTGGCGATGCGGTCACGGATGTAGAGCTGGACGACTTCCTCCGCGATGCGGCCTCCGGCATTGGTCACCGCGACGCTGATGATCGCCGCGTCAGCGCGCTGCTCGACGGCGAGCGCGCCATAATCGAAGCGACTGTAGCTGAGGCCATGGCCGAACGGGAACAGGGCGCCGATGTCGGTGTCGCGGTAGCGGGCGCTGTCGACCGCGAGGTCGGGGTTGGCAGGGCGGCCGCTGGGGACGTGCGCATAGGTCATCGGCAGCTGGCCGGTAACGCGTGGCATGCCCATCGGCAGGCGGCCGGCGGGTGAGGTCTTGCCGGTCAGCACGTCGGCGATGGCAGGGCCGCTCTCGATGCCGAGGAACCAGGTTTCGAGCACGGCGGGGATGCCGACCAGCGCCTTTTCCAGCGCGAGCGGGCGGCCGTTCATCAGGATCGCGACGATCGGCTTGCCGGTGGCGCGGATCGCGTCGACCAGCGCCTGCTGCTTGCCGGGCAGCGTGATGTCGGATCGGCTGCGTGCCTCGCCGCTGAGGTCGAAATCCTCGCCGATGACGAGCAGCACGACGTCGGCGGCGGCGGCGACGCGGGCGGCGGTGGCGGGATCGGTGCCGGGATCAAAGCTGGCCTGCGGCATGGCGGTGCGGAGCGTCACCGCATCCTCCGGGCGGCCACGCGCGCGCCAGGAGCCGATGGCGGAGGAGGCATCGTCGGCGAGCGCGCCGATCAGCGCGACCTTGGCGCCGGGCTTGAGCGGGAGGACATCGCCATCGTTGCGGAGCAGGACGATCGAGCGCGTCGCCATGGCGCGCGCTTGCGGACGGGCGAGCGGCGCCGCTTCGCGTGCGGCATCGCCGAAGCCGTAGGGATCGTCGAACAGGCCGACCCGCGCCTTGACCGCGAGGATTCGGCCGACCGCCTCGTCGACCAGCGGCAGCAGCGTCGCATCGGCTTCGACCGCGGCGGCGAGATGCTCGATGTAGGTGGCGCTCGCCATGTCCATGTCGACGCCGGCACGCAGCGCAAGCGCGGCGGCCTCGGCCGGGGTCGAGGCGACGCCATGGTTCATCAGCTCGCGGATCGCGTTCCAGTCGCTGACGATCAGCCCCTGATAGCCCCAGCGCCCGCGAAGCTCGCCGCGCACCAACTCCTCATGCGCGGTCATCGGCACGCCGGCGACATCGTTGAACGCGGTCATGAAGCTGCCGGTGCCGGCGTGGATCGCGGCGTGAAACGGCGGCAGATAGACTTCATGGAGCGCGCGATCGGTGATGTCGGCGCTGTCATAGTCGCGCCCGCCGGCGACCGCGCCATAGCCGACGAAATGCTTGGTGCACGACAGCATCCGGTTCGGCGCCGACGGGTCGCCGCCCTCGATCCCGCGCACCTGCGCCTCGGCCATGCGGCTGCCGAGATAGGCGTCCTCGCCCGCCCCTTCGACCACACGGCCCCAGCGCGGATCGCGCGCAATGTCGACCATCGGCGTGAAGGTCCAGTGCAGCCCGGCGGCGCGCGCCTCCTCGGCGGCGAGCGCGGCGGCCTGCTCCATCATTGCCGGATCCCAGCTCGCGGCGAGCGCGAGCGGCACGGGGAGGATGGTGCGGTAGCCGTGGATCACGTCCATCGCGAACAGCAACGGGATGCCGAGCCGCGTCTCCTCCACCGCCACCTTCTGCAGCTTGCGCAGCGGCTCGGCACCGGCGACGTGGAGGAAGGAGCCCATCTCGCCGCGGCGGACGCGGTTCATCATGGCTTCGTCGAGGCGCGAGTTGAGCGCCTTCTGCCGCCCGCCCGCGATCTGGTTCATCTGGCCGATCTTCTCGGCCAGCGTCATCTTGCCGATCAGGTCGCGGATGCGCGCGCTGTGATCGCGCGTGCTCTTGGCGACCGCAACCGGTGCCCAGGCGGAGGCGGCGAGCAACGCGCCCGCCTTCATCACGTCACGGCGGTTCATGCGACGGAGACTGCCCGCCGTTCGCGTGCCGAGCGATAGATCGCCTCGATCAGCCGCATGTCACGCAGCCCCTCCTCGCCGGACGCGCGCAGCGGAATGCCGGTGAGCACGCTTTCGGGCAGGTGATCGAGTTGCTCGGCGAACTGGTTCTTGCGTGGCGCGGGCAATTTGACCTGCTCGGTCTTGCCGTCGACGCGAGTCCACATCTGGTGGCCCTCGTAGGAAGTGGCCGGCTCCATGCCGACCCAGCCCTTGGTGCCGGTTACGCGGAAAGCGTTGTGGCCGGAGGAATAGCTCGACACGCAATTGGCGATCAGGCCTGAGGGGAACTTGAGCTGGAAGTCGATCCGATCCTCGGTGTTCTTGAAGCGCGGATCGTTCTTGTCGGTCCATTCGGTCGCGACCAGCTCGACCGGCTCCTCGCCGGCGAGATAACGTGCGGCGTTGAGGCTGTAGATGCCGATGTCCATCAGCGAACCGCCGCCCGACATTGCCTTGTCGAGCCGCCAGATGCCCGCCGGCGCGTAGAAGCCGTGCTCGGCGGTGATCAGCGTCGGGCGGCCGACGAAGCCGGTCTTCACCAGCTCGATCGCGCGCAGGTTATGCTGCTCGAAATGGCAGCGATAGCCGATCATCAGCTTGCGGTCGGCCTTCTTCGCGGCGGCGATCATCGCCTCCGCCTCGGCGGCGGTGGTTGCCATCGGCTTTTCGCACATCACGTGCTTGCCGGCCTGGCTGGCGCGAATGGAATATTCGGCGTGCATCGAATTGGGAAGGACGACGTACACCACGTCGATGTCCGGGTTGTTCCGGATGCTGTCGTAGTTGGCGTAGCTGTAGTGGTGCGTTTTCGGGATGCCGTATTCTGCGCCGTAGCGCTCCAGCTTCTCAGGCGTGCCGCTGACCAGCGCGACGAGCTGCGCATGTTCGCAATTCTTGAACTGCGGCATGATCTGGCGCGTGGCGTAGCTGCCGAGGCCGACGACGGCATAGCCGAGCTTGCGCTTGGGCGCGCCCTGCGCGTGTGCCGCGTCAAGGATGGCGGCAGAGGCGATGCCTGCCCCGATGCCGCTCAGCACGTTGCGCCTGTTCCAGTCTGCCATTCTGCCTCTCCTACGTGATGCGACGAGGGTAGCGCTATCAGCCTGGTTGAGCGAGGCCGAAATGGTCGTAGGCAGGTGAGGCGCGTTCCAGTCACGGCCTACGTCACCCCGGACTTGATCCGGGATCCATGGTGCCGCGTACACAGGTGCCTCAGCGTGTGCGGAACCTTGGCCCCCGGCGCATGGCCGGGATAACGGTCGTCAAGGCTGCACTTTACAGCCTCACCCGGTACAGCGCGCGATGACCCAGCACGAACAGGGTGCGCCCGTCCTTGCCGCCGAACAGCAGCTGGATGGGCCGCTCGGGCACGTCGATGCGTCCGATCTCCCGGCCGCTCGCGTCGTGCACCCAGATCTGGCCGTTGGCGATGTAAACCCGGCCGTCGGGGCCAGTGGCGACGCTTTCACCGCCGCGGCCCGCGAAGGGCTTGAGGTCGGTCAGCGCGCCGGCAGGGCCGACCAGGGCGCTATAGGTGCGCGCTTCCGATCCGTTGCTCACGTGGATGCGGGTGCCGGGCCTGCCGGTGACAAAGCCATAGGTATCGAGCGCATGCGAGAAGCGGCGAGCGCGCCAGTCCGCCGGCCCCTGCTGGAACACACGATAGGCGGGCAGGACGAGGCTACCGTCGGGCGAAACATGTTCCTTGGCCTGCGGCGCGGCGACGTCGCGGGCGAACAACTCGGCCAGCGTAGTGGTGCGCAAGGTTGTGGCATCGATCTGGTCGCGGAACTCGCCGTTGACCCACCAATTGCCCAGGAGCGCCACCGCGGCGTCGGCGCGTGGCCGGGCCGCGGCGGGCGGGATCACGGCCAGTTCGGTTTCGGGCGAGCCGGGGCGGAAGCTGTACACTGTGCCGTCGCGGCCGGCGGAGGAGAGAACCAGCAGATTGCCCGAGCGATCCGCGGCGAGGTTTACCGGATCGAGCGTGTTGTCGCGCTCGATGCCCAGGCCACGCGCCTCGTCCCAGCGATAGATGCGCTGCTGGATACGGTCGACGAAGTAGAGCGCTCCGTCCGGCGTCGCCGTCGCGCCGCCGATCGCGTCGAAGCCGTCAGCGACCTTCTCTACCGCGGCGGCCGAAGGCGTCTTTGCAGGCGCGTCGCCGGTCACATCCAGGCTGGCGAACTCGCGCTCGCGCACCTCGAGGCCCCGCGCCATGTCGACGACGGCATTCTCATAGGGGAATTTGTTGATCCGGAGATAGGTAGCGCAGCCGTTCTCGTCGCAGGTGGCGAGACCGCTTTCGGCGTTCACATGGACGTTGCGGAAGCGGATGTTGCGACTGTTGTAGAGCGTCACGGCGGCGGGCTTGGGCTTCTGCGTGCGCGTGACGCGATAGGCGTGGAGGTTGGCGACGAGGATGTCGCGGGAGTCGCGGATCTCCAGCGCCACCGCGTCTCGGCTCTCGCCGCCCTCTTCCTCTGTTTGCGGGGCGAGCAATTCCCAGTTGGCGACGCGGTTCAGCGCGATCTCGACGCGGCCGTGATGCTCGGCGGACATCTGGTAGAGGTGGCCGGGCGTATCCGTGTCCGAAACGTAGAAGCCGGCCTGCGCATAGGTGTTCGGCGTCCAGATGTTGTTGAACGTGCCCCCGCCCCCGCGCGTCACCCACAAGCTGGGATATTGCGCGTCCCAGCGCTTGGCAGGATCGGGATCGCCGGTGGCGTTGGCGTTGATGGGCACGAAGCGCTTGCCGCCGGCGAGATCGGTGCCGTGCCCGCCCTGGAACTTCACGTCATCGACGAGCGAGTTGGCGCCCGCGGTCCACAGCAACGCCGTCGCACGCGGGTTGATGCCACCCGTGAACAGGCCGAGTCCCGAGACGATCGCATCTCCGCCTTGCGCGGTCTCGACCAGCGCCTTGGGTGCGCCGACGCCCTGGAAGGCGGGCGTGCCGTCGGGCAGGATGATCTGGGTGAGATTGGGATGCAGCGCGACCAGCACGCTGTCGGGCCGCAGCTTCAGCGTATCGGTGACGATGTAGCGACCGGCGGGGAAATAGACGGTGCGATGCGCATCGATGGCGCGCTGGATCGCGGCGGTATCGTCGGTGCGGTCGTCGCCCTTGGCGCCGCCGTCACGGACGTTGAACCAGTCTGCGGTGGCGGGCAGCGGACGGATCGCGGCGGTGCGGCGCTCCGGCAAGGCGGCGAGCGGCGCGGCTTCCATCACCGTCTTGTACGAGCCCGTCTGCCCCAGCGCCGGCACGGAGAGACCGTGGCTGAAGTCCGCCACCTTGTACGCCGCGCCTTTTCCGGCCAGCGCCTTGCCGCTGTCGCGGAAGCGCGCAAAGGTCGGCGTGCGCGTGGCGAGCGCGTTCTCGAAGCCGATCTGGGTATAGACGTTGTTTTCGTTCGAGATGACGATGCCCGCGCGGCTGACGTTCTCGAAGCGGACGTCCTTGCCCCACAACCAGTCGCCATAGCCCTTGTCGATGTAGATCCCCACCGGCGTGTCGCGGATCGCGACGTTGACCATCGTCAGGCCGGCTTCATGCTCGCGGATCGCCGCCTCGCGCTGGCCTTCGAACGTGGCGTCAATCAGCGCGAACGGCCAGGCGGGCGACGTCTTCTCGGCGAGAATGCCGTAGCGCCCGCCGCTGAAGTGCAGGTCCTGCCCGATGTTGCCGACTTGATGCAGCCCCGCGAGCCCCGAGCCCAGGTCGAAGCGCATGTGGCTGACGAAGGCGTGTTGCGCAGCATGGAAGCGGATCGCCGCCGCGGCCGGATTGCCCGCGCCGATCGCGATGTCGATGTTGCTGATCGCCGAATAGAAGGTGCCGGCGTTGGCGTCAGCAATGTTCGGGTCGAACGGCACGCTGCCGGCAGGCGGGAACGGAACACGGCGACCGTCCGGCCCGGCGCGGCGCGCGCCCGCGAAGATGATCATGTTGGCGATGCCGCGCTGGAAGCCGGGTGTGCGGTCCCCGAGCACGATCTTCGGGCGCGTCGCGCCGGTCCCGAACAGCCGAACGCCCGGCCAAAGATAGATCGTCCGTGTAATGCGATACGTGCCCTGCGGCAGGAACACGATGCCGCCGCCCCCCTGGTCCGCCGCGGCATCGATCGCCTGCTGGATCGCGGCGGTGTCGTCGGTGCGGCCGTCCGCCACGCCTCGGACGGTGGTGGCGCGCGAATCGCTGGGCGCGGTGACGAAGGAGGAGGTCTGGGCAAGCGCGGGGGCGCTCCCGACCAGCGCTGTCGACAGCGCCACGCCGAAGCGGAACATCATCTTGAAACTCCCGGAGAAGAAAGGTCCCGGCCCGAAGGCCGGGACAGTCAGGGGCTCGCGGAGGCTGCGCGAGTCCGTCAAAACTTGAAACGTACGCCCACGCGGAAGACCCGGCCGATGATGTCATAGAGCTGCGGGTTGATGTCTACGCCGGTATTGGTCTGCGGCGAGGGCGTGGGATCGCGGTTGAAGAGGTTATCGACCTTGAAATAGGTGCTCAGCCCGTCCGAGAAATTGTAGGTGCCGCCGATGTCGAAGTAGAAGGCACCCTTCATGGTGTTGTAATCGATCGTCGGCGCGTTGGCGGTGGAGGCCGGGCAGTTCGTCTGGCACACCACGTACTGGCTGCCGAACACGCCGTCCGGGAACCAGCGCTGCTGCAGGAAGATCGAGAATTCATCCTGCGCATAGGTCTGCGTCGTCAACCACTTCCACGACGGCGTCGCGCCCGAGTTCACGCCCGCGCTGTCGATCGGCACCGTGCCCGGCAGGCCGAGATCGGTGATGTAGTTGATGACGTGCGTGGCGAGGCCGCGGATGGTGAAGTTACCCTTCAGCCCGAGCGGCTGCCTGAGCTGGTAGCTTGCCTCGATGTCGAGCCCCTCGGTCTTGATCGAGGCGAGGTTGAACGGCTGGACGTTGACGAAATTGCCCAAGCCTCCCGGGCCGTCGAGGAAGAACGCACCGCACAATTGGGTGACGCCCTGCTGGCAGTAATTCACCAGCTGCTGCGCGCCCAATGCCGAGATCACGTCGCTGATCTTGATGTTGTAATAATCGACCGAGAGGCTGAAGCCGGGCAGCCAGCTGGGGTTTGACAGCACCGCGCCGACTTCGGTGTTGCGCGCGGTTTCGGGCACCAGATTCGGGTTGCCGATCGTGTTCTGCGAGATCGCGACGGCGGTGTTGGTGAACGGGTTGGTGAAGTTCGGCACGTTGACCGAGATCGGCGCGGCGAACAGTTCCGACAGGTTCGGCGCACGCACGTCGCGCGAGGTGACGGCGCGCAGGCGGAAGCCATCGAGCGGCGTATCCCAGGTGCCGCCGACGTTCCAGGTATAGACGGTGCCCGACGTGCTGTAATTGGTCGCGCGGCCGGCGAAGTTGAGATTGGCAGTGCCGGCACCATCAGGATTGTTCAGCACCGGAACGTTCAGCTCAAGGTAGCTTTCCAGCACCGAATAGGCGCCGCGCCCGGCCCGGTAATTGCCCGCATACCAGTTGCCGCCACCCGGATCGAGCAGCGGATCGGCCGGGTAGTCAGCATTGAACGCGGTGTCGCCGGTCAGGATGCCGTTGCCGTAGGGGTCGGCGGTGACGTGGTAGAATTCGTGCCGCCATTCGAGGCCGAGCGCGATCGAGACGGGTCCGGCCCAGGTCGAGAAGGGATCGCCCGAGAGATTGGCGCTCGCCACATCCTGCGTCTGCCGCGTGTGCTGGAACGGGCCGTTGGCGGGCTGGAGATAGGCCAGCGCCTCGGCCGACAGCGGATTGCCGCCGAAGATGTTGATCGGCACGCATCCGTTGGCGCGCGCCACCGGATCGCGGCAGACGATGGTGCCGGTGGCATCGCGCGTGGCGTCGATCGCGCGCAGGTAGCGGCGCGGCACGAGCATGTTGCGCACCGTGATGTCGGTGATGTTCTCGCCATGCTCGAAATAGGCGTCGTAGCGCCAGTCGCCGCCGAACGCCTCGACCTTGCCGTTGGCGCCGGCGACGAAGCGATATTGCTTGCGCGACGGATTGACCTGGATGTTGGGCAGGATCGCGTTGCTGACGCCATAGCCGAATGTGCCGGACGCGGGGCAGATCGCCGCGACGGATCCGGGCAGGAACGGATTGTCGCAACGCATCGTCAGGCTCGACTGCGCGGCGCCGGGGTTCGGCTGGTTGTTCGAATCGACCTGCGAGATGTTGACGGTGGCGTAGATCTCATTGTCGGCGTCGAGGTCGAAGCCGACACGGCCATAGCCATTGTAGCGATCGAGCCCGGACTTCAGCGTCGTGCCGATCCCGACATTGCCCGACAGGTCGCCGCCGATGCAGAAGCCGACATAGCAGCCGGTGACATTGCCGGTGTTGTTGCGCGTCGGCACGCCGTTCGAACCGTACTGGAACTGGAACGGCTGGCCATTGCGGTCGAAGGCGATGCCCTGCAACGGTCCGTTGTTGATCAGGCCGTAGAGCGTGTACTGATAGGCCTGCGCGTGTTCGCGATAGTTGTACTGCGGGCTGCCGTCGTTCAGGATGCCGCGATTGACGATCGTCGCGGTGGTGTACCAGTCGCGGCCTTTTGGTGCGTCCTCACCGAACCCACCCGGTCCGATTCCCTCTTCGTGCGCATATTCGCCGCTGACGATGACGTGCAGGCGATCATTGGCGAAGGACTGGCCGGCGGCAAGCTGGACGAGAACGGATTCATCGTCGCCATAGGTGCTGATGCCGCCCTGGACGTTGCCCTTGAGGCCGGTGAAGCGCTTGTTGGTGATGAAGTTGACGACGCCGCCGACCGCGTCCGAGCCGTAGGAGGCGGAGGCGCCGCCGGTCACCACGTCGACGCGCTCGATCAGCAGCTGGGGAAACTGGCTGATGTCGGGCACGCCCGTCACGTTCGCGCCGACCACGCGCTGGCCGTCGAGCAGCGTCAGCGTGCGGATCGTGCCGAGGCCGCGCAGCGAGAAGGAGCTGAGGCCTTGCGTGCCGCTCGACGTACTGTTGGTGCCGGTGGTGACGCCGGTCGAGCCTTGGAGCGAGGGGAGCTGCGCGATGGTGTTGAAGATGTTGGGTTGCGCGTTGTTCTCGATCTGCTCGGCGCCGATAACGGTGGTCGGCGTTGGGGCGGTGAAGCCGCTGGACGTGATGCGCGATCCCGTGACGACGATATCCGAGCCGCCGCCGCTGTCCGCCTGATCGGCGGCGTTGCTCTGCAGCGAGGTGCCCGGCGCGGCCGGCGCCTCGGTCGACTGGTCGGCGGGCGGGCCGACGTCCTGCGCGGCGGCGGGCAGCGCCAGCGTGGCGACGAGGATCGCCGCGAGGCTGGTGCCGAGCAGCGCGGCGCGGCGCGAGGAAAGCGGCAGATCGGCGTTGAGGTTGGTCATGATCAGTCTCCCCTGTCGGTTTTGTTCTGCTTGTCTGGATTACGGGCGCGCCGCGTAGAGCGCGTGGTGGGTCAGGATGAACAAGGTGCGGCCGTCCGCGCCGCCGAACAGCAGCTGGAGCGGGCGGTCGGGCACGTCGATGCGGCCCAAAGCGCGGCCGTCGGGAGCGTAGGCGAACACCTGGCCGTTGGCGACGAAGACGCGGCCGTCGGGGCCCTTGACGACGCTCTCGCCGCCGCGGTCGGCGAAGGGCTTGAGATCGGTCAGCGTGCCGCCCGCGCCGATCGTGCCGCTGTACGTCTTGTTCTCCGACGAATTGGCGACGAACACGCGCTCGCCGACCTTGCCCGAGACGAAGCCATAGCTTTGCAGCGAATCCGACCAGCGCCAGCCGGTCGGATCGGCCGGGCCCTGCTGGAAGGTGCGGAAGGCGGGAAGCACGAGGCTGCCGTCCGCCGAGACATATTCGCGCTGCTTGGGCGTCGCGACGTCGCGGGCGAACATCTCGCCCAGCGTGGTGAAATGATCGCGCGCGGGATCGTATTGGTCGCGGAACTCGCCGTTGTTCCACCAATTGACCGGCAAGAGCACGCGCGCATCGGCACGCGGCGTCGTGGCGGTCGGGTTGACCATCGCCACCTCGCGGTCGAGGCGGCGCGGATCGACCTGATAGACGCTGGCTTCCGGCCCGCCGCTCGACAGCACCAGCAGCTTGCCCGAGCCGTCGACCGCCAGGTTGACCGGATCGAGCGAATGGTCGCGGACGATCTCCAGCCCCTTGGCATCGCTCCAGCGGTAGATGCGCTGGAAGCGTCGCTCGATGAAGTAAAGCGTGCCCGACGCATCGACCGCCCCGCCCGAAATCGACCAGAAGCCGTCCTCCAGCTTCTTCACTTCGCCGCCGATCCGCGACACCGCCGGCGCGACCGGCTTGGCGGGCACGTCGAGGCGGGCGAATTCATGCTCGCGTACGTCGAGCTTGTTGGTCATGTCGCGCAGCGTGTTCTCGAAGGGGAACTTGCTCGCGCGCAGGAATGTGCCGCAGCCGTTCGCGTCGCAGGTGGCAAAGCCGCTTTCGGCGTTCACATGGACGTTGCGGAAACGGATGTCGGACGAGTTGAACAGCTTCACCGCCATCGGCGCGGGATGATAGTTCCGCGTCACGCGATAGCCGTGGTAATTGGCGAACAGGAGGTTCTTCGAGTTGCGGATCTCGAGCGAGTTGGCGTCCATGCCCTCGCCCACTTCCTGCTCGGTCTGCGGCGCGAGCAGCTCCCAATTCTCGACACTGTCGAACACGAATTCGTTGCGGACGTGATGCTCGACCGACATCTCATAAACGTGGCCGGGCACGCGCGTGTTGGAGACGTAAAAGCCCGCGCTCGCAAAGGTGTTGGGGCTCCAGATGTCGGCAAAGGTGCCGCCGCCGCCATCGACCCAGATGCTGGGATATTGCGCGTCCCAGCGATTGGCGGCGATGAAGTCGCCCGTCTCGCCGCGGCGCGCGCCCAGCCCCTTGCCGTCGACGGTCGGCGAGCCGCCGCCGCCCATGATTTTCACGTCGTTGAGCAGGCTGTCCGCGCCCGAGCGCCAGACGATGTTGGCGGCGCGCGGGTTGATGCGACCGGTGAACAGGCCGAGCCCCTGGACGATGTTGCGTCCGCCGAGCGGTGTTTCGAGGATCGGCACCACGCCGCCGACACCGGCATGGCGCGGGTTCTCGTCCGGGATCACCAGCTGCGTCATCGCCGGGTGCATGCCGATCAGCACCGTGTCCGGTTTCAGTCGCAGCGTGTCGGTGACCATATAGAAGCCGGTCGGAAAATAGAGCACGCGGTGCGCGTCGATCGCGCGCTGGATCGCGGCGGTATCGTCGGTCTTGCCGTCGCCGCGCACGCCGAGCGTCTTGACGTTGGTCCATTCGCCCGTTGCGGGGAGCTGGCGGATCACCGGCGTCGCCGCGGCGGGCAGCGCACGGAGCGGGGCGATCTCGACGTCGGTGGCGGTCTTACCGACCGTCTCGAGCCCGTCGACCTTCACGCCATGGCTGAACGAGGCGACGCGATACGCGCCCGCGCGGCCGGGGATCGTGCGGTCGCTGCCAGCAAAGCGCACCAGCGTCGGCACGTTCGAGGCCATCGCATTGTCGAGCCCGATTTGGGTGAAGACGCTCTTCTCTTCGCCGATCACCAGCCCGGCGCGCGTCACATTCTCCAGCCGCAGGTTCTTGGCCCACAGGCTGTCGCCATAGCCCTTGTCGATCTGCACCCCGACCGGCGTGTTGCGGATCGCGACATTAGCCATCGTCAGCCGCGCCTCATGCTCGCGGATCGCCGCGTCGCGCTGGCCGTCGAAGGTCGAATCGAGCAGCGTGAATTGCCACGCGGGCGAGGTCTTCTCGCTGACGATGCCGTAGCGGCCGCCGCGGAAGTGCACGTCCTCCATGACGTTGCCGGCCATGTAGACGCCGGCGAACGCCGATCCGAGGCGGAACTCCATGTGGCTGAGGAAGCCGTGTTGCGCGACACGGAAGCGCACGCCGGCCGCGGCCGGGTTGCCCTCGCCGATCTCGATGTCGACGTTGCTCATCGAGGAATAGAAGGTCGCCGAATTGGCGTCGCGCACCACCTTGTCGCGCGGGACGACGGTGGGCACCGGCACCGGCACGTCGCCGACGTTATACTGGTCGCCGCCCGAGAAGACGACCATCGTGGAGACGCCCTCCTGGAAGCCGGGCGTGTTGGGGGCGAGGACGAGGACGGGGCGCGTCGGGCCGGTGCCGAACACGCGCACGCCGATCGGCACGATGAGGGTGCGGGTGATGCGGTAGCGGCCCGAGGGGAGGAAGACGAGGCCGTGGCCGGTCTTGTCCTTCGCATTGTCGAGCGCCTGCTGGATCGCGGCGGTATCGTCGGCGCGGCCGTCGCCCCTGCCCTTCACGATCACGGCGGCGGGGTCGTCGGGGCGCACTGCCAGCGCGGACGTCGACGCGGCCAAGGCGACGGGGGACACCGTCGCGGTCAGCAACGCCGCCAAAACTAGGCTCGTGCGCATTCCCTCTCCCATGTGCAAACGCCGCGGGCAATTACCGCTTGTCGCCGCTGATACGCGGCGCCGGTGGGGCGATCATCCGCGACCATGGTCGTAGTTCCGACGCGGCCCTACCGCGCGTAGCGATGCGCTGGAACGTGCCGGATCATGCCGGCGAACCAAGGAGCTTGTGCGAGTGAACCGACCAGCGGACACGCCCGTCAGCGTCAAAGGCGTGCCCCTGTCGATCGTCGTCATGGGCGTAAGCGGGACGGGCAAGTCGACGCTGGGCGCGCTGCTCGCGCAGACGCTCGGATGCCCGTTCCTCGAAGGCGATGATTATCACGATGGCGCCGCGGTGGAGAAGATGCGCGCCGGGCGGCCGCTGGACGATGCCGATCGCTGGCCGTGGCTCGACCGGCTCGGACGTGCGCTTGGCGAAGCGGCCGCGGCGAACGGGTGCGCGGTCGCGGCCTGCTCCGCGCTGCGCCGCAGCTATCGCGAGCGGCTGATCGCCGCGGCGGGCGGGCGCGTCCGCTTCGTGCTGCTCGATAATGATCGCGACGAACTGCTGCGGCGGCTGTCCGACCGGCCGGGACATTACATGCCGCCCAGCCTGCTCGACAGCCAGCTGGACACGCTGGAGCGCCCGACCAGCGACGAGCCGGTGCTGACGCTGCGGTCCAGCGAAGCACCCGCGGTGCTGTGTGCGGAGACGGTGTCGTGGCTGGTCAGCGCCTGAGAAACGTTGCCCCTGGCGCTGATCCCAATACGCGACCGCACCGGCATGGCCGCGCACGGCCGTGCGTCCGCTTCAGGCAGCGTTGCGCCCTACCCTGCGGAACCGGTCAGAGCGGCGCCTTGCCGATAGCGAAATTGATGCGCGGGGTGTAAGCGTCATCACGCAAGCGGCGCGCTCCGAACCATACGCGCCGAAAGACGGGGGTCCACATGACGGCCCAGATCGATACGGGATCGCACGTCCGGCGCCTGGCGATGCGCTCCCTGCCCTTTTTCATCGTTGCCCTCGCCGGAATGGCCGTCCGCACGCCGCTGGCGACTGGATATCCGTTCGCGGCCTTGCTTCTGTTTCTGTGGATCACCGCGGATACGCTCATGCTTGCGCTTATCGCGCGATCATCGCGCACGCCGGCGCCGCACGCGGTACTCGCCGTTCTTGCGGCCGCGGCGATGACCGTCTCGATCGGCTCCCCGCCAATCATACGCGAGGCGCTGCTGGACACACCCGTTCTTGCCGGTGCGCTGGCGATGGTCGTGCTGGTCCATCTCGCCTGGGCGATGGTCCGCGCACGGCGCATCTGGATCGCAAGCGAACGCCAACCGGGCTCCCGCTGGGTGAACGCCGCGTCGGAAATCCTCCCCCCGGCATTGGTGCGGCTGGCGTCGGTCGAAGTGACGATCATCCACATGGCGCTGTTTCGCTGGGGCGGCCCAGCAGATGTGCCGGGGGATGCGCGCGCCTTCGCCTATCACCGGCACCTGACGCCGATGTGCGTGACGCTGCTGATCCTGTCGACGATCGAGGTCGCGGTCTACCATCTGCTGCTGGGACACTGGAGCCGCACGGGCGCAATCGTGATGTTCATCCTCAGCGATCTGGGGTTCGTCTATCTGGTCGGGCTCATCAAGTCCTTCCGCTTCCGCCCGGTCCTGCTGACCGCGGATGGTGTTCGCGTGCGCGCCGGATTGTTGATCGATCAGTTCGTGCCGATCGATGCGATCGCCGCCGTCGACGGCAATGTCACGGGCAATGAAGTGCGCGATCCTGCCACCTTCAACGCGGCGCTGCTCGCGTGGCCGAATGTCGTCGTGCGGCTGAAGCATCCCGTACATCGCCGCTCCATCGTGAAAGGGGAGCGCTCGTTCGACCGGATCGTGTTCCGCCTTGATGAGCCGGAACCCTTTGTTCGCCTGCTCTCCTGGCGCGCGGACCTGCGGCGCGGTGACCGCCCCTGTCCTTAGGGCATCAGCCGCTTGCGCCCTTCGGACAAGTGCCACCGCATGGCCAACGCCGCGCCATCCGCATCCTGGGTGCGGATCGCATCAACGATCATCTCGTGTTCGCGCATCATTGCCCCGATCACCTCGGGCGGGCGGGATCGCGAGATATCCACGCCCGCGCGCATGATCCGGTCGATATCCGCGAACAAGGCATCGAAGGCGGCGAGGAACGCCGGGTTCGCCGTTGCGAGCACGATGCGCCGGTGTAGCTCCATATCCTCGTCATGTGCGGGCGCGCTCGACAGCAACGCGCGGCGCAAATGATCCAGCGCCTCGTCGATGCCCGCCATCTCCGTCGGTGAGCGCCGCGCCGCCGCCAGGCGCGCGGTCTCCGCCTCCAGCACGAAACGCACCTCATAGGTGCCCAGCGTGGACGGCAGGTCCGCCATTGGCATAAACGCCAGCATCCGGTCCGACGGGCGGCTCTTCACGAACGAGCCGGCGCCGCGCCGCGGCTCGGTGATGCCGTCCGAGGCCAGCCGCGCCAGCGCCTCGCGCACGATCGTGCGCGACATGCCGAACATCTCCGCCAGCCGCGATTCGGACGGCAGCCTGTCGCCGACGTGCAGATCGTCGCCGTTGATGATCTCGACTATGCCCGTATAGGCCCGATCGGTCAGCCGTTCCTGGGTCATCCGTGGCTCCTGCCCGATCGCCCGATCAGAATATAGTGCTTGCCGCCAGCACCAGCAGCAGTCCGATCACCGAAATTGCCGTTTCGAGGACGGACCAGGTGCGGAACGTACCCGGCGTGTCGGTGCCGAGATAGCTTTTCACCAGCCAGAATCCCGGATCGTTGACGTGGCTGAAGAATACCGACCCCGCCCCGATCGCCAGCACGGTCCACTCCGGTGACGCGCCGGTCGCCGCCACCACGCCCGGCATCACGCCGGCCGTGGTGATCGTCGCCACCGTCGCCGAGCCGGTCGCCAGCCGGATGCATACCGCGATGCCCCACGCCAGCAGCAGCGGCGACAGCGCCGCATTGGCGGAGGCGCGGACCAGCAGGTCCGACAGCCCGGCGGTGACGAGCACCTGCTTCAATGCCCCGCCCGCGCCGATCGCCAGCAGGATGGCGCCCGCGGGGGCCATCGTCTCGGTCCAGATCGCGGCCTGCACCGGTGCCCGCAGGGCCGCCTTGCCGAACAGCAGGGGCAGCGCGGCAAGGCAGGCGATCAGCAGCGCTAGCACCGGATTGCTCGCCGCGGCCAGCCACGCCGCCTGATCGGCAAGCGCCCCCGGCAGTATCGCCGGCAGCTGCCCGGCGGCGATCAGCACCACCGGCAGCAGCACCACCAGCAGCGCGCGCCACACCGGTGGCGCCGGCACTTCGACGCGGGCCGGCGCGAGTGTTGGCGCGCCAAGCGTCACCCCGCGCGCCGTGACGCGCGCCAGCAGCGGGCCGGCCAGAATGGCGGTCGGCACTGCGACGATCAGGCCATAGACGATGGTGCGGCCCAGATCGGCGCCCAGCGCCTCCACCGCCAGCAAAGGGCCGGGATGCGGCGGCACCAGGGCATGGACCACCGACAGGCCCGTCACCGCCGCCAGCATCAGCCGCAGCTTGGCATAATCGCTGCCTCCGGGCCCGCTCGGCAGCGCCGCGGCCGCAGACGCGACGATCGGCAGCAGGAGGACCAGCCCGGTCTCGAAGAACAGCGGCAGGCCGATCACCAGCGCCGTGGCGAGCGCCGCCCAGGGCGCCCCAGCGGGGCCTGACCAACGCAGGGCCGTGCGGGCAATTCCGGCCGCGCCGTCCGACAGCTGCAGCATGGCGCCCAGCGCAAGGCCGAGCGCGACGACAAGGCCCGTGCCGCCCAGGATATCGCCTGCGCCCTTCTGCACCGCCTTTGCCGTGTCGCCGATCGGCAGCCCGGCGAGCAACCCGACCGCAAAGGCGCCGCAGAGCAGGCCGACGAACGGGTGCAGCCGCGCCTTGACGATCAGCACGATGGACAGCGCGATGCCCGCGAGCGCCGCGACGATCAGCTGAAGATCAGCGCCCGTCACGCCGTCCGCTCCCGTTCCGCCGATCCAGTCCGATCCCCGGTCATCGCCAAACCCTCCCCTGTCCAGCGGCGATCGGCAATCACCGATCCGCTCGCATCATTGAGAGTGACTTGTATGACAGCATTCCATCTCTGCAAGCGAATTTCGCGGTAAAATGATGTGAATCGGCACAACAAGGCTTGAACCTGTCCAACTAATCGCGCAGAACAATGCGGTGGCGAGTCCGGTTGAGCAGGCAAGATGCCGCCGACCGGTGCGACAGCGATCGGAGAGGGAGGCGGCGTGTGACACAGCATCGGTACGGCAGCTCGGACAGCACGGTGGTGGAATTCATGCCCCCGGCGAGCGCGCGGCTCACCCCTACTCAGCTCAAGGTGCTCGAGGGCGTTCACTCGGGCCTGCTCAACAAGCAGATCGCCTATGATCTCGGCATCGCCGAAGCGACGGTGAAGGCGCACATGACCGCGCTGATGCGCAAGCTGAACGTGCGCAATCGTACCCAGGTGGCGATCGCGGCCCAGGAAATGGGCTATGGGCGGCGGCTGGCCGGCTGATCGGGCGACCGGCCGCGGCGAGCCCGGGCCGTGCAGCGTCCGGGCGCGTCACCGGCTCGCCTGGCGATCCGTGTCCGTCCCATGCGGCGCCGCCACCTTCATCCCCAGCAGCACCAGCTTGCCGTCAATCCCGAACCAGTGCGGCACGCCCGCGGGCACCAGGATGACGTCACCGGGCCCCAGCGGCCGGCTAGTGCCGCCTTCAATGCGGCTGCCTTCAACCAGGCCTGGGCGCGTCTCCTTGGCATCGTGCAGCGTGCCGCCAGAAACGAGCGTCCCGGCGCCATCGACCACCATGGCATATTCCGCCTCATCGGGATGGACCGCGGGCTTGCCCGGCGCCTTCCAATATTCCAGTGCGGCGACGATCTCGCCATCCTTCACCAGCGGCTCATAGGCGAAGGTCGCCGTCCCCATGCGGGCTGCCATGGCGGCCACCTTGGCGTGGATCTCCGTCGCATCGGCCGCCGCCGCGGGCGGTGTCTGGGCCGACGCCGGGGTGCTCGCCAGCAGCATGGCGGGGATCAGCATGGGGAAACGATTGAACCGCACGGGCATGTCCTTCACATCATGTGAGCGCAAACTCCTGCCGCGGCGATCGCGGGGGAACAACCCGTCCGATGGTCGCAGATGCGCGCGGCGCGGTGCGAGGTCGAAAGGAAGACGATGAACAGCAAAGCAGCAGCAGCCAGCCTGGCGATGGCCCTCGCCTGCCCGGCCAGTGCCGCTCCTGCGGAGGAGATGATCGAGCTGCGCGACGGCCAGCTGGTCGTGCGGCTGCTGCCCTTCGGCGCGACGGTGGCGCAGATCGAGGCGCCCGATCGCAACGGCACGCCCGCGAACGTGCTGCTGGGCTTTGCCACCCCCGCGGAATTCCGCGCCAAGAATGCGAAAGTATCCTTCGGCGCGACGATCGGGCGCTATGCGGGGCGTATCGCGGGCGCGCGATTCTCGATCGACGGGACGCCCGTCCAATTGGTCGCCGACGACGGCGCCAACGCACTGCACGGCGGCGGCCCTGCGAAATTCGACACACAGGAATGGACCGTGCGGGCCCGCAGCCGGACCGCCGTCACCTTCACGCTGGACAGCCCGGACGGGTTCCAGGGCTTCCCCGGCCGGCTGCAGGTGGCGGTCACCTATCGCCTCATCGACGGCCACGCGCTGCGGATCGATTATGAGGCGCGGACCTCGCGCCCGACGGCGCTGAACCTCACCAATCACGCCTATTTCAACCTGGCCGGCGAAGGCAGCGGATCGATCCGCGCGCAGCACCTGCGCATCGCCGCGCAGCGCTATGTCGCAACCGATGCGGGCGGTATCCCCACCGGCGCATTCCCTGCGGTCGCGGGAACGCCGATGGACCTGCGCACGCCGCGCCCGCTGGGCGACGGGATCGACAGCCGCACGGCGCCCATGGGGCCGCGCGCATACAATCACAGCTGGCTGCTGGACAAGCCGCTTGGCCGGCTGGCGCCGGTGGCGTGGCTCACCGATCCGGCATCCGGGCGAACCTTGACGGTGGAAACCACCGAACCCTCGATCCACGTCTATACCGGCGGCTATATCGACGGACAGGATCGCGGACCCAGCGGCCGGATCATGCGCCCGTTCGACGGGGTCGCGCTGGAGACGCAGCATCTGTCGGACAGCCCGAACCGTCCCGCCTTCCCCACCACGCTGCTGCGGCCCGGCGAGGTGTTCCGGTCGACCACCATCTGGCGGTTCGGCGTGGCGGAGAAAACGAACGCGCCCGGCTGATCGACCACCCCCGCCGCTGCGCGATCAGCCCTTCGGCGCCGCCATCATCGCGCGCGCCTCATCGGCGGGCACGGCACGGCCGAACAGATAACCCTGCCCGCAATTGCAGCCGCAGTGCCGCAGGTAGCGTGCCTGTTCCTCCTGCTCGATCCCCTCCGCCACCACTTCGATGTCCAGCCGATGGGCCAGGCTGATGACGGCGCCCACGATGGCGGCGTCTTCCGATCCCTCGTGCAGATTGCCGATGAAGCTACGGTCGATCTTGATCACGTCCACGGGGAACATCTTAAGGTGGGTGAGCGAGGCGAAACCGGTGCCGAAATCGTCGAGGGCGATGGTAATTCCGCGTTCGTGAAAGTGCCTCAGCGTCGCAGCGATCCGATCGGTATCGCGGCCCAGCAGCACGGTCTCGGTAATCTCCAGCTCGATGCGGTCGAGCGGGACGCCCAGCCGTTCGAACGGCTCCAGCACGCGTTCGACAAGCTGCTCGTGGCGGAATTCCGCCGGGGACAGATTGATGGCGATCCGCCCCGGGTTCAGCCCGGCATCCAGCCAGTTGCGCATGTCCCGGGCGATGCGCGTCAGCATCCGGTCACCCAAAGCGACCGCGAGTCCGAAATCGTCAAAGGCCGAAGCGATCGTGTCCGGCCCCTGGATGCCCAGACACTTGCTGTCCCAGCGCAACAGCGCCTCGAAACCTACCACCTGCCCCGTGGCGAGCGATACCTTCGGCTGGTAAAACGGCAGCACCAGATCGTCGCGAAGCGCGATGCGGGCAACATTCAGCATGGAGGATCGCCGCTGAAGATCGGCCCGCATTTCCGGTTCAAACACGGACAGCGCCCCACGCCGGCCATTCTTGCCCACGTACAGCGCCAAGTCCGCCGCCTTCAGCAGGTCGGCCGTGGAGTCGCCGTGCATGGGGTAGATAGACGCGCCGGCGGTGGCTTGCGTATCGCAGCTGTGGCCGGCGTATTCGAACGGCTCGCGCAGCAGGCCCAGCGCCTCTACTACCCGGGGCATCATGTCCTGATCCGCTTCTCCCTCCAGCAGCACGGCGAATTCGTCGCCGCCCAGCCGGCCGAGGACGGCGTCGTCGCCAAATACCTGTCGCAGGCGGCTGGCGAAGGTGGTGAGCAAAACATCGCCCGCATCATGGCCGATCGTGTCGTTCACTTCCTTGAGATGATCGACGTCCAACAGCACCAGCGCGAGCGATCCGCCGAGCGTCGCGCGCGCGATGGCCGCATCCATCTGGTCGGTGAAAAACGCACGGTTGGGAAGGCCGGTCAGCGAATCGTGAGTCGCCGTCCAGCGGATCCGTTCCTCCGCGGTGCGCTCCTCGGTCACGTCGCGGATGGTGACCAGCACCCGCTCCAGCCGGCCGGAGGGCGCGTGCATCCGCCACCCTGCCGTTCGCATCCACCGTTCCACGCCATTGTCCGCGCGGTTGATGCGCAGCGTCACTTCGAAGCGCGCACTGCTGTCCCCCGCCTCGACCGCATCGACCAAAGCCTGGAGCAGGTGACGGTCTTGTGGCACGACCAGTGACAGCGCCGTCTCCACCTTCGGCGCCGCGTCCCGGTCAAGACCCAGCATCGCCTTGAACTCATCGGACCATTCCCGCCGCCCACGCACGGCATCATAGTCCCAGATGCCGAGGCCGGCCGCCTCTGCGGCCAGGCGGAAACGCTCTTCGCTGTCGAGCAGCGCGTCTTGCGCCACCTTGCGCGCGTGAATGTCCTCCAGCGTGCCATACCATCGCACGACATTGCCGAGCGCATCCAGACGCGGCGCGGCATGCGCCCGCATCCAGCGAAACGCGTTATCCTGCGTTCGGAGACGATACTCGATATCGACTGGGGTCTTCGATGCCACCGATCGCGACCATGCCCGACGTGCATGAGGGGCATCTTCCGGATGCAGCGCAGCCAGCCACTGCCAATTGCCCCCAATTGCCTCTTCCTTGGGGATGCCCGTGATTTCTTCCCAGCGCGAACTGACGTCAAGGATCGCGCCATCCGGATCAGCCGTCCACGCGATCTGCGGGTTCAGCTCGACTGTGTAGCGATAATGTTCTTCGCTTTCTCGCAGTTCGAGCTCGGCAGTGCGGCGGGCGGTGACGTCCGACGTGATGAAGATGGTTGATTGCGGGCGCCCCTCCGCATCAAGGACGAACGACACATATACCGTGCACCAGACCACCGTGCCGTCCGGGCGAACGTAGCGTTTTTCGATTTCGTACGCACTCGCCTGCGCGAAATGCGTAAGATACATAATGCTCGACCGTTCCGCGTCGTCGGGGTGCGTGAATTGGTCGAATGACAACCCCTCCAATTCCGCGGCTGATCGCCCGATCATCGCGCAGAAGGCGTCGTTCACCAACAGAACATGCTGCGTCAGATCTCGGTGCAGAATGCCCACGTGAGCGCGGCTGAGCACCGCCTCCAGGCCATCGTGTCGCACATCATCGCTCGCCAGACGCACGGCGTCGGCGATGGCCTCCATGTCCCCGTCGCTCAGGTCTTCGTCGGCCGCAGGCGAACCGTTGGACCGGAGTCCTCTGGTCGGGAAATGCTGCAACTACGCCTATCCTCATCCAAATTTGGTCCCGGCGGGACATCGGCGAGGGTATCGCATCTTTGCGTTAACGCGGCCAGAAGAAGCCGTTCTGGCCCGATCCGTATCCAGCGGTGCTATGCCTCAACCCGGCTCCGTCCGGCTTGGCTCCATGAAGCGCAGGATCGCCGATTGGCTGCCGCTTGCCAGCATCGTGCCGTCGTCGGCAAACATGTGGATCGCACCATGGCCGAAGCCGCGCGATGCCACGCTGATCCGCACGTCACACAGAACCCACTCGGTGGGTACGATCCGCGCAATCCGCAGACCGTTGTCCAGGCTGTTGCCCCCGCCGGGCCGGCCGAAGGCACTCGCCAGCCCCGAGGGGACGAAATCGGCGAACACTGCCAGCAGGCTTGCATCAACCCGCGCGCCTTCCTTGCTGCGCATCCACAGCACCATTCGGCCGTCCGCGGACGGGGTTCCGGTATGCAGGGGCTGATCGGCCTGCGCCGTACGCACGTCCAGCCTGCTCATCAGCGTAGCGTCCTGAACGGGCCATAGCGGCCGGGAGGTGCATGCCTCCGGCCGCGGGACGATCGGCGCCAACGCCCATTGGTGCTCGGGCATGTTCGCACGGTCGCCCAGCGCCGCATTGACGGTTAGGATCAGCTTTCCGGCGTCGGTCGCCAAAATACGTACCTGGCTAACGTTACGCCCCTCGGTCAGGATCTCGACCGACAGGTCCAGCGTGTCGCCGATCCGCGCGTAAGACAGGAATTGCGCGCTGGACCAGATAACGGCGCGGCCGATGGCGCGCTCCGCAGCAAGGACGGCGGCGCCCAGCCCGACCCCGCCGAACATGAACACATTTCCCTTCGGCCCGACACAGATCCGGTCGGTGATCTTCAGGCGAAAGCGGGAGGGATCGGCGGTGTCTTCCAGCGGAATGAACGGGGCGGTCATGCCACGGCGTTCACACGATCCCGGATCGGTGTCCACTGGCCGATGTGCCGGTCACATCGGCCAGCGAAACTTGGCGTTACGCCGTTGCCAAACGCGCGCGTGCGGAATTGTGCCCACCGGCACGATACAGGAGGTCGGCCGCCGTTTCGCGATCGATCCCCGCGGCGCGCGTATCGACCGAGACGAAGACGCCGCCGCCGGTCACCCGGTCACCGTAATAGGCCGCATCCTCGTCGCTGACGCCGTGATCGGTCATCACCTTCTCCAGGCCGCCGGCCGCACCACCCAGCGCAGCGCCAGTCACGGCAACGCCAGGCACGGCAGCCGAAGCGATCGCACCGGCCGCCGCCAGCGGGCCGACCCCGGGAATGGCAAGCGCCGCGATGCCCAGCAGCGTGCCGATGCCCGCGCCGGCCGCCACCTTGCCGACGAACTCCTGCGCGCCGCCGTTCTCGGCCGAGCGTTCATCCGTTCCTTCGCCGTGCCGCGCGATCACCGATATGGCATGATCCGTCACGCCGGCTTGCCGCAGGTCCGCAACGGCGCGCTCGGCCTCGGCATGGCTGTCAAATACGGCGGAAACCAGATTCTCGTTCATCATCAATCCTCTCTCTCGGCGGTTCGCGCCACCGAAGCGCTTCATCGAAAGCGCCTCGACCGCGATGTGCGTTCCGCGGAAAGAGGGTTAACCGTCCATCGCGCGTCGCTTCACGCATGAGGGGACAATATTTTGCTCGCGCCACTAACCGCTCACAAAGTATTCTGACCGCCGCTAGATATGTCTCAGCGCTTGGTCAGTTGGTTCATCTGCAATTCATGGAACTACCTCTGCAAGCATATCGTTCTTGCATCCTCCGCTATCTAGTAAACACGGAGATGAGCGTATGAAGACGACTCTAGCACTGGCCACTGCCAGTACCGCCATTGCGCTTGCAGCGCCTGCCGTCGCAAGCGGCGATATTCCCATGACGACGAGTTTCGTCTACGACGACAGCAACTCTCACTATCTCGATTACAAGACGGACCTGAGCGAAGCACGCCGTGAACTTCGGAAAGACTTGGCTCGCGCCAATGATCAGGCCGACCGCGTCGATGCTTGGGCGGAATACCGCAGGGAAGTCGCGGATGCCCGCCACGACTTCGCCAAGGAGATGGCAGAACGCGGCGTGATCGTACGAGGTCGCCCGAGCGTCACGGTCGTCCCCGAATAACGCCTGCGGGCGGATTCAGTTCGATGTTCACGATGCCGGCGATTCCGCCGGCATCGTTTCTTTTACCGACAACAGCTTGCCCTGTGGCAATAACCGGTGGACTCATGCCTCTGGGCCAGGCAGCCGCTCTCCGATCGTTTGGAGAGATGAATGATGACCGACCTGCTGGGCACCTGGACACTGGTTTCTTGCATCAGCCAGCGCGGTGACGCCCAGGCCCACACGTTCGGCACTCCCCCGGCCGGCCAGCTACAATATACAGCGGATGGCCGCATGTCTGCGTTCCTGATGGATCCTGCCTGGGCTGCCACCGATGATCCGACGGCAGACAGCTTCACGCAATTCTTCTCCTACGCCGGCATTTGGCGCCGCACGGGGGATATGGTGACGCACGACATCCTGTTCGCGTCACAGCCAAGGCGCGTCGGCACCAGCTTCATCCGCCGGATCGTGCCGGTGGATGCCGACACGATCGAACTGATCACGGAGCCCGAGACATCGAAATCCGGGCAGACCTATATCACCCGACTGATGTGGAAGCGGGTAGTTCACACGGCGTGAACCAGGCCCGCCTCCCTCGTGGGTGCGGTCTCTCCATCGGGACTAAGCCACGCGAACGCCTCGCGAAGCCGCTCCGCACCACGGCCGCGGAAATAGTCGCCATGGGTGAACACGATTGTCTGCGGATCGGCGGCGATCATCGAATTCACGGCCCGCCGGGCGTCGTCGCGGTGAGAGGTGAGGGCCGCCCGGACATGCAGAGAACTTGTCGCGTTCGTGGAACGAGCAGCGCGCATCACCATCGCGGTAATCGGCGACAGCTTCTGCGGATCGAGATTGTGGATCAGGTCGGTCAAAATCAGCACCCGGCTCTCCTCGTGGAACAGCCATGCCTCCTCGAACCCTCCCGCGCCGCGCACCAGGCCCTGCCGTATCCCGGCGCCCCATTCGCTCGGCGCGCCGTCGCCCAACACCGCGTCGATCCGCATGGCCGACCGACGCACCTGCGCCCGTTCGCGCAACACCGGCACAGCCCAGGTCGTCGCGGCCGGAAACGCCTGCTGCCATTCCTCGACGAACATCCAGTGGCCGGTCGCCGGCGCGACGATGTGGCGGACCGGACCGATCCCCTTGATCGCTTCGGCCAGTGCCGGCGTGTGGCGCGTCGGCGAATGAAGAAGGACGTCGCCGTTCTTCAGCCGGACGATCGTCATGCGGATGGGCAGCTTGAGCCCCATCGCATTCACCGGCCCGCTGTCGACGATCCACACGTCGGGCGCAACCGGCTTAGGCTGGTCAAGCGACGGATAGCCGATATCGTTGCGGTCCATGGCGCTGCCACGCGCGAGCGACAGCCCCAGGGCGGCCAGCGCCGCCCCGGCGAGGCCGTAACCCAGAAGTGCAGCCCGACCGCCCGATGCCGACGCACCTTCGGAAGACGCCCCATGCGCGATGCTTGAAGACGCGCGCTGGCCGGCCGCGGGATAGTCGCGACGCGGCGCGGACCAGGCGGGTGGGTCACTCGCCGGGAACGATTCATCGATCGCCTCGTCGATCTCCGACCAGTCCGGCTCGGGATCACGCATCTCTTCCGGGCCTGAGTCGCGAACCTGGCTGAACCCGCCGGCTTCTCCCGGCAGGCGCGCCAATGCCGCGGGCGACGCATTCCGCTTTTCGACGCGGAATGCGCGCGGTTGCAATCGCCCTGCGGCAAAGCCGAGCACCGACGCAACCAGAACCCACGGCAGGGCGGACGAGCCGCGATCCGGCCGGCTCGACGGCAGGGGCAGTGTCGACGAGGCGGGAGGATCGACACGCGCGGCCTCGGCATAGGCCACACCCGATGTCTCCTCGACCAGCACCGTCCCTTCGCCGGGAAGATCGACCGCACGCGGCGGCATCGCACCGTCAGCCTCCGCTGCGCCCTCGCCTCGCATGCCGTTCCCGGGCGGGCGTTGATTGTTGGACGGATCTGCCATGCCATAAAGGCGGGTTTCGGAATCTGCCATCAGCGGTGCTCCTCTCGATAGGCATGCCGGCGATGCACGCTCCTGGCTTTGCCGCCGGCCTGAATACGGTCAAGCCAACGCATCGAAGGGCATACCGGATGCACGGCGACACACAGCGTCCGCCTCAGCACGTGACCCGCTACGCGTTCGCACTTTCGCTGATCCGCGCCGTCACCAAGACAAAAGCGCCCCCAAGTTAATCCACATCACTATATCCAGGAAAGTCTGCGCCGCGATCGGCACAGTTATCGAAGTTTTCGTTGGCGACAATGATCCAAGAATTTCCTGAAAGCGGATCGCGCTGCGCCCTGCCTCGTTCATTGGTCATAGCGAGGAGATACGGGCATGAATTCAGCCGTCACACTGGACCGCGACGCCGCAAAGCGGGTGGCGGCACGACCGGTCGGCTCGCAGGCGTTGCGGCTCACGATCAATGGCGAGGAGAAGCACCTCGACATAGAACCCTGGGTCACGCTGCTTGATCTGCTGCGCGATCGGCTCGATCTCACCGGTACCAAGAAGGGGTGTGATCATGGCCAATGCGGCGCCTGCACCGTCCTGATCGACGGCAAGCGCATCAATTCGTGCCTGAAGCTCGCCGTCACGCTGGATGGCGCGCAGATCACCACGATCGAAGGATTGGGCCAGCCGGGAAACCTGCACCCGCTACAGGCTGCCTTCATCGAGCATGACGCCTTCCAGTGCGGCTATTGTACGCCGGGGCAGATCTGCTCCGCCCAGGGCTTGATTAACGAAGGAACCGCCCGCACGCGGGAGGATGTCCGTGAGATGATGAGCGGCAACCTTTGCCGCTGCGGCGCCTATACCAACATCGCCGATGCCGTTCTTGAGGTTCTCGAACAGGAGGCACGGGCATGATCCGCTTCGATTACGCGCGGCCTGAAGGGGTGGCGGACGCCGTTCGGGCCGGCGCCGGCGACCATACGGCCTATCTCGCCGGCGGCACCAACCTGATCGATCTGATGAAGGAACATGTCGCGCGTCCGCTTCAGGTCGTCGACATCAACCACCTGCCCTTCAATTGCATCGAGGATCGCGAGGATGGCGGGCTGCGTCTCGGCGCCCTGGTCACGAACAGTGACACGGCCCGTGATCCCCGCGTTCAGCAACGCTACCCTCTCCTTGCGTCGGCGATCCTCGCAGGTGCATCGCCGCAGCTGCGCAACGCGGCCACCAACGGTGGTAACCTCAATCAACGGACCCGCTGCTATTATTTCTATGACGTCGATACGCCGTGCAACAAGCGGAACCCCGGCGAGGGATGCGGTGCCATCGGCGGGGTTAATCGTATCCACGCCATCCTCGGCGCCAGCGACCAATGCATCGCGACCCACCCGTCCGACATGTGCGTGGCCCTTGCCGCGCTGAACGCCGAGGTGCAGACAACCGGGCCCGCGGGAAACCGAACCATTCCGTTCGCGAACTATCACCGCCTCCCCGGCGACGAGCCATGGCGTGACAACACGCTTCAACCGGGCGAACTGGTTACCGGCATCGATTTGCCGGCTGAGGGTTTCTCGGCCAACTTCACATACCTGAAGCTGCGCGATCGGCTGTCCTATGCCTTCGCGCTCGTTTCCGTCGCGGTCGCGATGCGCATCGAGGATAACAGGATCGGCGAGGTGCGCGTGGCGCTCGGCGGCGTCGCGCACAAGCCCTGGCGCGTGCCTGACGCAGAGATGCAGCTCCGCAACAAGGCGCCCGACCGTACGTCTTTCGAGCAGCTGGCCGCCGCAATCCTTGACGGGGCGCGGGGCCAGGGCGCGAATGACTTCAAGATCGATCTCGCCCGGCGAGCCATCGTGCGCGCCTTGGCGCAGGCCGCGGCCGGCACCCCACAATCGCAAATAGACAAGCGGATCGCCTGAGGAGCATGGCCATGAACGCACCCGCAAAGGTCGGTATCGGCACCCCGCTGTCGCGCGTCGACGGAACCGACAAGGTCACCGGCAAGGCGAGATATGCCGCGGAATATGCCGTTTCCGACCTTCTATACGGCGTCGCCGTCTCAAGCCGCATCGCGAAGGGACGGATCGTATCGATTGACGAGGAAGCCGCACGCGCCGTGCCGGGCGTCGTCGATGTCATCAGCCACAAGAACCGCCCCAAGCAGGCATGGCTCGATCATAGCTGGAAGGACGAACTGTCGATCCCCGGTGAGCCGTTCAAGGCCTTCCACGACGAAACCATCCTGTTCGCCGGGCAGCCGATCGCCGTGGTGGTCGCGGAAACATTCGAAGCGGCGCGCTTCGCCGCCGGCCTGATCGAGGTGGAGTACGACGCGGAACCGCACAACGTGAACTTTGAGGCATCACTCGCCGAGAAGTTCCTCCCATCCTATATGAAACGCCGCAATAACTATCATCCCCCCAAGAACCGCGGCGATGCCGAACAGGCTTTTCGGGACGCGCCGCTGAAGATCGACGAAGAATATCACCTCTCCACCGAACATCATAATCCTATGGAGATGCACGCCACGACGGTGGAGTGGCACGGCGACGGAAGGATCACCGTTTATGACAAGATCCAGGGCTCGCAAGGGGATCAGGCCTATCTCGCTAGTGCCCTTGGTCTCGGCAAGAAGAACGTTCGCGTTGTAAACGCATATGTCGGGGGCGGCTTCGGCTCCGGATTGCGCCCGCAATGGCAGGTCCAGCTTGCGGTCATGGCTTCCATCAATCTTGAACGATCAGTCCGTGTCGTGATGACCCGCGCGCAGATGTTCACCCATGCGCATCGCCCTGAGTGCACCTTCGCCATCAAGCTCGGCGCGACTGATGATGGCAAGCTGGACGCGATGATCAACTCCGCAACGACGTCGACCTCCCGGTTCGAAAACAACATGGAAGACATCGTTGTCTGGGGGATGATGAACTACGACTGCCCCAATGCCAGCGGCGAATATTTCATTGCCCCCCGCGACACCTACACGTCGGCAGACATGCGCGCGCCCGGCGCCGCGACGGGGATGACGCTGTTCGAGATCGCGATCGACGAAATGGCCTATGCCGCCGGCGTCGATCCGCTGCAGATGCGCCTCCTGAACTATTCGGACGTCGACGCCATGAACGGGACGCCGTTCACGTCCAAGGCGTTGCGCGAGGCCTATCAGGAGGGTGCCGCCGCCTTCGGCTGGGACAAGCGCACGGCCCAGCCGCGCTCAATGAAGGAGGGGCGCGAACTGGTCGGCTGGGGCGTCGCGACCGGCATGTGGGACGCGCAGTTTGCCAAGACCGCCGCACGCGCCACGCTGACCGTCGATGGCCGGCTCGAGGTCGCCTCCGCGACGTCGGATATAGGCACCGGCACCTATACCGTGATGACTCAGGTTGCCGCGGACACCCTTGGCCTACCGGCCGAGCAGATCACCGCCAGGCTGGGCGACAGCGATCTGCCCACCGCACCCGTCGAGGGTGGATCATGGGCCGCCGCCTCCACCGGCGCGGCCGTGCAGCTTGCCTGCCAGTCAGTGGCTAAGAAACTGCTCGAAGCGGCCGGCAAATTAGAGGGTGAGCCGTTCCGCGGCGTCAACGGCATCGATGGGCTGGATTTCGCCAACGGAGAGATGATCCGCAAGGACGATCCCTCGAAGCGTGTCGGCATCGCGGCGGCGATGCTGGCTGCCGGGCTGGACAAGATCGAGGTCGAGGAAACCGCCTCGCCCGGCATCGGCGACATGATCTCGATGGCGCGCAAGTCACGCAACACGCATAGCGCCGTCTTCTGCGAAGTGCGCGTGGACGAGGAGTTGAATCAGGTACGCGTCACCCGCGTCGTGAATGCCGTCGCCGCCGGCCGGATCATCAACCCGAAAACCGCGCGCAGCCAGATCCTCGGCGGCGTCGTGATGGGCATCGGGATGGCGCTGCACGAGGAAACCTTCGCCGATGAAGGCCTCGGGCGCTGGATGAACCACAATTACGCGGAGTATCACGTGCCGGCGCACGCCGATATCATGGATATTGACGTGATCTTCGTCGACGAACCCGACAGCGAAGTCACGCCGCTCGGGGTGAAGGGGCTCGGCGAGATCGGCATCGTCGGTACGGCGGCGGCCGTCGCGAACGCCATTTATCACGCGACGGGAAAGCGGGTTCGTTCCCTGCCCATCACCATCGACAAGCTGCTGTAATCCTCATCATCACCCCGCGGTCTCGACCGCCGCTCTTCGCGATAAAGCAGTCGACGGCCGTGGTACTTGACGGATAGGTGCGCCCAACGAAATCGTCGGGAGCGGCGCAGGGATGCAGAGAGTATATCGGGTGGGTCGGCTCGCGATCGCAACGGTGCTGGGGCTACTCGCCACCGGGGCGCTCGCCCAGCCGGCCGAGACCAACCAGCCTCGCCCACGTGCCCGCGCGGCGGGCATCGCGTTCGGCATCCTGTCGCCGGGCCGCGAGAACGCGATCACCGACGTGGACGGCGTCCGCGTCGGCCACGTCACCCTCATCGAGGGGGATCACGTCCGCACCGGCGTCACGGCGATCCTCCCGCACGCAGGGAACATCTTCCAGGAAAAAGTGCCGGCGGGTTTCGCGGTCGGCAATGCCTTCGGCAAGTTCGCCGGCAGCACGCAGATCGAGGAACTCGGCGAGGTCGAAACGCCGATCCTGCTGACCAACACGCTTTCCGTGCCGGAGGCGGCGGCCGCCTCGATCGAGTGGACGCTTGCCCAGCCGGGCAACGAGCAGGTGCAGTCGGTCAATCCGGTCGTCGGTGAAACGAACGATTCCTTCCTGAACGACATCCGCGGGCGGCATGTGACGGTCGCCGACGCCAAACAGGCGATCGCGGCTGCGAAGCCTGGCCCCGTGGCGGAAGGATCGATAGGCGCTGGAACCGGAACGGTTGCCTTCGGCTTCAAGGGTGGCATCGGCACCAGCTCGCGCGTGCTTCCCGCCTCGCTCGGCGGCCACAAAGTCGGCGTCCTCGTGCAGAGCAACTACGGCGGGGTGCTGACGATCGGCGGCGCGTCGGTGGGGATCGCGCTCGACCGCTACTTCTTGCAGGGCGCGGTGGACCGCAAGGCCGCGGACGGATCGGTCATCATCGTCATTGCCACCGATGCCCCGCTTTCCGATCGCAACCTTAAGCGCCTCGCCTCGCGCGCGTTCCTGGGCATTGCGCGCACGGGATCGCCCATCACCAATGGCTCGGGCGACTATGCCGTCGCCTTCTCCACCAATCCCGCGGTCCGCCGCACCTCCGCCCGGCGCGCGGCGACCAGCAGCTATCCCGACATCGGGAACGATCAGATGTCGCCGCTCTTCCAGGCCGTCACCGAGGCCACGGAAGAGGCGGTGATCAACTCGCTGTTCGCTTCCGGCACGATGAAGGGCCACCAGGGCTCGGTGGACGGCCTTCCCGTGGATGACGTGCTTTCGATCGTTCGCCGGACGCCCCAGCCGCCTGCCACCGGACGCGACACGCGAAAGTAGCCTGATTGCTGGAGAAGCGACGCAGGCGGCCCTCTTCCCGGGTGCTCACCGAACAGCCGCAAGATGGCCCTGTCTGCAAGATGGTGCTGTCTGAGCGCTCCGGCAGCCTCTAGAGAAAGGCTGATGAGCGACACACCCTCGGCCCGGATCGCCATCTACGATCTGGACCGGACGATCACCAGCCTGCCCACCTGGACGCCGTTTCTGCTGTTCGCCAGCCGGCGTCTCCAACCTGCGCGCCTTGCCTTGTTGCCGGCGGTAGCGGCCGGCGCGGGATGGCGTGCGCTGGGCGGCATGGATCGCAACCGCCTGAAGCAAGTCATGCACCGGCTGCTGCTCGGCCCGGCGATCCCCGCCGCACGGCTGGCCGCGGTGTCCGACGCCTTTGCGGACTGGATCGTCGATCGCCACCTTCGCCCCGGCGCCGGCGCGCAGCTTGCCGCCGATCGCGCCGAGGGCCGCCGCATCGTCATCGCCACCGCTGCCCATCGCTTCTATGCCGAACCGATCGCCCGCCGTCTGGGGGCGGATGTCCTTCTGGCGACCGAGGCGCGCCGCGATCGCGCCGGCCGGATCCTCCCGGATCTGGACGGGGCGAACTGCTACGGCGATGCCAAGCACGCGATGATCACCACCTGGTTCGCGCGCACCGGACTCGCGCGGGCGGCCACGCACATCCGTTTCTATTCCGATCATGCCAGTGACCGGCCGACCTTCGACTGGGTCGATGAGCCGGTCGCCGTCAATCCGCACGCGCAGCTTCGCCGGCTGGCGAGTGACCGCGGCTGGCGGATCGTCGACTGGGGCCGTTAGGCGTTCGCGAACCGCTCCACGATCGCCGCGGCGGCACGGCTTGAGGCCGGCTGCTCGGTGCGCGAAAAGGTCGCCGCGAACGCAGCCTCCTGCGCCGCGCGATACCGATCAGGCGCTTGCACCGCCCGGCCGAGCGCGGCGGGAAGGTCGCCCACATCGTCGATCACCTCGCCCAGCCGCCAGTGCGCGAAATCGGGATTGTCTTGCCACGCCACATGCGCCGCATTCAGGAAGATCGCCGGGCGCGGCCGGGCGATCCACTCGTAGATCTGGCTGCTCGCATCGCCGAGATAGATGTCCGCGCCGCGCGTATAGGTCATGTCGACCGATGCCTCGCTACCCATGTCGACGCGAATGTGCGGCAGGCCGCGATAGCGGCGCGCGATATCCCGCCGCCAGCGGAGGATACGATGCTCGACGGAGGCGTGGATCCGCCGCTTGGCCAGCATGACATGCGGCGCGACCACCAGGTTGAACTCGGATTGCTGCGCAAACCACGCAAGCACCGCCTCCCCCATCGTGTACCAGGACGACAGCCGCGGATCGAAATGCGGGTTGTAGAGCACCGTCGGGCGATCGTTCGCGAACAGCGGCGCGGGCACCCCATCCGCTATCGTGTCGAACTTGGGATAGCCGACGACCGCATGGTTGTCCGCCGTGATCAGCCCCGCCGCGAGCATCCGGTCGCGCACCTTCGCGCCGGACAGCAGGACAAGGTCGAACCCTCGCATCACCGGGCGGAAGCCGACCGAGCGATCGCCCGCACCATGCGGGATCCACACGTACTTGAGATCGATCAGCCCGAAGCGGTCGCGCAGCAGCAGCGATGTCGTCTCCGGCACCACCAGCACGTCGAGCGCGGCGAACGCCGGCAGATTCTCGCGCAGCGTGGCGATGCGCCGGAACGGCGCCACGAAGCGCAGCGCGCGGTCAAGCGCCGCCGCGACCGGGCCGATCTCGAGCCGCACGAACCGGACCTGTGCGGCAGCAGAAGCGCCGAGCAGCGCACGGACCTCCGCCTCCTGCGCGGCGGAGGATGTCAGCACCACCGCCTCGACATCGGGAAAGCGCACGATCTCGCCGATCACCGGAGCGGTGTGGCGGATCTGGTGCAGCGCATCATGGTTGAAGAGAAAGCCGACCCTCATGCCGCCCCTCGCTGGAGAAAGGCGATCACCGCCTCGGCCGCGCGGGTCGCCGCGCCGGGGCTGGTATCGCCGAGGCTCGCCGCCGCCATTGCCTCCTGCCGCGCGCGATAGAGACTATGGCGTTCGGGCGCCGCCCGTATGGCGTCCATCAGGTCGGCGGGATCGTCCACGACGTCGCCTAGATGCCAATGCGCGAAGCTCGGGTCGTCACGCCAGTCGATGCGATGCGCGTTGAGGAAGACGCACGGCCGCGGCACGGCCAGGAATTCGTACACCTGGCTGCTCACGTCGCCGACATAGATGTCCGCCGCCGCCGCATAGCTCATGTCCACCGAGCGATCCGATCCGGGATCCACCAGCACGTTGCCGCTGCCGCGCGCGCGCCACTGATCCCGCACCGCCTCGCTGCGCCGCCGGAACAGCTTCACATGCGGGGCGACGATGAGGTTCATCGTCCGATCGGCTTCGAACCCGGCCAGCAGCGGCTCGACGAAGCGGTGCCAGGACGTCAGCTTGGGCTCCTTATGGGCATTGTACAGCACGGTCAGGCGCGTCGCGTCGAACGGCAGCGCGCTCGTCCGGGCGATCCGCTCCGCCGTGTCGAGCTTCACCGATCCGGTCAGCGCATAGCCGCCCTCACGCACCAGCCCGGCTTCCAGCATCCGCTTTGCGGTCTTCGGTCCCGCCAGCAGCACGAGATCGAACGTCGCGATTCGCGGGATGAACCCACGGGCGCGGTCGCCGAACCCATGCGGGCTGTAGATCAGCCGCGGTCGGATCGCCCCCAGCCGCCGCAGCGCGGCGACGCTATTCTCCACCGCGAACACTGCATCGAAATCGTCCAGTTCCGCCACATTGTCGCGCATCACCATGTCCTTGAACATGCCCAAGCGGCGCAGCCGCGACTGCAGCGTGCGGGCCAGCCATGATTTGCGCAGCGCGCGCTCCGCGATCGGCGGCCCGCCCCAGGCGTCGGCGATCCGGGCCAAGTGATGCGGCGTTTCGGGATCGTTGTAGAAGTTCACGATCGTCCAGCCGGTACGGCGCGCCACCTCGTGCGCGATCGCCGCGCCGTGGTAGCACTGATAGGCTTCTGCGATATAGAGAAAGGCAATACGCATCCGCGTGCCCCTAGCGCGGTGGCGATTGGAAGACAGCAGTTGACGCCCCCCCTTCAGATTATCTCTCCCTTTCGCCGTGCGCTGCGCAACGTCGGCTGGCTGCTCACCGGCAAGGGCCTCGCCGCCGTGCTGAGCGTGGTCTATCTCGCGCTCGCCACCCGCTCGCTGGGTGTCGAAAAATTCGGCATGTTCACGCTGATCCTCAGCACGGCACAGGCGATTGCCGCCTTTGTCGGATTTCAGACATGGCAGATCGTCGTGCGGTTCGGCATGGCGCATCGTCAGGATGGGCGGCAGGAGGCGCTCGCCCGGCTGATCCGGTTCTGCCTGGCGCTCGACATCGGCGGCGCAGTGCTGGGCGTGGGGATCGCCGGTGCCGGGCTTGCGCTGATGCAGGCGCATTTCGGCTGGTCGTCCGCTCTCGCGTGGGAGGCGTTCGCCTTCTCGGTCGTGCTGCTCCTGTCCGTCCGCTCGACCGCCGTCGGCATTCTGCGCCTGTACGATCGCTTTGCGATTGGCGCCGGCGCCGATTCGGTCACATCCATCGTGCGCTTTGTCGGTGCGCTCGTCGCCGTCTGGCAGCATGCGACGATCACCGGATTTCTGATTGCCTGGGCGGTTGCAGAGTTGTTGACCGCGACGGGCTATTGGATCGCCGCCGCACGCGTTGCGCCGGGCACGATCGGTCGTTGGCGCGATACACTTGCCGCCCCCGCAGAAAATCCGGGACTCTGGCACTTCGCTCTGGTCACCAATCTGAACGCCACGCTTAACGCGGCGAGCAGGCAGTTCGTGGTTGTCCTGGTCGGGCTGCTGACCGGGGCAGCGGCCGCCGGAAACTATCGCCTCGCCTATCAGCTCAGCCAGTCGCTCGTGCGCCTCGCCGATCTGTTCGCGCGCGGCGTTTTTCCCGAAGTGACGAGGGCCCATGCAGGCGCCAGGCCCGATGAATTGCGCACGCTGATCCGTCAGTCGGCGCGGCTTGCCCTGGGCGTCGGGCTCGCGACCTGCCTGCTCGTCCCGCTGCTCGGCGGACCCGCGGTGCGCCTTATCGCCGGCGAGGCCTATATGGGGGCGTATCCGGTCCTCGTGCTGCTCGGCCTCGCCGCCGGGCTCGATATCATGGCCGTGGGGTTCGAACCGGTCCTGCTGGGCACCGGCCACGCCGCCCGCGCACTGCACATTCGCATCACCGCCGTAGCGATCCTGTTCGGACTGGTGCTCCTGCTGATGCCCGGCTTCGGCGTGATCGGCGCCGGTGCGGCCTCGCTGATCGCTTCCGGAGTCGCGCTACTGGCTTTCATCCGCAGCGCCAACGCCGTGACACGCGCCTAACGGCCCATATTATCGGCGGCTGGTCATTCTCGGCGGCGCTGTGAGACGCCAACGTACCAGCACCGGCCGGGGAACATCTCGTGTCGCAATTAGGCAGGATTCTACAAATTTGTTACCTGCCGCAATTGTGCCCGCTTGTGGTGGCACCAATCTATCTTCGCACATACCTACCTTTGATGACAAATTGATGAGGCGTCAGCTTCCGTGAAGATGGTTTCCCCGGCCGGTGCAGCGCTGAACCCGAAGGTGGACGCGCGTTCCGATCTGTTCGGCGCGGTGCCACGCGCGCGGCTCGCGCCGGTTCCCAGTTCGTCGTTCCGCTTCGCCAGTGGCGCGGCTCGGGTGGGGATCATCTCCAATCCGCGCAGTCGGCGGAACTGGACCGTCGATCTGGAGCGTAAGATCGGCCCCGGCGTGCTCGCCGCCGCGCCTACCACCAATGAAGAGTTGGTGAAGACGCTGCGGTCGTTCGCCGCGCGTCAGCTCGAACTGCTCATCATCGATGGCGGGGACGGCACGGTTCGCGATGTGATCAGTGCGGCGACCCGCGTGTTTGGGGATCATCTGCCGCCGCTCGCGCTGCTGCCTTCGGGTAAGACCAACGCTCTCGCCTTGGATCTTGGTATTCCGTTGGGCTGGTCGGTCGAAAGCGCTATCGCAGCGCAGCTGAACGGCCGCATTCAGACCCGGCGTCCGATCGAGGTGTCGCGGCACGGCGAGGATCCGATGCGCGGCTTCATCTTCGGAGCCGGCGGCTTCGTGCTGGCGACCGAGCTGGCACAGGGCACGCATCGCTTCGGCGCGATTGACGGCTTCGCGGTCGGCCTGTCGCTGGTCGGCGCCATTGCGCAAACCTGCTTCGGCGGGGCCGGCAACCGCTGGCGTGCCGGCGAGCGGGTCGAGATCTTCAACTACGCCACGGGCGAGACCAGCGTTCGCAATCTCTATCTTCTGCTCGGTTCGACGCTGCACCGCCT
>JBELMF010000004.1:0-41998 GCA_042096015.1 Sphingomonas sp.
CGCCGCCACCGGCGCGGTCCACGCCGCCGCCTCCTGCGCGCCCGACGGCGCGATCCGGCTCGTGCGTGAGGATGTCGGCCGCCACAATGCGTTCGACAAGCTGATCGGCGCGATGCTCCGCACCGGACAGGGTTGGGACGACGGCTTCGCGCTGCTCACCTCGCGCTGCTCCTACGAGCTGGTGGAGAAAGCGGTGTTGGCGCGGTGCCCGATGCTGGCGACGATCTCCGCCCCCACCCGCCTCGCGGTAACCCGCGCCGCCGACGCCGGCCTCGCCCTACGCACCCTGGTCCGCGCCGACGCGCTGCTGGCGACCACGCCGCTCGCCAAGGACAGCGCGCCTCGGCCACACCTGCCGTCAACCTGACCGCGTTCAGGGTCCACCCATCCACCCACCACGCAACCGCTTGTGGCACGGTGGATGCTGAACCAAGTTCAGCATGACGGCGTCTCGCGGCGGCTTGCGCCCAATAGCCCACGCTCGTCTGGTGTGGCATGATTGTTCAATGAAGCCTAATCGATTTGAGTGGCTGGACGAAGAGCGCAAGCGTGTCGCACGTGAAGGCACGGGTGCTCGTTACGTCGGCTATGTATATGCCCAGCACTTGAAGCGCTCCGGCGGCATGATGCTTGCGATGCTTCCGATAATCTTCATCATACAAGCACTTCCTCAAACTCCCGACGGTCCCGTGGAGCCTCGCGCAGCGCTTGTGACCGGTTTAGCTTTAACAGCGCTTTCGGCCACCACCCTGCGCTGGCTGAAGCCCGCCGGACTCATTTTGAACTGGGGGCTATGGACGACCCTAGGGATGGGGTGTCTGATGATTCTGATGGGACTGCTCACCTAAGGAGTGTCCGCTTTCTCCCCACATCCGCCACCCGCGCCGCTGTCCTACACGCCCCCGCCCAGCTAAACTGCGCCCATGTCACGCCCGGGGCCGCTCAGCGAAACATCACACCCTTTTACATTCCCCCTGTGGGCGAAGATTGAGAAGTTTCGCCGCAGTCGGCCGCCCATCGCGACGCCAGCCCGCAGCCCGATGTCACCGCGCGCGGCGGGTTGGCGCGTGAAAGTCGGCGGGCTTGTCGGCGACCCAGGCGACGAAGCGCGCCACGGGCGGCAGCGCGCGGACCGCGTCAAGGGTGCCGAGCCGCGCCAGCGTTGCATTGTCCGCCGCGGCGTGGATCGTGCGGTGGCAGATCGGGTGGAGCGGCACCGTCAGTGTGCCGCCCTTACTCTTGGGCACGACATGGTGCCATTCGGTACGCCTGCCGAGCGGACGGTCGCACAGGGCGCAACTGGTGGGCGCCGCCACCTCGGCCCTCGCCGCAGCCTCCAGCAGCCCCAGCTTGCGTCGCACCCGTCCCATCAACGGAGAATGTAGGAAGCAATGCCCCGACTTGCAGCGTCCGCCGCAATCGGCATAACGGCGGGTAAGTCAGCCGGCTTACGATCGGTGACGTTTAGGAGAATGGGATGGCTGGACGGCATCCGTTGTTCGACCTGTCGGGCAAGGTCGCGCTGATCACCGGGGGCTCGCGCGGGTTGGGGCGTGAGATGGCGCTCGCCTTCGCCGACGCCGGCGCCGACGTGATCGTCTCGAGCCGAAAGGCCGATGCGTGTGAGGCGGTGGTCGCCGAGGTTGCGGCGAAGCGCCGCCGCGCCGCCGCGATCCCGGCGCATGCCGGCAAGTGGGACGAGATGGACCGGCTCGCCGACGCCGCCTGGAACGCATTCGGGCGGCTTGACATCCTCGTCGCTAACGCCGGCATGGGGCCGCTGGTGCCCAGCCACGAGGTGTCGGAGGCGCTGTTCGACAGCGTCGTCGGGCTGAACTTCAAGGGGCCATTCCGGCTGATGGCCAATGTGGCGCATCGTATGGCGCAAGGGGACGGCGGCGCGATCCTGGCCACCTCCTCGATCGCCTCGCTGCGGCCGACCCCGATGGTGGTGCCTTATGCCGGGGCGAAGGCTGCGCTCAACGCGATGGTCACCAGCATGGCACGCGAATACGGCCCCAAGGTGCGCGCCAATGCCATTGCCGCCGGCCCGTTCCTGACCGACATCTCCAAGGCGTGGACCGAGGAGGCGCGCGAAACGACCGACAGTGCCGCGGGCCGGCCGGGGCGGCCGGAGGAGATCGTCACCAGCGCGCTGTATCTCGCCAGCCCGGCGTCGAGCTTCGTGACCGGCACCGTCATCCGCTGCGACGGGGGCTGCTGATGGCAGGCGATCTGGAAGCGACCGCGGTCGACGCGGCGTGGCTGACCAAGCGGCTGCGGGGTGCGGGGGTGCTTCGCGACGCGTCGGTGACGACGGTGAGCGCGACGCCGTTGGGCGTCGGCATGCTGGGCGATTCTATCCGCTTCGAGGTGACATATGACGGTGACGAGGGCGCGCCCGCCTCGTTCGTCGGCAAGTTCGCCAGCGCCGATCCGACCAGCCGGCAGACCGGCGCCGGCTTCGGCCTCTATGAGCGTGAGGTCGGATTCTACCGCGAGGTCGCGCATACCGTCGCGATCCGCTCGCCGGGGTGCGTTTCCGCCGAGCACGATCCGGCGGACGGCACCTTCGCGCTGCTGCTCGAGGACCTCACGCCGGCGCGCTCGGGCAACCAGCTGACCGGGTGCGATATCGCCGATGCCGAGCGGGCGATAGAGCAGGCAGCGGCGCTGCACGGCCCGCGCTGGAACGACGAGAGCCTGCGCGATCACGCCTTCCTGAACGTCAGCGGCGCGCGCGAGTTCGTGATCCAGGTGTTTCCCGATTGCTTGGCCGAATTCCACCGCCGCTATGATGGCGTGCTGGAGCCCGAATATATGGCGGTGTGCGATCGCTATGGCGCGCTGATGGCTAGCGCGCCGACACCCGAGCCGACCAGCTTCACGCTGACGCACGGCGACTTCCGGCTCGATAACATGCTGTTCGACGCGCACGGCGGCGAGGTGCCGCTGGCGGTGCTCGACTGGCAATCGCCTGCGATCGGGCTGGGCGCGGTGGATGTCGCCTATTTCATGGGACTGGCGATCTCGATCGAGGACCGGCGGCGGCACGAGCAGCACCTGCTGGATTATTATCTGGAGTGCCTGCGCGGCTATGGCGTGCGGGATTACGATTATGACGCGCTGTATCGCGATTATCGGCTGACTCTGCTGTCGGGCGTGTCGACCGCGGTGTTCGCCTCGGCCTCGACCAAGCGGACCGAGCGTGGCGACGCGATGTTTCTGGCGATGGCGCGCGGCGGGTGCGCGCAGGCGATCGATTGCGACGCGCTGGCGTTGATGGGGTGAGGAGAATTACCTGCTCTTACGTGCGCGGCAGCCATTCCGACAGGATCGCGTTTACCGCCTCGGGCGCCTCCTGCTGCACCCAGTGCGACACGCCCGGCAGGCGGCGGATCGTCAGGTCGCGGACGTAGCGGTCGGTGCCGTCGAGCGTTTCCAGGCCGAGCGCCTTGTCCTCCTCGCCCCAGACGATCAGCGTCGGCACGTCGACCTTGCCGTCGCCCGTATCTATCGCGCGGCGGTGGCGGGCGGCGGCGCGGTACCAGTTGATCATCGCGGTGAGCGCGCCGGGGCGTTGCGCTGCCTTGGCGTACACGTCGAGCACGTCGTCGGGGAAGCGGCTCTTGTCGATCGCCATGCCCCGGAACGCCTCGCGGATGCCCTTCGCTTCGTTGCGGCCGAGCGACCATTCGGGGAGGAAGGGCAGCTGGAAGAAGGCGACGTACCAGCTGCGCTTGCGCTGCGGGCCGTGCTTCAGCGCCTCGGCGAAGCAGGCGGGGTGGGGGAGGTTCATCACCACCAGCCGCTCGATCGGGCGTTTCTTCCATATCGCGAACAGCCATGCGATCGCGCCGCCCCAATCGTGCGCCATCAGGGTCAGCTTCTTGGCACCGCTCGCGTCGAACAAAGCGGCGGCGTCCTCGACGATCTTGTCGGGGGTGTAGTTGCCGACGACTTTGGGGCGGGAGGAGGCGCCATAACCGCGCTGGTTGGGCGCCCAGACGCGATAGCCCATCTGCGCCAACAGCGGCATCTGGTAACGCCAGGAGAAGTTCAGCTCCGGGAAGCCGTGGAGGCACAGGACCAGATGGTCGCCGCTGCCCGCCTCGGCCACCTCGAAGGTGCGACCGTTCGCCGCCACTTCGCGGATGGTGATGCCGCTGTCGGCGGGCGGGGACCAGCTTGGGGTCATGCAACGGCTCCCTCGGCCGCGGCGGCGGCGTAGCGGTAGAGGTTCGGCTGACCGGTCCAGGCGGTCTGGCCGCCGTCGGCGACGAACGCGGCACCCGTCACATAGGATGCGGCGTCGGAGGCGAGGAAGGCGATCACCTCGGCCATCTCCTCGGGGGTGCCGGCGCGGCCCATCGGGATCGTGTCGTGCCAGCTGGCTTCGAGACCGGGGATCGTCTTGGCGCTGGCGGTGAGCGGGGTGGCGATCAGGCCGGGGCACAGGCAGTTGACGCGGATGCCCTCGCGCGCATGATCGACCGCCAGGCTGCGGGTGTAGTTGATGACGCCGGCCTTCGCGGCATTGTAGGCGGTGAAGCCGTAGTCGCCGCCGAGGCCCGAGATCGAGGCGGTGTTGACGATCGCGCTTTTCCGGCCGGTCATGTGCGGGATGGCGGCGCGGCAGGCATAGAACACCGCGTTGAGATCGATCGCGATCACCCGCTCCCACGTTTCGGGCTCTAGATCAGGCGTGCGGCCGAAGCAGCCGATGCCGGCATTGTTGACGAGGATGTCGATGCGGCCGTGTTCGTCGGCAGCGCGCGCGACGAACGTTTCCACCGCGGCGCGGTCCGCCACGTCGGCCGTCAGCGCCAGCCCGCCGGTCTCCGCCGCGATCGCCTCCGCCGCTTCAGGCACGAGATCCACCACCACCACCTTGGCGCCCTCGCGCGCCATCAGCCTCGCGGTCGCCGCGCCGATGCCCGAACCGCCGCCGGTGATCAGCGCCACCTTGCCCGTGAACCGCATATCTCTCTCCTTGATCGGCCCCGGTTGATTCGGCGCTCGCTTCAGGCCATCATAACTTTCGTTATGGCTGCCGGGAAAGAGCAGCCGGGGAGAGGGACATGGCGGATCACGCGCGCGCCTGCATCATCGGCGCCGGCTGTTCGGGCTTCACCACGGCCAAGCGGCTGAAGGACGAGGGTATTTCGTTCGACTGTTTCGAGATGTCGGACGACATCGGCGGCAATTGGTATTACAAGAATCCCAACGGCAAGTCGGCCTGCTACCAGTCGCTGCACATCGATACGTCGAAGTGGCGGCTGGCGTTCGAGGATTATCCGGTGCCGAAGGACTGGCCCGACTTCCCGAGCCATGCGCAGCTCTGCCAGTACTTCCGCGATTATGTCGATCACTTCGGCCTGCGCGAGCACATCACCTTCAACACCGCGGTGACCAAGGCGGTGCGCAGGCCGGGCGGGGGGTGGAGCGTGACCCTGTCGAGCGGCGAGACGCGCAATTACGAGATCCTGTTCGTCTGCAACGGGCATCACTGGGATCCCAAGATCCCCGAGTATCCCGGCAGCTTCGACAACCCGCATTTCCACGTTCACAGCTACCGCGACCCGTATGATCCGGTCGACCTGCGTGGCAAGAACGTGGTGGTCGTCGGGATGGGCAATTCCGCGATGGATGTCGCCAGCGAGCTGTCGCAGCGACATCTGGCAAAAAATCTGTGGGTCGCGGCGCGGCGTGGCGTGTGGGTGCTGCCCAAGATGGCGGGCGGCAGGCCGATGGACAAGTCCGCCATGCCGACGTGGATGCCGCGCAAGCTGGGCAAGGCGCTGGCGCGGCGCGCGATCAAGAAGCTGGTCGGGCGGATGGAGGATTACGGCTTGCCCAAGCCCGATCACGAACCGCTCGACGCGCACCCGTCGGTCTCGGGTGAGTTCCTGACGCGGGCGAGCTGCGGCGACATCAAGTTCAAACCCAATATCAAGGCGCTGGAGGGCACGCGCGTCCGCTTCGACGACGACAGCGTCGAGCAGGTCGACGCGATCATCTATGCGACCGGCTACAAGATCAGCTTCCCGTTCTTCGACGATCCCGCGCTGCTGCCCGATGCGCAGAACCGCTTTCCGCTGTTCAAGCGGATGGTGATCCCCGGCATCCATGATCTGTTCTTCATGGGGCTGGCGCAGCCGCTGCCGACGCTGGTGAACTTCGCCGAGCAGCAGTCGAAGCTGGCGGCGGGGTTCCTTGCGGGCCGCTACGCGCTGCCGTCAGTGGAGGAGATGCGGACGATTACAGCGCAGGACGAGGCCACCGAGCTCGGCGACTATTACCAGTCGACGCGGCACACGATCCAAGTCGATTTCGCACGCTACGTTGCGGATTTGCACAAGGAGATCGCCAGGGGCGAGCGGCGGGCGAAGGCGCAGACAGGCAAGGTGGCGGCTTGATGCGCCAAAGGGGCCGCTATGACGGGGGCGGCGAGGACGGTGGCATGACCGACACGCTCGTTCGCACCTCAGCGGCGCTCGAACCGGACGATCGCGCCGCGCTGATCGACAGCGTGCGCCGGCTGCTGGCCGACCGCTGCACCGAGGCGGACGTGCGGCGCATCATGGACGGCGAGTGCGGGCATGATCCGGAGCTGTGGCGGGTGCTTGCGGACCTCGGCGTCGTCGGTTTGCTCGTGCCGGAGGTCAGCGGTGGGGCTGGACTGAGTGCGCCTGAGCTTGAGCTGGTGATGGAGGAAGCCGGCGCGGCGCTGCTGCCGGCGCCGCTGATCTCGACCGCAATCGCGAGCGTGCTCGCACCGGAGCTCGACGGGGTGGCGGATGGATCGCGGATCGCGGCAGTGGCGTTCGTAGGCGCGTACGACTGGACCCGGCGGAGCGACGTGCGGGTCGACGGCGACCGGTTGAGCGGCACGGCCCGCTTCGTGCCCGATGCCGCGATCGCGAACACGATCCTTGTCGCGAGTGACGACGGCGTGTTCGCGGTCGATAGCGCCGACGTGACGATAACGCCGCTGCCGGTGTTCGATCGGACGCGTCGGATGGCCGACGTGGCGTTTCACGGCCCGGCGACGCGGATCGGCGACAGGTCGCATATCCCGGCGGCGCGCGACATTGGGCTGGTCGCCTTAGCCGGGGAGCAGGCTGGCGGCGCGCGGCGGATGCTGGAGATGACGGTCGCTTATGCCACCGAGCGGCATCAGTTCGGGCGCGCAATCGGCAGCTTTCAGGCGATCAAGCACATGGCGGCGGACCTGCTGCTGGAGAGCGAATCAGCGATCTCCGCCGCGCGGGATGCGGCTCGGCAGGTGGCCGAGGGAAGCGCCGGCAAGGACGCGGCAGTCGCGCTGGCGGCGTTCGCCTGTGGAGACGCCTTTGTGCGGGTCGCCAGGGACGGCATTCAAATGCACGGCGGCATCGCCTTTACCTGGGCGCATCCGGCGCATCTGTTCCTGCGCCGCGCGCGATCGGGCGCGCAGCTCTACGGCGACAGCGCACACTGGCGCGAGCGGTACATCCAGGCGCTGGAGGCGCGCGCATGACTGACGACGAACTTCGGGGCGAGGTCGAGGCTTGGCTAGCCGAGCAATGGACCGACCCGCCGGCGTATCACGAGAGCTTCGGGCGCGATCCGCGCAGCGACTGGCTCGCCAAGGTACGCGATGCTGGATGGGCGGTGCCGCGCTGGTCACGCGAATGGTACGGTCTTGATCTGTCCAACGATCAGGCGAAGATCGTCGAGCGCGCCTTTGCCGCGGTCGGCGCGCCGGGCGCTGGGCAGGACCGCTCGAACCTGTGGGCGAACACCGCGCTTGCCCACGCCAGCGACAGCTTCAAACGGACAATCGTGCCGCAATTGCTCTCGGGCGAGGTGGGCATGTGCCTGCTCTATTCGGAGCCGGGCGCGGGATCGGACCTCGCGGCGGTGCGGACGCGGGCGGAGAAGGTTGAGGGCGGCTGGCGCGTCACCGGGCAGAAGGTGTGGACCAGCGGCGCGGCAGTCGCCGACTATGGCATGCTGATCGCGCGCACCGACTGGGACGTGCCCAAGCATCGCGGGATCAGTTTCTTCTTCCTGCCGATGAAGCAGGATGGCGTTGAGGTGCGGCCGCTCAGGCAGATCACCGACGAGGCACATTTCAACGAGGTGTTCATCACCGACGCCTTCGTGCCGGAGGAGAACCTGCTCGGCCCGTTGAACGGCGGCTGGGGCGTGTTGCAGACCGCGCTCGCCTATGAACGGTCGGTGATGGGCGACGCCGCGCGCGGGCCACGCTCGGGCGCGGGAGGGCCGAAGGGTGACTATTCGCTGCTCGGCCTGGCGCAGGAAGCGGGCCGCCTGCACGATCCGCTGGTCCGCCAGGATGTCGCACAGGTCATCGCGTGGCGCGTGCTCAACAAGCTAAATACGCAGCGTGCCAAGGCGGAACTGGCGCAGGGCACGTCCTCCTCGATCATGTCGCTCGGCAAGCTGGCGATGAGCCGCATCCTGCACGAGGAGGCGCGCGTGCGGGGCATGCTGCTGGGGCCGGAGAGCCTGCTGCAAGGCCCGGAGCATCCGCGCGCGGAGGACGCGAATTTCCTCGCGCTCAATGCCTATTTCACCTCGATCGGCGGCGGCACGGATCAGATCCAGCGCAACATCATCGGCGAACGCGTGATGGGGCTCCCGCGCGAGCCCGAGGTGGATCGGACAATCCCGTTTCGCGACGTGCGGGCAGGGTGAACGTGGGAGAGCGGGCATGAGCAGGGCGATCTTCATCACCGGCGGTGCGTCGGGCATCGGGCTTGCGTCGGCGCGGCGGTTCCATCGCGAGGGGTGGACGGTTGGTATCGGCGACATCGACGAGACCGGCATGCGCCGCGTGGCGGAGGAACTCGGCGTCTTCACCGCAGCGCTCGACGTGCGCGATCGACGGCAATGGGCCGAGGCGCTCGACGGCTTCGTGTCGAAAGCCGGCAAGCTCGACGTGCTGCTCAACAATGCCGGCATTGCGCGGTACGGCATGTTCGAGGAAGTGACGCCTGAGGAATCCGATCTTCAGGTCGACATCAACGTCAAGGGCGTGATCAACGGGGCCTATGCCGCACTTCCCTATCTGAAGCAAAGCAGGGGCGCTCGCCTCGTCAATGTCGCCTCAGTGGCGGGTATCGTCGGGTCACCGGGTCTTGCAACCTATTCGGCGACCAAGCACGCAGTGCGCGGGCTGACCGAAGCGCTGGACGCGGAATGGACGCGGCACGGCATCGATGCGACGTGCGTGATGCCGTTTTTCGTCGAGACGCCGATCCTCGATGCTGGCTCCCAAGGCAGCAACCGAACCATTCGCGACGCGATCGGGACCTCGCCCGTCTATTCGGTGGAGGAAGCGGCGGAGATGATTTGGCGCGCGGTTCATGGACGCGAGCGGGAGTATATCGTCGGCAAGGCGGGCCGTCAGGCCAACTTCGCCCGTCGCTTCATGCCGGGACGGCTGCGCAAGCGGATGAAAGCGGCCTTCGCGGGATAGCCGCGACGGGCGCGATCAGGCCGGCGCCGGCGTCTTCGGCTTATAGGCGCATAGGTCCGCGACGATGCACCGCCAGCATTCCGGCTTGCGCGCCTTGCAGACATAACGGCCGTGTAGGATGAGCCAATGATGGGCATGCAGGCGAAACGGCTGGGGTACTGCCTTTTCGAGCTTCAACTCCACCGCCAGCGGCGTCTTGCCCTTCGCCAAACCGGTGCGATTGCCGACCCGGAAAATGTGCGTATCGACCGCGAAGGTTTCCGCACCGAAGGCCACGTTCAACACGACGTTTGCGGTCTTTCGCCCGACACCCGCCAGCCCTTCCAGCGCCTCACGATCAGCAGGCACCTCGCCGCCATGGACGTCCACCAACGCCTGGCTCAACGCGATGACGTTCTTCGCCTTGGCATTGAACAGTCCGATGGTCTTGATGTGCTCCCTCAGGCCGTCTTCACCCAGAGCAAGCATCTGTGCCGGCGTGGTTACCTTAGCGAACAAGCGACGTGTCGCCTTGTTGACCCCGGCATCCGTCGCCTGGGCAGACAGCACTACGGCGACGAGCAACTGATAGGTGTTGCCCGATTCCAGCTCGGTCTCCGGGTGCGGATTGGCGTCGGCGAGGCGGCGGAAGAATTCGAAGATGTCAGCCCTCTTCAAAGGCCCAGTACCTCGCTCATGCGATAACGGCCGACCGGGCGGTCCGCCAGCCACAAGGCTGCCTTCACCGCGCCGCGCGCGAAGATGGACCGATCTTCGCCGCGATGGCCAAGCTCGATCCGTTCTCCTTCACCGGCAAACACCACCAGATGGTCACCTACCACCGTGCCTCCGCGCAGCGAGGAAAAGCCGATCGTACCCTCGGTACGTGCGCCGACGAGGCCGGCGCGCCCATCGACGCGCTCTTCGTTCAAGGTCGTGCCCCGGCCGCGCGCGGCTGCCTCGCCGAGCAGCAGGGCCGTGCCGGATGGGGCATCCACCTTGTGCCGGTGGTGCATTTCGACGATTTCGATATCCCATTCCGGACCCAGCCGCTGCGCTGCTTCACGGACCAGAATGCCGAGTAGGGTGACGCCCAGAGACGTGTTTCCCGTCTGCAGCACGGCAATGGATTCGGCAGCCCGATCTATCAGGGCATGGTGAGTCGGGGACAGGCCCGTCGTGCCGATCACGATCGGAGTTCTCGCAGCGACTGCCGCCGACAGATGCGATTCGAGGGCGGCAGGGGTGGAAAAATCGACCAGTACGTCGGCATCATGAGCCAAGGCGAAGGGATCCTCCCCCGCGTCGACCCCTCCTGCGACGCCTGCGCCTTCGTCGCCGGCGATTGTCGCGATGGCGCGCCCCATTCGTCCCGCGCTTCCGTAGATGCCGATCGCGGTCATGCGCGTCCTTCAAAGTTCATCGATCGCCCCGTTAACGTTTGTGATTTGCCGCGTCGAGTAGGTCGTCCGCGTTGCATTCGCATGGCAGGCCGGGATCTCTTATGCTGCGCCGCATGAACGACATGCGAACCATTGTGATCCTTACCGGCGCCGGCATTTCGGCGGAAAGCGGCCTAGCCACGTTCCGGGGCCCGGGTGGGCTGTGGGAAGGGCACCGCGTCGAGGAGGAATGCAGGCCGATAGGCGATTTAGATCGAGATCGGCGTTCCCGTGCGTGATCCCGAAAGGATGCTGACGATGAGCGATGAGGCATTTGTGGAGCGGCATTTCGCACTGGGTGATCAAAAAGTTGTCGCGCGGTTCCATACCCCGGCGCTTGCGCCCGGAGGCGAATATCAATGCCGGTGGCAGATCGTCTGGCCAGACCGCGAGAGCAAGTTTCGCGCTTGCGGGATCGATGGTGTCCAAGCTCTCATGCTTGCGATGAGGGCAGTTCACTCGGAGCTTGTCGAGAGCGAGGAGTATCGATCTGGCCTCCTAACCTATCTCGATCAGCAAGACCTTGATCTCCCGCCAGCATGGGGCAACGGAGCATTGTATGATGCTGGTCCGCGACCAGAATGACTGGCTGTGCATAACATCCGCAACATCGTTGTCCTTACCGGCGCTGGCATCTCCGCCGAGTCTGGCATCCCCACGTTCCGCACGCATGGCGCGGTCTCCTACTGGGAGTATGACGATGCGGACGGCGTTAGAAAAAGACACCGGGTCGAGGACGTCTGCACGCCCGAGGCGCTCGCGCGCGATCCTGATTTGGTCCATCGCTTCTATGATCTGCGGCGTGCGGCGCTGACTGGGGTGTGCCCGAATGCGGCGCACATGGCACTGGCGCGGCTTGATGCCGAATGGCACGGCGAGCTGCTGATCGTCACTCAGAACGTCGACGACCTGCACGAGCGCGCGGGCGCGAAACGGCTGCTGCACATGCACGGAGAGCTGACCTCGGCGCTATGCGCTGTCTGTGACACACGGATACGCTGGCCTGGTCCGCTCCCGGCTGAGACGCCATGCCATTCCTGCACCGCGCCGGCGATGCGGCCGGACATCGTTTTCTTCGGCGAGATGCCGTACGGGATGGATCAGATCGAGCGGGCGATCGCCTCGTACGATCTGTTCGTTTCGATCGGCACGTCCGGTGCCGTCTACCCGGCAGCAGGGTTCGTGCAATTGGCAAACGCCCAGGGTGCCGAGACGCTGGAGCTCAACCTGGAGCCCTCAGCAGGAAGCAGCTGGTTCGACGAGAGCAGGCTGGGGGCCGCGAGTGCGCTGGTGCCGACGTGGGTGGACGAAATCCTGTCCGCTCAGCAATAGCCTTACAACATCGCTCGGCTGGTCTCAATCCACCCAGTCGAGCCCGATGTCGCGGTAAACGCCACGATCTTCGTCCCAGCCCGGTTTGACCTTGACGTGAAGATAAAGGTGTACGGGCCGGTCGAGTAGAGTGGCTAGTTCGGCACGCGCGCGTGCACCGATTTCCTTGATCCGCGCCCCGCCCTTGCCGAGCACGATCGCGCGCTGCGTCGGGCGTTCGACCAGGATCTGCTGGTGGATCTCCGCCGCGCCGTCCTCGCGATCGGTGAACTTCTCGGTCTCAACCGTGGCGGCATAGGGCAGCTCGGCGTGGAGCTGGAGATAGAGCTGCTCGCGCGTGACCTCAGCGGCGAGCATGCGTTCGCTGGCGTCCGAGACCTGGTCCTCGGGGAAGTGCCACGGTCCCGCCGGCATCGCGGCAGCGAGCGCGCGTTTTAATTCCTGCAGGCCGTCTCCGGTCGCAGCGCTGATGAAGAAGGTGTGCGCGAACTCCACCGCGGCGTTCAGCTTCTCGGCGTGGATCAGGAGCTTGGGCTTGTCGGCGAGATCGACCTTGTTGAGGATCAGGAACTTCGGCTCGGGCCGCGCGGCGATCCGTTCCGCAATGTCGGTGACCTTGGGCCCGAGCCCGCCTTTTGCGTCCACCACCAGGGCGAGCACATCGGCCCCTTCCGTCCCGCCCCAGGCGGCGGCGACCATGGCGCGGTCGAGCCGGCGGCGCGGATCGAAGATGCCGGGTGTGTCGACGAGCAGCAGCTGAGTCTCGTCCTCGATCGCCACGCCGAGCAGGCGCGTGCGCGTCGTCTGCGCCTTGGGGCTGACGATCGCCACCTTCTGGCCGACGAGCGCGTTGACGAGGGTGGACTTGCCGGCGTTGGGGGCGCCGAGCACGGCGACGAGGCCGCAACGGGTCTTTTCTGTTTCTAGCATCTTGGCAACATCTACCGTCCGTCCCGAGCAACGTCGAGGGACGGGTTTGCGGTGACCGGTGCCTCGACGATGCTCGGCACGAACGACAGAGAGTGGTTACTTCTTCCGTCGTTTTGGCTTCGGCACGTTCACCTGAGTGAGCAGCGCCTTCGCGGCGGCGGTTTCCGCCTCCTGCTTGCTTCCGCCCTCAGCGGTGGCTTCGGCGAGCTTGGCGATCTCCGCCTTTACCAGAAAGCGGGGCGCGTGGCCCGGGCCGGAGCGTTCAAGCACTTCGTACGCCGGCGGCTTGCGATTGTTCGCGGCCGCCCATTCCTGGAGCGCTGATTTCGGGTGCTGCGGCGCAGCCGAATCAGCGTGGAGGCGATCGGCCCAGAGGCGGCGCACCACCGCGCGGGCAGAGTCGAGCCCCGCCTCGCGGTACAGGACGCCGAGCAGCGACTCCATCACGTCGCCCAGAATGTTGTCGCTGTCGCTGGCGCCGTCGTCGCGTGCTTGCTTACCGAGGCGCAGATGTGCCTGCGTACCTATCCTGCGGGCGATCTCGGCGCACGCTGCGCCGGTTACCAGCGCATTGAAGCGTTTCGACAAAGCGCCTTCGGGTTCGTCGGGAAAGGTTTCGTACAGCCATTCGGCCACCGACAGGCCGAGTACCCGGTCGCCGAGGAACTCGAGACGTTCATAGTGGCTGTCGCCCCGGCTGGCATGGGTCAACGCGCGCTCCCACGCCGACAGATCATTCGGCGTGTGACCGAACGTCTCCGCAATCCACTGGGCTAGTCCCGTCAAAACCCGCCCCCGATGCGCTCCCACCGGGCCGCGGAGATCCACGTCCATGGCAGGAGCCAGTTAGCCGAACCGTCCGTCGACCAGAAGATGATCACCGCCTTTCCTTGAACGCGATCGAGCGGAATGAAACCCATTCCCTGCGCCTGGCCCGGCAGCGCCTCGGCGGCAGCGGGGAAGCGGCTGTCAGCCGAATCGTCACGGTTGTCGCCCATGAGGAAGACATGGTTCGCCGGAACGGTGTAAACGCCCGTATCGTCGGCATCGGGAATGTAGCGCTGATCGAGAACCTCGTAGCTGCGCCCGCCCGGCAGCGTTTCGCGGAAGCGGGGGATGCGGCACACGGCGCCCTGCGCATTCGATTGCACGAAAGTGGGCTCGCATTGCCGGGTTGTGAAATTCGGCGACAGAGGCACCACAAAATCGGCGATACGGAGCTTAGGTATCGCGCGACCGTTGAGGACCAACTGCCCGCGACGCATCTGAATGGTGTCGCCGGGGAGGCCGATCACGCGCTTGATGACGTCATGGTCGTCCGGCGCTTTCGAGCGAAAAACCACCGTGTCGCCGCGCGCGGGTACGCCGCCGAACAGCCGGCCGGGCACCGGCGGAAAGCCGAACGGCATCGACCAGCGCGAGTAGCCGTAATTCCATTTGGAAATAAACAAATAGTCACCGATCAGCAGCCTGGGCAGCATCGATTCGGATGGGATCGAGAATGGCGCAAACACGAAGCTGCGGAACAGCCAGACGACCAATGCCAGCTTCAGCAGAAACCGGATTGTCTCTGACGTTTCTGACTTCGGTGTGGCGGCGGTGCCGGCGGGCGTGGCGGGAGGAGTGTCGGCCATAAGCGGCGCGTTGCCGAACCGGCGCGGCGCGTCAAGCGGAACGACACGTGCCCTCCACCGTTCGCCCTGCGCGTGTCGACGGGTTGTCTTGCCTTCTTAACCTTGGAGGAAGAAGGACAGGGCCTCGACACGCTCAGCCCCAACGGAGAATGCGAATGCCCTGGTCCGCCATCGAAGCCCTGCCCGAGACCAAGCTGGAGCAGCTGTTCGCCGACGAAGCCGATCGGTTGGGCAAGCTCTCGCTCGACGTGGCGGGTATTCATTTCGACTGGTCGAAGACGCATCTCACCAGCGATGCGATCGCGGCGTTCGAGGCGCTGGCCAAGGAGATGGACCTCGCCGGCAAGCGCGAGGCGATGTTCGGCGGGGCGCACGTCAACGTAACCGAGGACCGCCCAGTGGAGCACACGGCCGAGCGCGGCGAGGGCACTGCCGAGAGTGTCGCGAGAGCGGCGGAATATCACGCCCGAATGCGCGTACTGGTCGACGCGATCGAGGCGGAGGCGTTCGGGCCGGTACGGCACGTGCTTCAGGTGGGAATCGGCGGATCGGCGCTGGGGCCGCACCTGCTGGTCGATGCGCTGGGGCGTGGTGACGATCGATATGAGGTGGCGATCGTCTCCAATGTCGACGGCATGGCGCTGGACGATGTGTTCGACACCTTCGATCCGGCGACGACCCTGCTGCTGGTCGCGTCAAAGACCTTCACCACTACCGAGACGATGATGAACGCCGACAGCGTCATCGCTTGGATGCAGGAGAATGGCGTCGAGGATCCGTACGGCCGCGTGATCGCGCTGACCGCCGCGCCGGACAAGGCGGTGGAATGGGGCGTGGACGAGACGCGGGTGCTGCCGTTTTCGGAAGGCGTCGGCGGGCGGTATTCCTTGTGGTCGTCGATCGGCTTTCCGGCGGCGATTAAGTTAGGCTGGGATCAGTTCGCCGAGCTGTTGGAAGGCGCGGCGGAAATGGACCGCCACTTCCGCCTGACCGCTTTGCACGAGAACGCGCCGGCGCTCGCGGCGTTCGCCGACTTATATTACACACAAGTGCGCGGGTGCGAGACGCGTGCGCCCTTCGCCTATGACGAGCGGCTGCGGCTGCTGCCGAGCTATCTCCAGCAGCTGGAAATGGAGTCGAACGGCAAGGGTGTGACGGTCGACGGTCAGCCGGTCGGTCGACCGACCGCGCCGATCACCTGGGGAGGCGTCGGCACCGATGCGCAGCATGCAGTGTTCCAGCTGCTGCACCAAGGCACACACCTTATCCCGGTGGAGTTCCTTGCGGTGATCGAGGCCGGCGATACGCTGGATCCGGAGCATCATCGCCAGTTGCTGCTCAATGCGTTTGCACAGGGCGCGGCGTTGATGAAGGGGCGCGCCAACCCGGAAGATCCCGCGCGCGCCTATCCGGGTGATCGGCCGTCCTCCACCATCCTGCTCGACGTGCTCGACGCCCGTACGCTCGGGGCGCTGATCGCTTTCTACGAGCATCGCGTGTTCGTGAACGGCGTGCTGTTGGGGATCAATTCCTTCGACCAGTTCGGCGTGGAACTGGGCAAGGAAATGGCAAAGGCAGCCGCGAAGGGCGGAGGCGACTTCGACCCGTCGACGGAAGATCTCATCCGGCGCGCTGGATTGGCATAAGCTAGCGGCGAATACGTCGTGCCGTTGACGACGGGGATTTCCAGTCTTTCGCCGTGAGAGGCAGGCTCTTATCTGCGCGCGACGCCAGCGGAGTGATCTGATGCCCGATTTCGATTATGACCTTTTTACCATCGGTGCCGGTTCAGGCGGGACGCGGGCCTCTCGCGTGGCAGCGGCACATGGCGCGCGCGTGGCGGTTGCGGAGGAATATCGCGTCGGCGGCACCTGTGTGATCCGCGGGTGCGTGCCCAAGAAGCTGCTCGTCTATGGCGCGCATTTCGCCGAGGACTTGAAGGACGCGCAGCGCTTTGGCTGGCGGGTTCCGGATGATCTGGAGTTCGACTGGAAGTGCCTGCAGGAGAACGTCCTCAGCGAAGTCGATCGCATCAACCAGGCCTATACAACGACGCTCGAATCCAACGGCGCGCAGATCATCCATCAGCGCGCGACGATTACCGGCCCGAATGAGGTGACGCTGGCTAACGGCACCACCAAGAGCGCAAGGACGATCCTGGTCGCGACCGGCGCGCGCCCGCATGTGCCCGACTTTCCGGGCTGCGAGCATGGCATCACCTCCAACGAGGTCTTTCGCCTAGATGCGATCCCCAAGCGCGTGCTGATCGCCGGCGCGGGCTATATCGCCAATGAGTTCGCCGGGATCTTTCATCAACTTGGCGCGCACGTGACCATCATGAACCGCACCAAGGACATCCTGCGCGGCTATGACCTGCAGATCCGTGACCGGCTGCTGCAGATCAGCATGATGAAGGGATTGGATTTCCGCTTCGATGCGACGTTCGAGAAGATCGTGAAGCGCGAGGACGGCTGTCTTGAAGTCCACATGTCCGGCCACGAGCCGGCGGTGGTGGATTGCGTACTCTATGCCACCGGCCGTGTGCCGAATACGGAGGGGCTGGGTCTCGAGACTGCGGGCGTTCAGGTCGACAAGAAGGGCGCCGTACCGGTCGATGAGGACAGCCGCACCACCTGTCCGTCGATCTACGCCGTCGGGGACGTGACCAATCGTATCCAGCTGACACCCGTTGCCATTCGCGAAGGGCAGGCGTTCGCCGAGAACCTGTTCGGGAAGGGTGGTGTCACCGTCGACTATCATTGCGTGCCGGCAGCCTGTTTCAGCCATCCCCCAATCGCCGGAGTGGGCATGACCGAGAGCGAGGCGCGGCAGAAGCTGGGCTCAGTGAAGATCTATTCCTCGGATTTCCGGCCGATGAAGAATGTCCTGGCGGGGCGCGACGAGCGATCGCTGTACAAGATGGTGTGCGATGGCGAGACCGACCGTGTGGTGGGGATCCATATGATCGGTCCGGACTGCCCGGAAATCATCCAGGCCGCGGCGGTGTGCGTGAAGGCGGGGCTGACCAAGGCGCAGTTCGATGCGACGGTCGCGCTGCATCCGACGATGGCGGAGGAACTGGTGCTGCTGCGCTAGGTGGCTGTGCGACGGCGGGTGAGCCTCAGAGCAGCGCCGTTGCGATGTAACGCGGCGCCGTCATGCCGCCGCAGATCGTGATGCCAGGATTCAGGAGCACCGGCTCGCCATCGAACAGCGCGAGTACCGGAAGGGGGCCTGCAACGGCAAAGCGCTGAACGCGCTGGGTGGAGACGGCTTGGGCGGCCATCCAGTCACCCGTCAGCCATTCCCAGCCGAGCAGGGCAATCGATCGCCAGTCGCGCGCGTCGATCGCGCCGAGCACGAGGCCGTCGCCGGCCGGACGCGCGAGAACGGCCTGGTAGCGTTCGCGAAGCGCGCCGGCGCCCTCCAGCCGGATCCCGCGCGTGAAGGTGTGTCGCCAGGCATTGCGCACGGCGGCGAGCAGACGGCGGGCGCGTCCCGCCCGAGCGGCCTCACGCGCGCGCACCCAATGGGCCACCGGGCCGAGAACAAGGCCGACAAGGGCACGATGCGGCCCGGCCTCGACAAAGGGTAACGCGACCGTGCGCCGATCCGCGGCGGCGATGATGGCTCTTACATCGCGATCGCCGTGCAGCGCCTTGGCAAGCAAGTTCATCGTGCCGCCCGGCAGGATCAGCATCAGACCCGGCCATCCCGCAAAGGCGCAGGCCGCGGCGTTGATCGTACCGTCGCCGGCGAACAGCACCAGCGTGTCCACCTTCTCGCTTAGAAGCAGTGCCTGGGGAGGGAGGTCGTCCATCGGAAAATCGGTGCGGCCGACGACCCGATCGCCGTTTGCCTCCAGCAGAGCCCTCACATCCTCGCAGCGAGACGGAGACGTGGAGCCCGACGCGGGGTTGGTGATGATCCAGAGCCGTTGCATCTTGCGCAAGATGCGGCGGCGGCGTGACAATCGCGCGTCACCCGAACGGCAGCACGCCCTCGTATCGTTCGATCCCGGGCGCCCCCGGTACGGTCATGCCAGCGCGCAACAGAAAAGCATGGCGGACGATCTCCGCTTGCTGCTCGATGCCGTAGCGCTTGAGCGGCCAACCGGGCCGGAAGCTGTAATGATAGCGGCAAAAGGGATGACGGGCGAGCGGGAGGAAAATGCCGCGTTGATGTTGCCAGACATGGCACATTTCATGGATGAAAAGCCCCTGTTCGTGGAGCGGGGCGGCAGCAAAGTCGTCGCGGTAAAGGCCGCCATGCGGGTGGAAATGGATCCGTCCGCTTGGCGCCATCACCACGTGGCGGGGCTGGAAGAAGGCCCATTTGTGATCGCAAACCTCCACCGCGGCATAGTCGATGGTATTGCGGTAAATGGAGCGAGCGAGATCAATCTCACCGGTGGTGAGAGGGCGGGCGCTCATGCGACTTGCGATCAGCGAGCTGCCGGGGCGGGATCGCCGGCGGCGATGACGCGCGCGTTCTGCTGGATACGCGTTGCATCAGCAAAGGTGAAAGTGAACGTCATCGTTCCGCCCGGCTTCACTGCTGGATTGAGGCCAAACAGCATGGCGTGCTTGCCCGCCGGTGCAAAGCGAACCTCTTGCAGGGCCGGAATCGGGATGCGTGCGATCGAGTCCATCGTCATGCCGTGGCCGCCATGAGCCATGCGCGATTCGTGCAGTTCGGTTCTGGCCGCCGCATCCGTGCTGACGGATAGAAGCGTTGCGTCCCGGGGGCCGCCGTGGATGGTGAAATAGCCGGAGGCCGGACGTCCTTCCACCGCCGCAAGTCGCACCCAAGCGTCGCTGACCCGTAGCTGCTTCTGTTCCGTGCATCCGCCAAGCGCTGCCGCGGCGATCATAAGTGGGGCGGCAGTGCGAAACACGGTGGTCCCTCCCGGTGCAGATGTGACGGTGTCGCTACGCCTGCGGGTGTCTTGCGGCAAGTGATGCGCCACCTATATCCCGCTCGGTTAGCGCGGTTTCGTTGCCGTAACGGGGCGATATCGCACAGGTTTACGTTCACGCAGGGGCTAGAAGAGCACTCATGGCAAAAGTTATCGGTATTGATCTGGGCACCACCAACAGCTGCGTCGCAGTGATGGAGGGCGGCAAGCCCAAGGTGATCGAGAATGCGGAAGGCGCGCGCACCACGCCGTCGATCGTCGCCTTCGCCAAGGACGGCGAGCGGCTGGTCGGCCAGCCGGCGAAGCGCCAGGCGGTCACCAACGGCGACAACACGATCTTCGCGGTGAAGCGCCTGATCGGCCGGCGCTTCGACGATCCGATCACTAAAAAGGATACCGAGCTGGTCCCCTATCACATCGTGAAGGGCCAGAATGGCGACGCATGGGTGCAGGCCGGCGGCAAGGATTATTCGCCCTCGCAGATCAGCGCGTTCACGTTGCAGAAGATGAAGGAAACTGCTGAGAGCTATCTCGGCGAGACTGTCACTCAGGCCGTCATCACCGTACCCGCGTACTTCAACGATGCGCAGCGCCAGGCGACCAAGGACGCCGGCCAGATCGCCGGCCTCGAAGTGCTGCGCATCATCAACGAGCCGACCGCGGCGGCGCTGGCCTATGGCCTCGAGAAGCAGGACGGCAAGACGATCGCTGTCTATGACCTTGGCGGCGGCACGTTCGACGTCTCGATCCTGGAGATCGGCGACGGCGTGTTCGAGGTGAAGTCGACCAATGGCGATACCTTCCTGGGCGGCGAGGATTTCGACAACAAGCTGGTCGAGTATCTCGCGGAAGGCTTCAAGAAGGACGAGGGCATCGACCTCGCCAAGGACAAGCTCGCGCTGCAGCGCCTGAAGGAAGCGGCCGAAAAGGCGAAGATCGAGCTGTCGTCGGCGGCGTCGACCGAGGTGAACCTGCCGTTCATCACGGCCGACCAGAACGGCCCGAAGCACCTCGTCAAGACGATCAGCCGCGCCGACCTGGAGCGTCTCGTCGACAGCCTGATCCAGCGCACGATCGAGCCGATGAAGAAGGCGCTCGCCGATGCCGGCGTGAAGGCCAGCGACATCAGCGAAGTGGTGCTGGTGGGCGGCATGACGCGCATGCCCAAGGTGCGCGAGGCGGTGAAGAACTTCTTCGGCAAGGAGCCGCACACCGGCGTGAACCCCGACGAGGTGGTCGCGATGGGCGCGGCGATCCAGGCGGGCGTGCTGCAGGGCGACGTCAAGGACGTGCTGCTGCTCGACGTGACGCCGCTGTCGCTGGGCATCGAGACGCTGGGTGGCGTGTTCACGCGCATGATCGATCGCAACACCACGATCCCGACCAAGAAGTCGCAGACCTATTCGACTGCCGATGACAATCAGCAGGCGGTGACGATCCGCGTCTTCCAGGGCGAGCGCGAGATGGCGGCGGACAACAAGATGCTCGGCCAGTTCGACCTCGTCGGCATCCCGCCCGCGCCGCGCGGCGTGCCGCAGATCGAGGTGACGTTCGACATCGACGCCAACGGCATCGTCAACGTTTCGGCGAAGGACAAGGGCACCGGCAAGGAGCAGCAGATCCGCATCCAGGCCTCGGGCGGCCTTTCGGACACCGACATCGAGAAGATGGTCCAGGAAGCCGAGCAGTTCGCCGAGGAGGACAAGAAGCGTCGTGCCGGCGCCGAGGCGAAGAACAACGCCGAAAGCCTGATCCACACAACCGAGCGCCAGCTTGCCGACAATGGCGACAAGGTTGACCAGGCGCTGAAGGGCGAGATCCAGTCCGCGATCGATGCCGCCAAAGCAGCGGTCGAGGGTGGTGACCCCGACCAGATGAACGAAAAGAGCCAGGCGCTCGCGCAGGTCGCGATGAAGCTTGGCCAGGCCATCTACGAGAAGCAGCAGCAGTCGGAAGCCTCGCCGGCGGCCGATGGTGGAGCCGATGCGCCGAAGGAAGACGATGTGGTCGACGCCGAATTCTCGGAAGTCGATGACAACCAGAAGGCGTAAATCACGTGACGCCCGCCCGTCATGCCGGACATGATCCGGCATCCCGCTTCCTTTCGCCAGGTGAGAGAGAAGCGGGATCCCGGCGCAAGGCCGGGGTGACGGGTCGATCTTTTGCAAGCCCCGCCGATGTATGGGCGGGCAGGGGCGGGGGCTCCCGATGACCGAAGTCGATTTTTACGAGCTGCTCGAAGTGGAGCGGACGGCGGACGCGGGCACGATCAAGTCCGCATATCGCAAGCTCGCGATGAAGTACCACCCGGACAAGAACGCCGGGTGCAAGGACTCAGAAGCCAAGTTCAAGGCGGTCAGCGAAGCGTATGACTGCCTGAAGGATCCGCAAAAGCGCGCCGCCTATGACCGCTTCGGTCATGCCGCGTTCCGCAGCGGTGGCGGCGGTGGCGGTCAGGGCCAGGACTTTTCCGGCTTTTCCGACATTTTCGAAAGCGTGTTCGGCGAGTTCATGGGTGGCCGCGCGGGCGGGCGGCAACAGGTCCGCCGCGGTGCCGACCTGCGCTACGACATGGAGATCAGCCTCGAGGAGGCGTTCCACGGCAAGTCGGCGGAGATCACCGTCGATGTCACCGCGGCGTGCGACACCTGCCACGGCTCGGGCGCGCGCGCGGGCAGCCATCCGCATGCCTGCAACACCTGCGGCGGCCATGGCAAGGTGCGCGCGCAGCAGGGCTTCTTCGTCGTCGAGCGCGCCTGCCCGGTCTGCAACGGCTCGGGCCAGGTGATCGACGATCCGTGCCCCGATTGCCGCGGTGACGGGCGTGTCGAGCGGACCAAAACGCTCAAGGTCGATATCCCGCCCGGCGTCGACGAAGGCACGCGCGTCAGGATGACGGGGGAGGGCGAGGCCGGGGCGCGTGGAGCGCCGGCGGGCGACCTCTACATCTTCCTTCACGTCAAGCGCCATGGGCTGTTCGAGCGTGAGGGCACGACGCTGTTCGCGCGCGCGCCGATCAGCTTCACCACCGCTGCGCTCGGCGGCTCGCTGACCATCCCGGGCCTCGACGGCCGCAATCACGAATTGCGCATTCCTGCGGGCATCCAGTCCGGCAAGCAACTGCGCCAGCGCGGCGCGGGCATGCCGGTGCTGCAGGGCAGAGGCTTTGGCGATCTGGTGGTGCAGATCGACGTCGAGACGCCGACGCGGCTCACGACCCGGCAGCGCGCGCTCCTCGAGGAGTTCCGTGAGACGGAGACGGGCGATGAATGCCCTGACAGTCAAGGCTTTTTTTCACGACTGAAAAGCGCATTTGCCGGAGAGTAAGGCGGCGGGCGCGGAGCGAAAACGGAGAGAACGTCGATGCGTATTCTGTTCCCCGCCGCGCTTACCGTAGCGGCGATTGCCGCGCCGGGATCCGCCCGTGATCGTCAGGAGGTGCCGGTCGCGACACCTGCCGGTGAGGCGCAAAGTTGCATTTCGATCCGCAGCATCCGCGAAAGCCTTGTGCGAAGTGATCGGATCATCGATTTTCGGATGAACGGAAATCGCTACTATCGGGTGACGCTCGCGCAGCCATGCCCGCAACTCGGCTTTGAGCGCCGGTTCAGTTATGCGACATCAATGAGCCAGCTTTGTGCGCAAGACATCATCACGGTCCTGCAGTCCGCGCCGATGATGCAAGGTGCAAGCTGCGGTCTTGCGCCGTTCCAGCCTGTCACGCTGGCCAAATAGATTGCCGAGCGGAAAAACACTGGCGCCGGTGAAAGCTGGCTGCTAGGCGCTCCTCTCCTGCGCACCCGTAGCTCAGCTGGATAGAGCGCTGCCCTCCGAAGGCAGAGGCCACAGGTTCGAATCCTGTCGGGTGCGCCAGCTTTTCCATTTATGCCTCCAATTTCAGGGGGTTAGAGGTTTGGTTGGCTAACCTTTCGCGAAGGTTAGCCATCAGCTTCTCTGCTGCGGCGTCGGAAAGCAGCTCTTGGGAGGCTGCGGCCGTGTATCTCGCCACCTCGCTATCGGTCGTGTGGCCGGTCCAAGATTTGATCTCCTGATTGGAGCATCCGGCTTCCGCGAAACGGCGCGCAGCTGCTTTACGCAGACCATGAGCCGAGCATTGCGGTAGGCCCGCCTCGTCGCACCACTGACGGAATTTGTTGCCAAAGCCTTTGCGGCTGTAAGGCTTCCCGTGTTCACTGAGCAGGAAGACAAGGCCGCCTGAGGGCGTGGCAAGGATCGACTGTGCAAGGGGTGGGAGGAGCGGAAGAGAGACGGTTGCTCCTGTCTTCTCCTGAGTGACGACAAGCCGCTTCTGACGCACGTGCGCCGGCCCCATCACCCGCGCATCACCGCCACGCTGGCCGGTCCAAAGCATCAGGTCGAGCGCCAGGCGCGCCTTGCTGCCGACAGAATGGCGCGCCTCAAAGGCCGCGATCTCGTCCTCGGTCCAAGTGTGAAAGCCTCCGCTCTCGACTTTGAACGGCCGCGTTGCTGCGACAGGATTCGTGCGAGCCATGCCGATGCGAATGGCGAACTTCATGAGCGCAGAAAGCCGCTTACGAAGCATGTTGGCTGCCGTCCGGTGAGGCAGCGTTTCCGACAGCATGGCTTCGACGTGGCGCGCTTCCAAGTCACGCACCATGATCTCGCCATAGCGCCGGCCTTTGCGGGTCCGGTTCCGCCAGCGCTCGATCACACCGCGATAGACGGTGCGCGTTCGTTCGCCTGGATCGAGGAAGTCCGCTGAGCGATAGTAACGCCCGATCAGGTCATCAAAGCTCCCCGGCTGGGCGCGATCGGCGCCAGGATCAATGGCTGGCGCTGACAGACCATCCTCGCAGGCGCGCAGCTCCTGTCGGAAGCCCTCCGTCCCCGGAGCATGCTTGAAGTAGTAGGTGACGAACCCTTTCCGGCGATAGCGATAGCGAGCCTTTCCGTGCCGGTCCCGGAACTCGGTTACATATTGTGGGAGCCAGCGCCGCTTCATTCGAACATGTCATCCAACGGATTTGTGGAGCCGTTGCTGGCCGTTTTGCCAGTGGTGACAACGATACGGCCCGGCTCGATCTCAACCCGTACGTCGATGCCGACCTTCTTCGCTGTGCGAAGGACACGTGCCAAATCAGCTTCACGGATCAGGGCGCGCGTCGCCATTAGCCGACCGCCTGTGTAGGGTCGGCCAGGGCGTGCAGCTCGACACCATCGCGCCGGCCGATCTCCCGCACCTCAACGATGTTGTGCGGCACGCCATCATAGACGACGCGATCGGCCGGCTTAATCCCGGCAAACCAGCGAATGTAGAAGACACGCCGCACTTCGGCCGAGACGCCAAGGTCAGTCAGGAACTCGCGCCCGCCTTGCTGGCGCACCTCGGCCCAGCAACTGTGCAGGTCGCTCCACACCTCCAATCCAGCACCATCCCATGAATCGTCGGGTGTGGAGCGCTGGATCATGATGCGACGATGAAGGGAGCCGGCGCGCACGGTTCAAACGTCCAGCTGGCGCAGCGGCGAAAGTAGCCGCGCGGCTGAAGGCGGCATGTCGGCCGCGTCCTCGCGATTGTCATAGGCACGAGAGACGTGAACGAGGATCGCCAGCTTGAGACTTAGCGGCGGTTCGTGCTCGGGATTGTACCCGTCCGCGAACCGTAGAGCGGCCTCGGTCGCCGCGCCGATAAGCAGCGCGATCGTGGCGTCCTCGTCGTTATGCTCGACGCGCAGATAGCCTTTCACCTCCGCCAGCGTCACAATCTCATTCGGCATCGGTTGGCACCTCCGCAGGCTTAGTGCGAGGGTTCCAGCCCTCGATATGGCGCACCTCGTCAGCGTCGAGAACGCCAGCGTCGATCGCGATCTTGTGGGCGTTCCAGCGGGTTGCAGGATCGCCGCGCAGGAAGCCCGATAGGTCAAGCTCCAGCTCGAAGGGGCCGTTGGTCGGGAAGACGCTGCGCGCGAACTCCGCCTCGATCTTGCGCGCCCAGGGCGACAGCGTGAACATGGCGAACCACCGGCCCGCTGTCTCGCTGTTGGTGAAGGTGTTGTGGCTGTAATCCTGCACCAGCGGGGGCGGCACCTGGAACAGCCGGCAGATTTCCTCCACGCCGAACTTGCGCGTTTCCAGAAGCTCCGCGTCCTCGGGGCTGATCTGTGCCGCCTTCCACGTCATCCCGCCGTCGAGGATCAGCGTGCTACCGGCGTTCGCCGCGCCACTGTGGCGGGTCTTAAACTGATCGCGCAACGCCGCGCGCATCTCGGCCGTGAGCGTGCCGGGAAGCTCGATGACGCCACTGGGTGCCATGCCGCGATCGAGGAAGCTCCTCGCGAAAGTATTGGAGGCAGCGACACCGGCGACAGTCTCGGCCGCACGGCTCAAGCGCGAACGCCCGATCAAGCCGTCGTCGGTGCGGTCACGCAGGTGAAGCACTTCACCTTGTAGCAGGCGGCGCGTGCCGCCCCGTCCGTCGCCCACGTCATAGGCGAGGCGCCCGCTGGACAGATAGGCGACCGTCACCATCCCCCAAGGGATGAACCGGAAGCCCGCCAGCTGGCCGTTGCCGGCGCGCAGGATCTCGGCAAGGCCGTTGCCGGTGAGCAGCGCCGACGCGATCAGATGTTCGAGAAAGTCGGGCCAAGCCATATGATCGTTCACGCCCGATCGCGTGATGCGTCGAAGCGGGTGCGCGAATGCTTCAACCCTGTTGTCGCCGTCACGACGATAGACCAGCGCCGGAATGCTCGCGAGCGAGCTGGCGATAACTGTCGAGCACGCGAGCACCGTCGAGAGGCTTTCGGCCGCACGCGCCGACAGCGCGCCAGGCCAGCCGATGCCGGGGGCGATCGCCGCCCAGGACGGGTCTGCTGCGTCGTTGCGCTTCTCATAGCCCGCCCAGGTGGCGAGACGTTCGATCATGCCCATGCGCCCAGCTCCGCGAGAATGAGGCGACGGCGCCGGCTGTCCTGGGCACCGTCGCGTGCGCGCAATGCCAGCGACGTGTCCGGGTACGCCGGCCATGCCGACACGACGCTGATTTCTTTGAGGCCGATGGCGTGCAGCGTGCGCCGCTCGCCTGCCCAGCTTTCCCCATCCTTGGGAACGGTGAAGCCGAACGACATGCCGCCCAGGTCGCCACGCTCCGCCAGCGCAAGCGCGTCGCGCCCCGCTTGCGTGTCGGGGAGGTCGAGCGAGAAGGCGAGGCCCCGGCTGTCCTCTGTCAGCCGGAGCGTGCCCGAACGAGTGCGGCCCAGCACCTTGCCCGTGTCATGGTCGAGCAGCGCCAGCACATCGCCCGCAAGGGCGGAGCGGAAGGCGCCGGGGGCGATCGTCTCCACGAACGATCCCATGCGCGCCTCGCTGCCGAATGTGGCGGCGTAGCCCTCCAAGCGCCGGCCATTGGCTCGCACCTCGAAGAAGCTACGCCGCTCGACAGCGTTGGGGAGCTGGGCCGGCATCTTAGGCCGTCACCGGCACGATGCCGGGAACGCCCGTTGCCGCGACGAACGAGGCGGGACGGCGCACGCCGAAGTCCACCGTCGCCATTGCGCGGATCAGGATGTTGCCCTTGCTGTAGGCAGTTTCCGCGAACGGATTGACGAGAATGTCCAGCTGCGACCACACGCCGATCAGGAAGTCGCGCCAGTCGCCATAGACGAGCGCATGATCCTCGTCCTCCGCCCCCAGGTTGGCGGGTGCCTGATTGGTGAACCGCGTCGTCTCGCCGTGGAAGGTGTCCGACAGCGGGATTGCGAGGCCGTTGGCGTCGCGCAGACGAACCGCGCCAGCCTTCACGCCGTTGGTGCCCAGGAAGGCGCGCGTGTCGGTCACGTTCGCCAGGTCCGCGACGGCGATCATGTTCGCCGTGGTGGTGAACAGGTCCGTGTCATAGGCGAGCGTCGGCACGTCGGGATCGTTGAGCAGGCCGCGCGGCTCGGCGCCCGTGCCAGTGCCGTTAATGGCAGCGCGGTCGATTTCGAGCGCGATGTTGCGCGACAGCATCGAGCGTAGCAGCTGTTCGATTGCAGGGCTGGCCTGCATCACCATGTTGCGGCTGAACTCGCTGATCGCGCCGACATGGTGCGGCGACAGGGTGAGGCTGTCGAATGAGGCGTTGCCAGTCGGCAGCGCGGTGTTCTCCGCCACCCAGCCCACGGCCGGCGAACCCGTCTCGCGCGGGATTTCGACGTTGCCCGTCAGGCCGGTCAGCACGGTCGCACCCATCGCCTGCATGACGGTGCCGGCAGTCAGCGCCGACACGAACAGGTCGGGGCGATAATCGGTCGGGATGATGGCGCCGCTGTTCGCCGTAGTTTGCACGGCGCGCTGTTCGAACACTTCCAACGGCACATAGAAGCCTTGGGCAGGCTTGCCGGCGCGCTTCGCCAGCTCCGATTGCAGCTCGATCTCGCGGCCCGCGTCGATCGACGAGTCCAGCTTGTGCGCGATCATGCGCGTGATCGAGAACGAACGCAGCTCGCGCGACAGCTGTTCGTCGCCGGTGCCGTTGAGCGGGGTGCCGCGATCAGCGCGATCGGCAGCGTCCAGCTTGCGGGCGCGGTCGATCTTCGCGTCCAGCGCGCGCAGCTCGCCCTCGGCGGTGTTGAAGGCGTCGCCATCATCCTTGGCGTGCGCCTCGTTCATGCGGGTGACGATCGCCGCCCGCTGTTCGATCAAATCACTCGTCTTCATTTCACGTCCTCATGCTGGCGGGGAGCCGAAGCTCCCCGCGCGGTGAAAGCCGTCTGTCTCGCGACGATGGCAGGGTTAACGGGCATGGCCCGGCGTTGATCGTGCCCTACGGCTAACCCATTGGGCATGCTGTAGGACAGGACTTTGTTCACCTTGCGTTCTTGCTCGGTGAAGCTCGTCTGCCTCTCGGCGATGAGTTGGGCGACGTTGCTCGATTGAGCCCCTAATGCTTGGCACAACGTGCCACCCGCCTCGGGCATCGAGCTTTTCGCTATTGGCCGCGTCGCGTCGGCCGCATGGAGTGAGGCAGGAAGCTTGTTCATGCCGCTGTCCAGTGCAGCGGCTGATGGCCGGCGACGATTTGGCCGACGGCAAAAAGGGCGCCACTGTCCAGCTCAGGCTCCTGGTTGAAGCCCGCGGGGAAGCGGCGCAGCGTCGCGAGATATTCTTCCGGCAGGTCACGCAACGTCGAAAGATCGGCGCCCGCGAGTGTCGGGTGGGAGAACCCAACCTCGTGTAGCTTCCAATTTTCCGCCGCTTCATCCCACTTGCCCAGAGTGGCGTAAGCGAGGCCGCGATGAGGGATTAGGCGCACACTGGCCTGGAAGCCGTCATAGCGGCCTGCCTGTTCGGCGTCCGCAGCTTCCAAGCCATAGTAGTCTATCAAGCCGCTGATCGCCGCTTCCAGCGTCTCGGGGGCAAAAGCATCGCTGAACTTTGCGCCCGAAAGCGGAGTGAACCCTCCGACAAGCGCCACATCCTCCACGACAGTCGGAATGCGGCAATTCAGCATCATGGCGATCAGCAGCCGCGCGGCATCAAGGGAAGTGGCTGACGGTGCATTCACGCCACGCGCGCCTTGGGTGAGCCGCCCCGCCTCCCGCAGCGTGCGCGCCAAGCTCGTCACCTTGGTCGGCTCAAAATTGAACCGGGTGGCGAAGTCTTCAATCAAGGCGGAGAGGCGCGGCATCGCTCTTTCTGAAACTGTTGCAGATAGACGTATATGCACGTCATTCGCTTTCTGCAAGAGTTTCAGTTGGCGCTTTTGGCGTGCCTCTTGGCCTCGATGCGCAACGCTTCGCGCAGTTCGTCATCCAGCTCGTCAGCTTCGAGAGCCAAGCCGACCTTGAAAGCGAAGGCTTGGGCGTCAGGCGCTGGCTCCTCGAGCAGCGCCTGTCGGGCTTGGCCTTCCAACCCGTCCAGGCGCTGCATCTCGTCAGAAATGACGTTCCAGCCGGTAGAGACTTCGAGTTGAGCCACTCGCTTGAAGTGTTCGTCATAGGCACGACGCGCTTCGCGAACCGGCTCAAACGACGCGAAGCCTTCGTAAAAGTGAGCCTGCCAAACGGTAAAAACAGCGGTAGATCCGCTCTGAGATTGTAAGGTTACTTTCGTGGGCGGCGTCGGCCCGGTTAGGTCGTTGAAACGATCGGTAGCAGGCCGGTATGTTTCTTGCTCGAAAGCAGACATGGCCGCGTGCGCCCGCTCATAGTTGGAGCGGAGCCAACCCCAACGAACGGACGCGCTGCGGCTTGGTGCGGCGATCAAAGCATGCATGTTCATCTGGTACTCTCCGGTTGGGCTGCCGGCATTGGCGGCCGTTTCGAGAGAACCGGCGATCGCAGTCGTTGCGGCGATCGCTCCGAGAAAACTCCGGCGAGAGGGGCAATTTTCCGGTTCATTTCCCGATGACGCTTGCGCCCCATCGGCGCTAAGAGCGCGATTAGCCATGATCGTCTCTCCAGTAGACGTTGTGGTCAGCGCCGGCGAAAGGGGCCTAATCCTTGCGTCGGCGCGCCATATCTGACATCATCAATTCATGTCGTCAATTGGCAATGTCAGAAAAGGTCCGGGCCGCCCTGCGGTGAACGCAACGCCGGTGACTGTGCGTCTGCCCCCTGAGCAGCTCATCGCACTGGATACCTGGATAAGCCATCAAAACCTCAAGATGACACGCCCAGAAGCGATACGCCAAATACTTCGGGAGAGGTTCTCTTGATAAAAGCGGAAGCAGAAGCTGGTATTAAACAGCTGGTGCGGCAGTGGGCTCGTATCAACAATATTTCCCACGGGCAGGATGAGATGCCGAGCTTCTCTGAATTTCAAGCGTGGGTCTTCTCCGAAGGCTACGGGCGTTACTTCGACTTTAAGTCGCGCATTGGCGCGGACGAGGAAGCGGAAATGTGGTTTGATAGAGAACTTGGGCAATCCTGGCGTAATTAGAGCCACATGATTCCGGTGCCTTTGTAGGTCGCCGGTCCTTCGTCCTTTTCCGCCAGACTGCACGCCATGATAGCCGAAACGATGCCGTCGATGCGATCGAGGCTCTTGGCCTTCGTCGGTTTGCGGTTGCCGGCCGGGTCCGTCTCGATGACGACGTTGCCCGCCTGCCATTTCAGAATGGGCGAATTGTTGTGCTGCATTCGGCGATCCAGCACCGCCCGTTCGAAGGCGTCCACTGCCGCCGCATAGGACCGAAAGCCGGGGACGAACTCGATCATCGGCAGCTCGATTCCCTCGTCCGATAGCAGCTTCGCCAAATCCTCGTAGCGCCATCGATCGAACGCGATACCCTGCACGTCGTAGAGCTGCCGTATGTCCGCCAGGCGGCGCACAATTGCGCTGCGGTCGGTTGCCCGTCCCACGGTCGTTTCGATCCACCCGTCCGCCGCCCAGCGATCGTAGGGCACGCGGTCGCGCTCAACGCGCTCTCCGATCGTGTCGGCCGGCACGAAGTGCCAGACGAGCAGTTTGCCCACGTCGGGGAACCATAGCGACAGGGCGGTAAGGTCGCGCGTGCTCGACAGGTCCAGCCCGCCATAGCAGCGTTCGCCTTCCAGCTCGGCCGGGTCAAAGGGCGTGCCGTTCGCCTCCCAATCGGCCGGGTTGATGAACCGCGACTCCGCGTCGATCCGCTGGTTGAGGTTGAGCAACCGAAAGGCCGGCTCAAACGAGGGCGAGCGTGCCGCCATCGCCGCCGCATCGGCAAATTCCTCCTCGTTGAGAAACTCGCCCAGCGCCGGGTTCGCCGCTGCCCAGGCGCTGCGATCGTCCAGCCCGCAGCCCTCAGGCGCGGCGTGCAGTTGGACGTAGAACGTCGGCACCGGCTCCGCGTCGAGGATTTCCGACCAGAAGTGCAGGTCGTCGGCCGCTTGCGTGCTGATCGTCACGCCCAGCGCGCTACGCCGCTTCGCCATGCCCGTCTTGAGGTTGTCCCACAGCTCGCGCGAGCGCCATTGCGCCACCTCGTCCGCGACCCAGAACGAGGGTGCCAGGCCGTGTGCTTTGCGCGCATCGGAGGTGAGGGCGCGCCAACGGGAGTTGGTCCGCTCGTCGATGATCTCCTTGTGCCAGTCCTTGATGTTCACCCGCGCCGCCATCCACGGCACTGCCTCGATGTAGGCACGCGTCATGTTGTAGAGCACGCCTGCCTGTTCGCGATCGAGCGCGGCAGCATAGCACTCGCCATACGGCTCCAGCATCGGTCCGAGCAGGTGCGCGAGCGACAGGCCCGCCAGCACGGCCGACTTGCCGTTGCCGCGTGCCACGCTCAACGCAGCGAGACGCACGAGGCGGTCGCCAGCCGCGTTGGTCGGCTCGTACACGCCGCGCACGAACTGCTCCTGGAAGCCGAGCAGCTCCATCGTCTCGCCGGCGCGCAGGCCCGACACGATCGGCAGCGTGCGGAGGAACGCCAGCACCTTTTCCGCCGCAGGCATCCCGTCTTTCTCCCAAGGGTGCGCCACAGCCATGAGAGGGCGGGAAGGCTCCAGCGGAGCGAGCAAGGTTCCCTCCCAGCTGGGCGCCTCCAGCGGCGCGCCAGCAGCGGCAGCGCGCAGCCGTCCAGCACCCGGTCCCCGCTTACCCACGCCGCCTAACTCCCGAAACTAATTGAGGAAAAAGGTCGTAGGGCGGTCCCCTACCGTCAGCCCTGAGCGATTTTTCATGCCACGGATGCGCCGGATCGAGCGGCGTGCCGTCGGGGTTGCAGCCGCGACGAGGCTTGCGAGAGCGCACCGCGCCCGCCTCGCTGCCGCGCGCCGTCTTCGCGCCGTGGCACGAGGTGCAGTAGCTGGTCAGGCCATCATGGCCGGGGAACGCTGGCCCGCCCTCACTGATCGGCACGACATGATCGACCGTGTTGGCGTCAGTCAGCCGGCCCATCGCCGCGCATCCCTGGCACATGGGCGACAGTGACAGGTGAGCGAGCCGCAGCCGCTTCCATGTCGAAGTGTTGTAAGGCCAGTCAGCCATGCCGATGATCCTCAATCTCACGAGCAAGGCGACGTAGCTCGCGCTCGATCTCGCTTCTGTCTTCGAAATAGCGCTCAGGGTTGCGCCAATCTGGTCGCAGGCGTCCGACACGCTCAGCCATCGCGGCGACCCTCGCTGCCGCCCTCACAGCGGTTCGCCCCAGTCGATGTCATCATCATCCGGGGCGGCAGGCGCAGCCGCCCCGGATATATACGTAGTATATAGGGGGGTAGGTGCGTGCAGGTCGGTGCAAGTGTTTTCAATGACTTGCGAGGGGGGTTGGTGCGGGTCGGTGCAGCGGCTTGGTGCAGCGGCTTGGTGCAGGGGGTCGGTGCGGGTTGGTGCGCTACTTTCTTCCCTGTTTTCAACGTGCTTAGAGGTTTGTTCGGGGCGGCTTGGTGCGCTGGTGTGTGCAGCTTGGTGCGCCCGGCTTGGTGCAGGGTCGGTGCGCCTTATTCCACGCTTCCAAACGCGATTGCTGCGCTGCCATAGGTCAGCGTCGATCTCGATCTTCCGAAGGTGAAGAAGCCGTTCCATCGCACGCGCAAACGCCTCCTGCTTAAAGCCTCGGCCCTCAGGCATGCGCGCAAAGATGTTCGGGGCGTAGTTCACTCCCTGGTTGTGCGAGACGGCACGTTTCCGCTCTGTCGCGGCGTCGAGGCAGCGCAAGAAGGCTTCGTTTTCGACGCCAGCTTGCGCGCTTTCCTGAATGCCGGCGTAGAGGCCGACGCGAGTGGTATCAGGCGCGATGAAGGCCCAATCTTGCCAGCGGCATTCCACTTCGGTCCCGGCGACAGAATAGTTAGCTTTCGACTTGCGAAGGATGCGTGTGTCGCGGTCGCTGCCGCCCTCATTTGGATCGGGCCGCTCAAGAAACCAGCGCTGCCGGACGTGCGCGCTCCAGCCTGTTGAGCCGCTATATTCCGCGCCGCCTTTGCTTGGGTGAGCAAGCATCAGAACCGTAGCGTTCGCGTCTATGGCGATCCGTTCGAGGGCTGCGCAGAACACTGCAACGTCGCGGCGCACGTTCTCATTGCCCGGGAAGAGGTGGGCGAGGTTGTCCAATACGATCAGGCCCGCGCGGCGATCCTTGGCGGCCGTGACGATGCCTTGAGCAACTGGCGACAGCTGGAAGGTGTCTCGCTGATCATAGTAACCCAGCTCCACGCCCATGTAGCCTACAAGCGACGAGAGGATCACCGGTCCAGCGTCCACCGGAACGCCAATCATCTGGTTGATAGCGCGCTGCCGGCGCCAAAGTTCGTTCTCGTCGTCTTCGCAGGTGATGTAGAGCGCTGCGGCCTGGACAACATCCAGTCCGAGGAATGATCGGCCAGTAGCGATGCAGGTGGCGAGCTGTTGCGCCATAAGCGACTTACCGACGCCATCCTCGCCGACAAGCAGCGCAGCGGTGCCCCGCGCGAGCCATCCGTCCACCAGAAACTCGCGATCTGGCGGCTGCGCGCCGATCCACTTCACAACGTCCACAATGGGGAGCTGGAACCCGGCTGCAGGAGGCCCTGCGCCGTTGATGCTGACGACGTTCATCGGTCGATCAGCCGGTTAAATCAGGTTAGCCAGCGGCCGTGGAACACGGCGGATTTCCGTGCTTGCCACGGGCAGGGGTTGCCACCTTAACCCGCTGTAATGACAGGACTGTGCGGCCCCTGTCGGGTGCGCCAGCTTCTCATTTAATACAGCGAGCGCTTTGAAGCTCGCGATGCTGCCGCTAACGAAAACGGCGGGTGAGATAGTCCCGCCCGCCGCTCATTGATCAGTTGCTGTCGGAATCATCATCGTCGTCATCGACAACGAGATAGATGCCGCCTGCAACGATTGCTGCCGCCAGGATGCCGGCGATAACGCCGCCACTAACGGCCTTTTCCGAGTCCTTCATCGACGTGCCGGCGCGAACCGAACCCGCCGACGACAGCTTGGGTGCAGCGGAAACCGCGGGGGCCGCCGTTGCGGCGACCGGCGCGGCCACAAGCGCGCTTGCGGCCAGACCAGTAAGCAGTTTTGAGATCATTCCCGTTCTCCTCTTAAGCGACGTGCAACGAGTGCGACGCAGCATAACAACACATGAGGGATCAGGAAGTGTCATCATTGAGATGACGGAGCCATTTTGTCTAACATTGCGTCCGAAATGCAACGGTTTGCGTGCGGCACCATGCGTCAATGGATGATCGGGCAAACATACCTGCGCACGCTGATGGCAATGTTCGTGGATAATGGTTGGTGCTGAAGGCGCTCAATACGCTTGATGCGAACGGCATCGGTGCCCGCCCAATGTAGACAAAAAAATAGCGGCCCGAAGACCGCTATTTCTTCAAGCGCTGAGTCGAAACTCAGTTGCTGTCGGCGTCATCGTCCGAGTCGGCGATGATGACGATGCCCGCGATGACAGCGGCAGCAGCAAGGACGGCGACGATCACGCCACCACCGGCAGCCTGCTCACCCTTCACAACCGGCGCAGCGGCGCGCGAGGTCTTGGCAGCCGAAACCGCCGGGGCCGCAACCGCGGGAGCGGCTGCCAGCGAGGCAGCGGCAGCGGCCGCGAGGTAACTACGAAGCTTCATCACGAACTCCCTTGTTTTGTCCGTTCGAACGTACTGGCAGAATTCGCGCTGCGGCGCAACTTACGAAACACATCATCTAGATGTACATTCAACGGAATTTCCCGTTGCGGCAACGTCCTGGCGCAAACGGATCATATCTCAGATAGCGATCGGTTTCCACCGGCGGTGTCCAGCACCCATCGCTCACCGGCCTCCAGCCCGAGCGCGGTGAGCCTTCCGCTACGATACGCCCCAGTATCGATGCCGATGCGATTGGCCCGCTCATCGACGCTTTCGGTAATTGTGTGGCCGTGAACGACCATCATTCCATGGCTTCGTGGGTGCTCAAGGAAGGGGGACCTGATCCATCGCAGATCGCGTGCCGTTTGCCGATCAAGCGCAATGCCCGGACGTATGCCGGCGTGCACAAAGGCGTAATCACCCTCCTGAATGTAATCTTCGAGCGAGCGCAGGAACGCAATATGGCTTTGAGGGACCGCGCAAACAGTCATTTCAACCAGTTCCGGGATGGACGCACGGTCGATGGCGTCGGGGTCGAGCCCATAGCTCAACAGTGTTTCCATACCTCCGGCCCGCAGAAGAAGGCGCAGCATGTCACCGTCGCCGTCGCACGCGGCGAGGAAAATTTCCTCATGATTGCCGCACAGGCAGCGGATGTCCGGGCGATCGGCGCATAACGTGCGGACTTTCTCGAGCACCGCGGCCGAATCGGGGCCGCGATCGATAAGATCACCGAGGAAAATGATGCCTGTCCGGGCATTCCCTCGGCTGGCATCATCGGATTCGATCTGTGCGAGCAGTTGATCAAGTAGGTCCGCGCGGCCGTGGATATCGCCAATGACATAAAGCCGGCGGCCGAACGGAAGCTGCGCCGGAACAGGATCAGGACGACGGCGCGGAAGCAGGCGCGAAAGCATGAACGATATTCACTTGCCGAAAACCGCCCCTTAGCCAGGCAGGTTGACCCCGGCAACAGGTGCCTGCCGTCACATGGCCAAGCGAAGGGGCCTGCGAGAGGGCAGCGGCGGCTGATCGGGCCAGATCCCGCGCGTGTCGAGCACATGCTTGGCGGCACGCTCCTCCACCGGAATTGCTCGAAAAATATCATGATCGACCAGCACGATCATAACGGGGCATTGTTCGATCGCGGAATCGATATCGATCAGCGTCGCTCCGCTCTGCTCCAGGCACTGCGGCAGTTCCGCGATGTACGGTTCGACGATATGGATCCGGTCGCCGAAGTGCTCCGTCAGCGCCAGCGCGACCTTGAGCGCCGGGCTTTCTCGAAAATCATCGATATTGGCCTTGAACGCCAGGCCCAGGCACGCGACGGGTACCCCGGGCGTAGCGCCGATCAGCTCGGTCGCACGCGCGATGACATGATCCGTCTTGCCATCGTTCACCTGCCGAGCGGTGCGAATCAGCGGCGTGTTCTCGGGATCAGCGCTGACCAGGAACCACGGGTCCACGGCAATGCAATGACCGCCGACGCCAGGCCCGGGTTGCAGGATATTCACTCGCGGATGCCGGTTCGCCAGTCGGATCACTTCCCATACGTCGACGCCCATGTTGTCCGCGACAAGGCTAAGTTCGTTGGCAAACGCGATATTGACGTCGCGAAAGGCGTTCTCGGTCAACTTGGTCATTTCTGCCGCGCGGGCATTGGTGGTCACGCAGGCACCGCGCACGAACCGGCGGTAGAAGGAGAGCGCCTTTCGCGCGCATCGTGGCGTGATGCCGCCGATCACCCGATCATTGTCGATGAGTTCAACAAGGATGCGGCCGGGAAGTACGCGTTCGGGGCAGTAGGCGACGGCGTAATCCGCGCCTTCACCCATGCCGGGCGCGCGAAGATCCGGGCGCAGCCGCGCCAGCAGGTCGCGGACCTCCTCGGTCGTGCCAACCGGCGAGGTCGATTCGAGAATGACGGTATTGCCGGCCTTAAGCACCTTGGCGATGTCGGTTGCGGCCGCCAGAACATAGCCGATGTCGGGTGAGCGATCGTCGGCGAATGGTGTCGGGACGGCGATGACGAAAACATCGGCCGCGGCGATCTGCGTCGATGCCCGAAGGTGACCGCGCGCGACCACACCGGAAACAAGGCCATCGAGATCAACCTCTTCGATATGGACCTTACCCGAGTTCACGGTGTCAACGACGGAGGCATGCACGTCGATGCCGAGCACCCGAGCCCCCGTCCGCGCGATCACCGCGGCGGTCGGCAGGCCGATATAGCCGAGCCCCAGAACGACGACGTTCAGTTCACTTTCCGAAATCATCGGCGATGATCCTCGCGATACGTTCGCTTGCATGGCCGTCACCGAACGGATTGTGAGCGCGGGCCATTGCAGCGTAAGCGGGCTTCTCATCGAGAAGCGTGAAAACTTCGGAAACGATGCGGGCTTCGTCGGTGCCGATCAACTTGGCGGTCCCGGCGACAACGCCCTCCGGCCGCTCGGTCGTATCCCGCATGACCAGGACGGGTTTGCCCAGCGCCGGTGCTTCCTCCTGCACGCCGCCGGAATCGGTGAGCGCAAGGTGGCTCATTCCAAGTGCCCTGATGAAGTGGGGATAGTCGAGCGGATCGATCCGGGCCACATTCTCCCGATCGGCAAGAATGCGGTCCATCACCGATACAACGTTGGGGTTAGGATGCATGGGGAACAGGATGGCGACATCATCCCGTGCGCTGATGCGTTCTATGGCGCGCGCGATCGCCGCCATCCCGTCGCCGAAATTCTCGCGTCGATGGGTGGTCACCAGGATGATCCGCTTGCCACCGAAGCGCTTGGCAACGGTGTCGAGCCCGTCTGCCAGCGAAGGATCATCTGAGATTCGCTCGCGCGTCCAGTGCAGTGCGTCGATCACGGTGTTTCCCGTGACGTGGACGCCGCCCGTGATATTTTCCCGCGCAAGTGCTTCTGCCGCGGTCTGCGTGGGGGCGAAGTGAAGATCCGCGATCGGCGCCACGATGCGGCGGTTCACCTCTTCCGGCCAAGGATGGTAGATATTACCGGAACGCAGGCCCGCCTCAACGTGCGCCACGGGGATCTTGCGATAATAGGCTGCCAGTGCGCCGCACATCGCGGTGGCGGTGTCGCCTTGGACGATCACGCGATCCGGGCGTTCGCGATCGAGTACGTCGCCGATCCTGGTCAGCAGCTTGGCGGTAAGCCCGTCCAAGGTCTGCCCGGGCTCCATCACATCGAGGTCCACGTCAGGGCTCAGCTCCGCAATGGCGAGCACCTGATCCAATAACCCGCGGTGCTGAGCAGTGACGCACGTCCGCACGTCCCAGCGTGTGTTCGCCCTCAGGGCGCGCACGACAGGGAACAGCTTTATCGCCTCGGGGCGGGTGCCAAAGACCAGCAGTATCTTCATGGCGACGGCTGTTATCACTACCGTGTTAAGGGCGAACTAAGCGCAGCCGCGACAATTCGTCTTTGCTGCAGCGCGGTGAGAAGCTAAGTCACCCGGACAATCCGGGGAGAAATCATCGATGACGTCGATCAAGCCGCTCCGCAAGGCAGTGTTTCCCGTGGCCGGGCTGGGCACGCGGTTCCTGCCCGCAACCAAGTCGATGCCCAAGGAGATGCTGACCGTCGTCGACAAGCCGCTGATCCAATACGCGGTGGAAGAGGCGCTGGAGGCCGGGATCGAGCAGATCATCTTTGTCACCGGCCGTGGCAAGGGTGCGCTGGAGGATCACTTCGACGTCTCGTTCGAGCTTGAGGCGACGATGAAGGCGCGCGGTAAGTCCATGGCGCTAATCGAAGGCATTCGGCAGAAGCCTGGCTCGCCCGTCTATGTTCGCCAGCAGGAGCCACTCGGCCTAGGACATGCGGTCTGGTGTGCGCGCGAGATCGTGGGGGACGAGCCGTTTGCGGTGTTGCTGCCGGACGAGCTGATGTGGGGCACCCCCGGCTTCATGAAGCAGATGGTATCGGCCTATGAAAAGGTGGGCGGCAATCTGATCGGGGCGCTAGAAGTCGCTCCAGAAGAAACCGACAAATACGGCATCATCACGCCTGGCAAGGTCGACGGGCCGTTGACCGAGGTTCTGGAAGTCATTGAAAAGCCGGCAAAGGGAACGGCGAAGTCGAACCTCATGACGCCCGGCCGTTATATCCTCCAGCCGGAGGTAATGAAGATCCTCGACAATCCGGTGAAGGGCGCGGGCGGAGAGATCCAGCTGACCGATGCGATGGCGCAACTGATCGGAAAGCAGCCGTTCCACGGCTATACGTTCGACGGGCAGCGGTATGATTGCGGGGACAAAGCGGGGTATATTCAGGCGAATCTGGCGTTGGCGCTGGAGCGCGCGGATATCGGCCCGGTCGTGCGCGACTTCGCCCGGAGGCTAGTCGGCTGACATAACACCGCACGCCGGGCAGCCCGGATCCTTGGCGACGCGGATCGTGCGAAAGCGCAGATCCAGCAGATCGACCAGGGTCAGCCGCCCGGCGTGATCTTCACCAAAGGGCGTGACGGCGCGGATCGCTTCAAGCGCAGCCATGCTGCCCAGAATGCCCGTGACCGGCCCCAGGATACCCTGGTCCGCACACGTCAATTCATCGCGATCGGGCGTTGCGCCGACCAGGCATCGGTAACACGGCTTGTCTGCCTCCCAGCCGCGATAAACGCCGAGTTGCCCCTCGAACTGCCCAACCGCCGCGGAAACCAGCGGAATGCGCAGGGCCTGAGCGCAGTCCGCGACCGCCAGACGGGTCGCGAAATTGTCGCAGCCGTCCAGTACAACGTCGGCGTCCGCCAGCAGGGTAGCGGCGTTCTGGTCGGTGATCCGATCGACGATCGCTTCGGCAATGGCGTGGGGGTTCTTTTGCATCGCGGCCGTTGCGCCGCGCGACGCCTTCGCCATTCCGATGTTGTCGCCATCGAACAGGATCTGCCGCTGAAGATTCGAACGATCGACGCGATCCGGGTCGATGATCCTGAGGCGGCCGATGCCAGCGGCCGCGAGATAAAGGATGGCCGGAGAGCCAATGCCGCCGGCACCGATCACCGCGACCGTTGCCGCCTTCAACCGCCGCTGCCCTGAGCCGCCGATTTCCCGCAGGATGATCTGACGAGCGTAGCGCGCGCGTTCTTCGTCGTCGAGCGTCACTGCCATGCAAAGACGACCGCTGTTCGATACCAGCGATCTTCGCCGGGGGGCGGCACATTGCTGCGGGCCATGCGAAGCATAATGCCCGAGGCATATTGCTCCACGGTCGGGCAACCGATCGCACGCGGTCGGATGCTGCGCAGCTGGCCATCGCTCGCGACCAGAACGGCGAGGTCCACCCTGAGCGGGCTTGCCGTGACCACGCATCGTCCCGCCCGGATTTCCTCCCGCACATATTGGGCGAGCGCCCGCGTCTCGGGTTCGCGCCGCTGCAGCTTCAGTTCGGGAAGAGCGGTCCAATCGTCCGGCGGAATGTGCGCGGGCGGTGATGTCGTGGGGGACGCTGCCTGCAGGATGCTTCCGACGACGAAGGTGAACACGGTCACTGTCCGGTAGATCCGAAGCCACCGCTGCCCCGCGCCGTCTCGTCGAGCGCGTCGCATTCGTCCAAGCTGGCGCGCAGCACCGGGGCGGGCACGAGTTGGGCGATGCGCTCACCGCGATGCACCGGGAAGGATGCCTGCCCGAGATTGGCGAGGATCACCTTCACCTCTCCGCGATAGTCGCTGTCGATCGTGCCGGGGGTGTTGAGGCACGTGATGCCGTGTTTGAGCGCGAGGCCCGAACGGGGGCGAACCTGAACCTCATATCCTTCCGGAATGGCCATTGCGAAGCCGGTAGCGACGGCGTGGCGCTCACCCGGATCAAGCGTGATGTCCTCCGCCGCAACGACATCCATTCCCGCCGCACCGTCGGTTGCATAGGCAGGCAGCGGCAGGCCTGCGCCATGCGGTAAGCGCAAGATACGAATGCTGATCATGCCCGCGTCTCCAGCCATTGTGCGATCCGGGCGGCAAGCCGACCGGCGACCGCATCCTTCGGCATCCTGTCCCACAATTCGGCGCTGTCGGCGGCGATGAGGTGAACCGTATTCGAATCTCCGCCCATCACATCACCGGATACGTCATTCGCGACGATCCAGTCCGCGCCCTTGCGCGCAAGCTTGTCGCGAGCATGGGCGACGACATCATTCGTTTCGGCCGCGAAGCCGATGACCAGGCGCGGGCGCCGATCGCCATGGCCGAGCGTCGCGAGAATATCGGGATTCTCCACGAGGCGAAGGGCCGGCGTGCCCTGCGCCCCCTTTTTGATCTTGCGATCAGCGGCACCATCGGGCCGCCAATCGGCCACGGCGGCAACCATCACGGCGGCGTCGGCGGGGAGGGCGGCGTCGACGGCGGCGGCCATTTCGCGGGCGGTTTGGACGTCGATCCGAGTCACGCCGGGCGGGGTGGGCAGATGGACGGGGCCCGCCACCAGCGACACGCGCGCACCCAAAGCGGCGAGTGCGCCGGCGATCGCAAACCCCTGTTTTCCCGAGGATCTATTGGCGATGTAGCGGACCGGATCAATGGGTTCGTGGGTCGGCCCGGCGGTCACGAGAATGTGCCTGCCGGCCAGCCGATGAGCGGTATCCCATCCGGCAACACCGGGGTGAAATCGGGTGGGATCCGGCGCTGATCCGGCGCGCAGCAGATGTTCGATCTCCGTGACGATCGCAGCCGGTTCCGGCAGCCGCCCCGGACCGTATTCGCCGCAGGCCATGGCGCCCTCGTCCGGCTCCATCACCATGACT
>JBELMF010000005.1:0-41334 GCA_042096015.1 Sphingomonas sp.
GCCCTTGCCGGCATGAATTCGGGATCGAAGCTCGTCCAAGGTGATGGCGCCTGGAACGATGTGATAGCTGGCAACCTTGGTCAGTGTCGGGCGGTTCGCCGGCGCCAAGAGCTCATCGACGGCGCCACTCGACAGGCGTTCGAAGGCCTGGTCCGTGGGGGCAAAGACGGTGAAGGGGCCGCGCGACGCAAGCATCGCCTTCGCGCCGCCCGCGTCCAACACCCGAACCATGGTCCGCAAATTCGGCGCGGAAGCGCAATTGTCCGCGATCGTCCGGTTACCGAGCATCGCGGCGCCGCCGAGCGACGGATTATTCGCTGTGGCCGCCATCGCGGCCCGCATCTGCGCACCGGATCGCGGCGGCTGAATGGGGGAGGGGATGGAACGGGTGGGGGCGGGCGGGGCAACAACGTGCGCAACGTGGATAGGCTGCGTCGCGCAACCACTTAGTGCGGCCAGGGCAGCGGCCGGGAGCAGCTTCCATGTCATCGTCGGTCGCCCTTTTCAATCATGGACGAACAACGTGCCATGCGCCGAACGGTTCAGCGCCCCGCCGCAGCGACGCGGGCACCTGCCGCGCCGGCTTTCGCCGCACCGGAGGGCGCGGTAGAGCCGGATGATGACTGATGATCCGCTTGGCCCGCTCGATCCTTCCTTCGCCGCCGCGTTCGTGCGCGATGATCGTCGGCCGCCCTGCCAATTGTACCTCATCTCACCCTTGAACGTGGACGGCGAATTTCCCGATCGGCTTGCCCGGGCGCTTGATGCGGGTCCGGTCGCGGCGTTCCAGTTTCGGGTCAAGGATGTGAACCAGCATGAAGCGGCGCGCCTCGCCGAGCCGCTGCAACGGCTGTGCGCCGATCGGGACGTCGCGTTCATCGTCAACGACAGCGTCTCGCTCGCCAAGCGGCTGGGCGCGGATGGCGTGCATCTCGGGCAGGAAGACGGCGATCCGCGGGAGGCCCGCGCAATTCTCGGGCCGAGCGCGCAGATCGGGATCACCTGCCACGACAGCCGCCATCTCGCGATGGAGGCGGGGGAAGCGGGCGCGGACTATGTCGCGTTCGGAAGCTTCTATCCGACGCGAACCAAGGAGGTGAAGCATCATCCGGAGCCGGTGATCCTGTCCTGGTGGTCTGCGCTCTTTGAACTGCCCTGCGTTGCGATCGGCGGGATCACGCCATCCAACGCGCCGCCCCTCGTTGCTGCCGGCGCTGACTTCATCGCGGTTTGTGACGCCGTTTGGGGCGGCGACGAGACCGCTGCCGTAAAGGCCTTCGCCGACGTGCTTGGCTAGCGATGCTTTGGTACGCGGTGGAAACAACCGGCGGGCAAGCCGTTGATGGCCCGAGCGTATCAGTAGAGGATCGTCATGAAGCCACTCTTTGCCGCCCTTGCCGCCGGGGCGGCGGTTTGCACCAGCCTCGCAATCGGAGCGACTGCGCAGACCGCCCCTGCTGACACATCGCCACCCCCGATCGATCGCTCCATCCTTCACGTGCAAGTCATTCTCGACAAGCTGGGCTTCGGACCCGGCGTGCTGGACGGGCGCGGCGGCATGTCACTCATCAAGGCATTGCGCGGCTTTCAGGAATCGCGCGGGTTGCGCGTAACAGGCGAAATCGACCAGCCAACGCTGCGGGCTCTTTACCCGTATCGCTCTGCACGCCCGACGGTCACCGCGACTCTTGACGCTCGCGTCTTGAGTGGACCGTTCGTTCAGTCGATCCCGGAAGACTATGCCGATCAGGCGAAGCTGGACGGCATGGCCTATACCTCCTCGCTCGAGAAGCTCGCGGAGATGTTCCATACCACGCCGGAGGTGCTGATCGCACTCAACCCACCGGGGACGAAGCTGGCGCCGGGACAGCAGATAGTCCTTCCCAATGCGTTGCCCCGCTCGCGCGCCTATCCGGCCGATGCGACCCCTGAGTGGCGCCGGACGCTGGCGCAGCTGAACGTCGAGGCGGATGTGCCAAGCGCAAGCAAGATCGTCGTCGACAAGTCCGATAAGGTCGTGCGCGTGTTCGACGGGCAGGATCGACTGGTCGCGCAATATAGCGCGACGATCGGCTCAGCGAGCGATCCCCTTCCGCTCGGCAACTGGAAGGTGCTGCACGTGTCGCCGAACCCGGACTGGAAGATGAACCCCGCTATTCTGAAGACGGTCAGCGACACCAAGAAGCCTCAGATCATCCCGCCGGGGCCGAACAATCCGGTCGGTGTCGTATGGATCGACCTGAGCCGCGATCATTACGGCATCCACGGCACGCCCAACCCCGAAAAGATCGGCCGTACCGAGAGCAATGGCTGCGTCCGACTGACGAACTGGGATGCCGCCCGAGTAGCGTTGATGGTCGAGGCTGGAACGCCGGTGATCTTCCAGGCGTGACGTGACACGTCTCGGCGCCTCAATCTTCGCACTGATCGTCCTGGGCGCGATCGCTTTCGCGTCGATGCTTTCGTTTGGGCCAAGACCGCCCCGTCCCGAGCCGGCTTCCTCACCGGTGATTACCCGCAGTTCGCCGGTCCAAGCCGTGCAGGGTGCTCCGCTCGCCGTGCCGGTGAGCGGGGTCCTGCCGACTCAGCTGTCGGATACCTGGGGCGATAGTCGCGCAGGTGGCGCGCGACTGCATAAAGCGATCGATATCATGGCGCCTGCCGGCACCCCTGTGATGGCGGCGGCGCCAGGCCTGGTCGAAAAGATATTCACCAGCGAAGCTGGCGGCCTAACGCTCTACGTCCGCTCGCCGGACCGTGCCTGGAGCTATTATTACGCGCATCTTGCCGGCTACGCGCCTGGCATGCGCGAAGGCCTAACCGTGCGGCGCGGCACCTTGCTGGGCTATGTCGGCGATACGGGGAACGCAGGTGCCGGCAACACGCACCTCCATTTTGCCGTCAGCCGGATGCGTCCGAACGATCGCTGGTGGCAGGGCGAGCCGCTAAACCCATACCCGCTGCTTGCCGGAGCGCCCGCTGTCCGGTAGGGCACCCGCCTTTCAGTTCAACACCGCCGTTCGCTCTGATCTTGTTCCGGCAAGTTCAGCCTGAACGGAGAATGGGCAAACAGTCATGAAGATCAGCGGCGTCGACATTCGTCCGGGTAATATCATCGAGTATGAAGGCGGCATCTGGCGCGCCGTGAAGATCCAGCACACCCAGCCCGGCAAGGGGGGCGCGTACATGCAGGTCGAGCTCAAGAACCTGCGTGACGGCCGCAAGAACAACGTGCGGTTCCGCTCGGCGGAGACCGTCGAGCGCGTGCGGCTCGACACGAAGGACTTCCAGTTCCTCTTCGCTGAGGGCGACGGCCTGGTCTTCATGGACAAGGAGACCTACGATCAGGTCACCCTCTCGCGCGATCTGCTTGGCGACGCAGCTGCCTTCCTGCAGGACGGCATGGACGTCGTGATGGAGCTTTATGAGGAAGAGGCAATCAGCGTTCAGCTTCCCGACACGATCGAGGCGACGATCGTAGAGGCGGACGCCGTGGTGAAGGGGCAGACTGCCTCTTCCAGCTACAAACCCGCCGTGCTCGACAACGGCGTTCGAGTGATGGTGCCGCCGCATATCGCCAGCGGCACGCGCATCGTGGTGGATGTGTACGAGCAGACCTACGTTCGACGCGCGGACTGATTTCGTAATAGCCCCTCTGTTGCCGAGGGGCGGGGCGAGAGGCGCGTTCTGCTGATCGTCCCCCACAGCGGCCTTGGACACGGTTGATCCGAACGCCGCGCCCCTACCAACCGCTCCTCTGTGCAGAGGGCGGGGAGTTACGTTGATGCCATCCCATTCCGGTCTCTTCACTGTCATCGAGCGCGCCGCGCGCAAGGCCGCGCCGCGCCTGCGTCGCGACTTCAACGAGGTTCAGCACCTCCAGGTGAGCCGCAAGGGGCCCGCGGACTTCGTGTCGATGGCGGACAAGCGCGCCGAACAGACGCTGTATGAGGAACTGTCCAAGGCGCGTCCTGACTGGGGCTTTGTGATGGAGGAGGGCGGCGAGATCGCCGGCGATCCTTCCAAGCCGCGCTTCATCATCGATCCTCTGGATGGCACGACCAACTTCTTGCACGGCATTCCCCATTTTGCGATGTCGATCGCAGTTGAGGAACCGTTGCCGAACGGAAAGCGCGAGATCACGACGGCATTGGTCTATCAACCGCTGACCGATGAGAGCTTCTGGGCCGAGAAAGGCCGTGGCGCCTGGCTGCAGGATCAGCGCCTGCGTGTGTCATCGCGGCGTGAACTTACCGAAGCCGTGATCGCCACCGGCATTCCCTTCATGGGCCATGGCGACTTCGCGGAATGGACCCGCATCTTCGGCTCGATCGCGCCGCAAGTTGCAGGAATCCGGCGCCTCGGCTCGGCGGCACTGGATCTCGCATGGGTCGCCGCGGGGCGTTTCGATGGATATTGGGAATCGAAGCTCAAGATCTGGGACGTCGCTGCCGGTCTTCTGCTGGTGAAAGAGGCTGGCGGCTTCGTCACCGATTTCCGAGGCGGTGATCGCGCGATCGAGCGAAACGAGTTCCTAGCCGCAAACGACGGGCTCCATTCAAAGCTTCACAAGTTGCTGGCGGGGGCACTTCGCTAGCGCGGCTCACGACGGCTGACCGCCTAAAAGGTATAAACCAAGGAGGCCCGGCTGGTAGTATCGGTCGACACCCGGCCGACCGGCGGCATGCTTTCATATTGCACGGTATAGCTGACCTGCGCGGAAAGCGGCCCGAGCAGCTTCGCCGCCATCGCCGTGGTGCTGCTCACGGTTGAATTGTACCGCTGGAGGTAAGCGGACGCGTCCTGGCGCAGCGTCAGCCCCGTTGTGAGCTTCCAATCGAGATCGACACTGCCGCGGGCGGCGATGCTGCTCTCGACCGTGGCGTCGGTGAACTCGGTGTGACGAAAGGCGGGGCCCAGTTCCAAATTGAGCGTCATAGCTGACGTCTGGACGGCACTATATCCGCCCCCGGCCGACGCGGAATAACGATTGGAATAGCCGAAAAACCGGTCGCTCTCATACTGAAGCGCACCATAAACGTACCGGCGGGAGTCCACTTTCCAGTTTGGCTCGTAGGCGGCGAGATAATGTTCCCGCGTGGTAATGCCCAGGCTGCGCTGAAAATCAGCCTGGCCGCGCACCTTATGGCGCCATTCCAGGCCTTCGCGGGTGAGGTCGAGGATGCCCGTCACACCCGCCGTGTCGGAATTACCCGTGGTGACGAAGCCGCCCAATTCCGCGCGGCCGGTCCAGAGGTCCAGCCATCCAGCCCGCTCGATGCGCGTCTCGCGATCCTTCGCGCGAATGGCGCGCCACTCGTCGGCGATCTTCAGCACTGCGTCGCCGCTGGCCGGATCGGCCGCCCGCGCATATTTCACGATCGTGGAGACTTCGCTTTCGTTGCCAGAGGCGATCGCCGCGTCCAGCATGGCCCGGATGGGCGGCGGGATCTCCACCGGATCCGCTGTTGCCGCCATCGCGTTCGATGCGACGGAAAGGGCAATCAGGGTCACAAGGATTCGCACGGGATAACGCTACCAAAGAGAGTTGCCGGCATGAAGCGCAGGCAGGTGGATTGTTGCTCAGCCGAGATGAGCCGAGAAGGCAGCTAGCACGTCCTCATAAAGGGCGCGCTTGAAGGGTACGATCAGCCGCGGCAGATCCGACGGATTGGCCCACCGCCATGCGCGAAACTCCGGGTGAGTGGTGTCGATCCTGATGTCATCGTCGGTGCCGACGAAGCGGAACAGGAACCAGCGCTGAATCTGGCCGCGATAGCGTCCCTTCCATACCTTTCCGATCAGTTCCTCGGGCAGGTCATAGCGGAACTCGCCGGGAGCCTCAGCCACCAGCTCCACATGGGCGGGTGAGATGCCCGTTTCCTCGCCGAGCTCGCGGATGGCGCTGTCCAGCGGTGTCTCGCCAGGATCGATCCCGCCCTGCGGCATCTGCCACGCCTCCAGCGTGGTATCGAGCCGCTGGCCGACGAAGATCTTTCCCTCGCGGTTCATCAGCATCACGCCCGCACAGGGGCGATAGGGCAAGTCGGCGATATTGCTCATGATCGTTTCCCGGAATGCGTATGTTGCGCCAGCGCCTCATACGCCATCACTGCAGTGGCTACGGCCGCGTTCAGGCTATCGGCCCGCCCCAGCATCGGCAGCTTCACGAGCAGGTCGCACGCATCTTCCGCCTCGCGCGGCAGACCCTGCGCCTCGTTTCCGGTCAGCAGAAACGTCGGCGCGGCATATCGGGCGCTGCGATAGTCGTTCTGGGTGCGCAGGCTGAGCCCCACCAACTGCCCGGCTCCCTCGCGTAACCAGGGCAGGAAGTCTTCCCAGCTGGTGCGCACAAGCGGCACAGTGAACAGCGCTCCCATGCTCGCGCGCACCGCCTCGGTCGAGAACGGATCGACGCTGTCGCCGATCAGGATCAGGCCGCCTGCGCCGACGGCGTCCCCGGTTCGCAGGATCGTGCCGAGATTGCCGGGGTCGCGAAGCCGCTCGGCGACCAGCCAGATCGGTGATGCAGTGCGATCGAGCGAGTGAAGATCGGTGTCGAACGTCGCGAAGGCGCCGACCACCGCCTGGGGATTATCCTTCCCCGACAGTTTCGACAGTATCGCTTCGCTGGTCTCGATCGCCTCTCCGCCATCGGCCTCCACGGCCTCGACGAGCGCCTCGACAAGCGCGTGGCGCGCGCTGGCGGCTGCGAAGAACAGGAACTGCGGTAATCGCCCGGTTTCGCGCGCCTCCGTCAGGATCCGCAATCCTTCGGCGAGGAAGAGACCTTCCTCTCGGCGGTGCCGCTTGTCGCGCAGCGCCTGGACCCGCTTCACGAGCGGGTTGGAGAAAGCAGTGATCGTCCGCGGCATGATTGCTGTCAGTCTTCGCCGAACTTCGCTTCGACCAGGGCACACATCGCGGCGACGACGCTTTCGGCGTCCGCGCCCTGCGCGCTGATCGTGATCGTATCGCCCTTCGCGGCGCCCAGCATCATCAGCCCCATGATCGACGTTCCCGTCACCGCAGCGCCGCCCTTAGCCACGCTTACCGCGATCGGCTGCTGGCTGGCGAGCGTGACGAACTTGGCGCTGGCGCGTGCGTGAAGCCCACGCCGATTGGCGATGAGAACCTCGCGCGAGACGGTCACGCAGCAGCTTCTCCGACGCCGAGCACTTCGGACGCGACCGAGATGTACTTGCGACCAGCCTCCCGCGCGGCGGCAACCGCGGCGGCCACGCCCATCTTGCGGCGCGCCGACTCAAGGCGGATGAGCATGGGCAGGTTGATCCCGGCAATCACCTCGATCCGACCACGCTCCATCAGCGAGATGGCGAGGTTGGAGGGTGTGCCGCCGAACAGATCGGTCAGCACGATCACGCCGCGGCCTGCATCGACCTCCGCGATTGCCGCGCGGATGTCCGCCCGGCGCGCTTCCATGTCGTCTTCCGGCCCGATCGCAACGGTGCGGACCTGCTTCTGCGGCCCCACCACATGCTCCATCGCCGTCACGAACTCATCGGCCAAACGACCGTGCGTTACGAGCACAAGCCCGATCATCTGTGTCGCAATTCCATTCATTGCCCGTCAGCTCGTCCCTCGAGCCCATCATGCGGCAGCGCCGCAAGATCCCGATGCGTGACCGTGGGCGAAAATGCCGCATTGCGCAACAGCGCTGCGACCCGTTCGGCGACGTGTACCGAGCGATGTCTACCTCCGGTACAACCAAAGGCTATGTTTATATATGACTTTCCTTCGGCGCGATAGCGGGGCAGCAACAGCAATAGGAGCTCTTCGATACGGGTGAGTGCCGGCTGATAGGCCGGATCCTCCGCCACATAGGCGGCCACTGGCGCATCGAGTCCCGTGCCCGGGCGCAACGCCGGATCCCAATGCGGATTGCGAAGGAAGCGCATGTCGAACACCAGATCCGCGTCCGGTGGCAAACCGCGTGCGAAGCCGAAGGACGACACCGAGATCGTCGGTTCGCTGAGCCCCCCGCGATGAAAGATCTGACGAACCTGCTGGGCAAGCTCGGCGCTGGTAAAGCGCGCCGTGTCGATCAGCCGAGCCGCTGAGCGTCGCAGCGGCTCCAAGAGCAGGCGCTCCTGTTCAATCCCCTGGCGCGCCGGACGGTCAGGCGCCAGCGGGTGACGGCGACGCGTCTCATCATACCGCCGCGCGAGTTCGTCGGTGGTGCAATCCAGAAAAAGCGCGGAAATCTCCTGCCGCCCCGCGGCATGCAGGCGATCGATCTGGCGCACGATCGCGCTCGCCTCGAAATCACGTGTCATCGAGCCGATGCCGATTGCCAGAGGCCGCGCCTCGCCGTCGCGACCAGGCGCGGCCTCGACACCAAGCAGGCGGTCGAGCAGGGAGAGCGGCAGATTGTCCACCACCTCCCAGCCGAGGTCCTCAAGAGTCTTCAAGACGGTAGATTTGCCCGCGCCGGACATGCCGGTGACAAGGAGAATTTCGGAAGGATCGGTCATCGCCATGGGCTTCACGGTAAATCGTGTCTGAGCGCTTGTTCGACAAGTAGCGGCGCGGACGCCGGACGCGGGTCAAGTGTGAGGACGCGCACCGCGACGTCCAAAAACGTGTCAAAAGAGCGATGCGGCATGCGTTCCACAGCGGCTTGCAGTCGCACGGCGAGGGCAACGGGGACATCGTCAACGTGTGACATTGGAACGATGCCCAGGCCACGAATCTCAAGCCGGCCCGCGATCGTTGACGGCACGCTTGCGTACAACTGGTCACCGCACTGTTCGATAAGGGTATAATCGTCCGCTACGAGCGTTGCGCCGCGATCGATCAAGCGCAACGTTAGGTCGGACTTTCCGGCGCCGGACGGGCCCATGATCATGACACCGCGCCCGCCGATTGCCACCGTTGAAGCGTGAATGGTGTCTGAGCGCGCCATCTCACTAGACCTCGGCCCGCGGCAGCTTGACGAGGAAACGGGCGCCGCTCAGTCGATCCTCCCGCGCTTCGACGTCGATGGCCCCGCCATGCGCTTCGACAATGGTACGGGCGATGGCTAGTCCCAGCCCGGAATGCTGGCCGAACCCCTCGGAGTCGGGCCTGATCGACTGAAAGCGACGAAAAATCGCCTCGCGCGCCTCTTCGGGCACGCCTGGTCCCTCGTCCTCGAAGCGTATTTCGACGTGATCGTGTCGCGAGATCGTCGCGATCGAGACCACGCCCTCATCGGGAGAGAAGGATATCGCGTTGTCGATCAGGTTTTCGAACACGCGCTCCAGCCGCGCGCCCTCGCCCGAAACGACATGGTCCGTCTGGTCCGCCCGATCGAACCGAAGGCGGACCGCCCGCTCGATCCCGCGCTCCATGTGTTGCGCCACAATGCCGGTCAGCATGGCATCGACATCGACTGGCTCGAACTTGGCGCGGCTGAGCTGCGCGTCGAGGCGAGACGCGTCGGAGATATCGCTGATCAACCGGTCCAGCCGGTGGACATCATCTCGAACGACCGCGAGCAGCCGTTGCTGCAATGCGGGATCCCGCACAGTGCTGAGACCATCGACGGCCGAGCGAAGCGAGGCGAGGGGATTCTTGAGTTCATGCGTCACATCAGCCGCAAAGGCCTCGGTTGCGTCTATCCTGGCGCGCAGCGCAAGGCTCATGTCTGACAAGGCTCGTGCGAGCATGCCGATTTCGTCGCCCCGCTCGGGCAGGCGCGGAACGACGACCTCGCGTGCTCGGCCGAGCCTGACGCGAACCGCGGCGCGCGCCAGCCGACGCAACGGCCGCACGATCGTGCGCGCGAGAAACAGCGAAAGGAACACCGACACCAGCGTCACGATGAGCAGTACCATGCTGAGCCTGAAGCGCTCGACGCGGACCGTTTGCGTGATGTCACGGGCATTGACGGTCGTCATCACGACCCGATTGCCGATTGGCAGCTTCGCCGCCGCGGTAATCACCGGCGTGCGATCCGGCGCGCGCCACACGGTGGCGGAAGAATGCCCCTCTCGCGCAGTCTCGACGTCGGTCCAGGCGAGGCCGTCGCGACGCTCGCGGTAAAGCGGCGGCCGTTTTGCCCCCACGACGGTATCGATACCTGCGTCAAGGAAGCGTGCGATGTGTTGACCCAGGCCATCCTTGTCCGGATCGCGAAGCAGGAAATTCCGCTCGCCCATCGTCCTGCTGTCGAGAACGAGTGTGCCGTTTTCCGCAAACAGGCGGAGCCGCGTTCCGGTGACCCGGGCAAGGTGACGTACGAGCGCGTCGCGATATTCCGGCGTCGCGACCCCCAGAGCCTCCGCAATGAGGCGTGCCTCCTGCATGGCCTGTTCGGTGCGATTGTCCAGGATACGGCTGCGATAGGAATCGAGGTAAAAGAATCCCCCCGCGAGCAGCAGAAGCGCGAAGATGTTGACGGCAAGGATGCGCCGGGTCAGCGATACCCTGCCGGACCAGCGCAGCGTGAGGTCGCTGGCCTCACTCCTCCGAGAAACGGTATCCGGCGCCATAAAGGGTCTCAATGGCGTCGAACGAAGGATCGACTTGCCGGAACTTGCGACGAACGCGCTTGATGTGGGAATCGATCGTACGGTCATCGACATAGATGTCGTCGTGATAAGCGGCGTCCATCAGCTGATTGCGCGTCTTCACGATACCGGGCCGCTGCGCCAGCGTTTCCAAAATCAGGAACTCGGTTACGGTGAGCGTCACCGGCTCGCCGTTCCACGTCACCCGATGACGCGCCGGATCCATGGAAAGCCGGCCGCGCACGAGCGGGGCATGACGCTCCGCCTCTCCCGTTTCTGAGGCTTGGGCCAGATCCGTTCGGCGTAAGATGGCGCGGATGCGGGCAATCAGAAGCCGTTGGCTGAACGGTTTGGCGATATAGTCGTCGGCGCCCATCGCCAGGCCCAGGGCCTCGTCGAGTTCGTCATCCTTGCTGGTGAGGAAGATGACCGGCACCTGACTGCGTTCTCGCAGGCGGCGAAGCAGCTCAAGGCCGTCCATGCGCGGCATCTTGATATCGAAGATCGCAAGGTCCGGCGGGTTGTCGGTCAGCGCCTTGAGTGCAGCTTCGCCGTCCGAATAGACGCGGGTGAGGAAGCCTTCCGCCTGCAGCGCAATCGACACGGAGGTCAGAATGTTGCGGTCGTCATCGACGAGCGCGATCGTTGCGGTCATGAACCGGTCGTTAGTGGAAAGCGGCGCGCCGCTCAACACGCCATAGCGCCGCACGGCTGGGGGCGATCAATGTTGCGTTGCAATGGAACCTCGAGGGCTGTCGCCCTTTTGGAGCAAACATGACGTTCGACTGGAGCGGCTGGGAAGTGCCGGCCCTGATCGCCAATATCGCCATCGTGGTCGTCGCGGTCCTCGTCGCGCTGGCCCTGCACGCGGTATCCATGATCATCGCGCAGCGGATCGCGAGCCGCACGCCCGAGTCGCTTGATGATGCGGCACTCGCGTTGTCGCGGCGGCCGTTGCGTTGGATCGCGGTCGCCATCGCACTTGCCGCTTCACGCCGCTTTCTCGAATTGCCGAAGTGGGCGGACGAACTTTGGCAGTTCGCGGCCGGGTTTGTCGTTCCCGGCCTGATCGGCTGGCTGATGATTACGGTGGTGCGCGTCTATGTTCGCGCGGTCGAGATCCGGTACGACATAGCGGTAGAAGACAATCTGCGCGCGCGCCGCCGGCGGACCCGCACGTCGATTCTCGGCCGGATCATCGTCATTGGTATCACGGTCATCACCATCGCGCTGATGCTGTTGTCCATTCCCAGCATCCGTAGCGTCGGCATCACGTTGATGGCCTCGGCGGGTCTCGCGGGCCTCGCCGTAGGCGCTGCCGCACAGCCGGCCCTCAAAAACCTGATTGCGGGTGTTCAACTCGCCTTTACCGAGCCGATCCGTCTGGATGACGTGCTGATCATCGAGGGGGAATGGGGCAAGGTGGAGGAAATCCGCCTGACCTATGTCGTGGTTGCATTATGGGATGAGCGTCGCCTCGTGGTGCCCGTATCCCGTTTTCTCGAGGCGCCCTTCCAGAACTGGACACGCAACAGCAGCAAGCTGCTGGGCAGTGCGTTCTTCTGGTTGGATCCGACCGCAGACGTCACGCGGCTCCGCGCCAAATATGAGGAGATTGTCCGTTCCAATCCGCGATGGGACGGTCGGGCGTTCGTCCTTCAGGTGACGGACGCCAAACCGGAGGCGATCGAGGTGCGTGTGCTCGCAACGGCCAAGGATGCGCCAACGGCATTCGACCTGCGCTGCGACATTCGCGAAGCGATGCTGGCCTTCATCCGCGACGAAATGCCCGAAGCACTGCCGCGTCATCGGTTGGCTCGGGCGGACGAGGGGCAGCCTGCGGGGAGCACTGCGCAGGGATAGGCGATCAGGCGGGTTCGACGACCACGATCCCGCTGGTCACCGATACGATCCGCATCCGCGTGCCGGTCGGCGCATCTGGGCCCTGCGCCGGCCATTCGCCGTCTCCGACGCGCACGCGCCCTCGTCCTGAAACAATGGCGTCCGCCACGACCACTGTTTCGCCGATCAGCCGCCGTGCCCGGTCATTGAGGAGCGGATCACTCGTTTCGACCGGATAGTCCTGATACCAGCGCCGTCCGATCAGCACGGTAACCACGCTCCACATGCCGAACACGCCCAACTGTGCGGCAAGTGGCAGCTCTGGAAGAACAAAGGTCGCCGCCGCCACGATCCCTGCGGCGATAGCGAGAAAGATGAGGAAGACGCCCGGCACCACGAGCTCGGCGCCGCCCAACAGCACAGCAAGAGAAAGCCAGATCAGCGACTCATGAGTGGCAAACTGGTCGAGCATCACTGCGACGGCCGCTCACGAACCTGTGGCACCTTTGGGGAGCCGGGCGAGGGCGGGGTGCTTTCAGCCAGCGCCGCCTTGGCGAGTTCACCGATCCCGCCCAAAGTGCCCACCAATTGGGTCGCCTCGACGGGGAACAGGATCGTCTTCGCATTCGGGCTGGTGGCGAACTTGCCGACTGCTTCCACGTATTTCTGCGCGATGAAGTAGTTGAGGCTTTGCGTGCCACCCTTCTCGATTGCGTCCGAGACGACCTGTGTCGCCCGTGCCTCGGCCTCTGCCGCGCGTTCACGCGCTTCCGCGTCGCGGTAAGCCGACTCGCGCCGACCTTCAGCCTCAAGGATGCGAGCCTGCTTCTGGCCCTCGGCGCGCAGGATCTCGGACGCGCGCGATCCCTCTGCCTCAAGAATGTTCGCGCGCTTCTCCCGCTCCGCTTTCATCTGGCGCGCCATCGCGTTGACGATGTCGGTCGGCGGGCGGATGTCCTTGATCTCGACACGGGTGATCTTCACGCCCCACGGCGTTGTCGCATGATCGACGACATTGAGTAGTCGGGCGTTGATCTCGTCCCGCTTCGACAGCGTCTCGTCCAGGTCCATCGATCCCATCACTGTGCGCAGGTTCGTGGTGACGAGATTCAGCAAGGCAACATAGAGGTCCGAAACCTCATAGGCCGCCTTTGGGGCGTCCAGCACCTGAAAGAAGACGACCCCGTCAGTCGAGATCATCGCATTGTCCTTGGTGATAATCTCCTGCCCGGGGATATCGATCACCTGCTCCATCATGTTCACGCGGCGCCCGACGCGATAGAAGAATGCCGGATAGAAGTTGAACCCCGGCGCCGCGGTGGCGGTGTAGCGGCCGAAATGCTCGATCGTATATTGATAGCCTTGCCGCACGATCTTGATGCTGGCCATCAGGTAGCCCAGCACTACGAACAGGATCAGCGTGGCGGTTACCAGTGCCATTCAGCGTCCTTCCTCTCCCTAACCCGGCCAAGCTTAGCAAGTGAATGCGAGGGGGCCTAGCGGATTGGCGTTCGCGCGGTTACATGGCCCGCCACCCCCGCGCGCAACGGAAACGGCACCACATGGACATTCGCCTCGGCCTTACTTTCGACGACGTACTGCTCGTCCCTGCCGCCTCTGAGGTGCTGCCCAGCGAAGCCGACACCCGCACCCGTGTGACCCGCGAGATCGCGCTCAACATCCCGATCCTCTCGTCCGCGATGGACACCGTGACCGAAGCGGACATGGCGATCGTCATGGCACAGCTTGGGGGAATGGGCGTGCTCCACCGCAACCTGACGGTCGAAGAACAGGTCGCGGCGGTCCGGCAGGTGAAGCGGTTCGAGAGCGGCATGGTGGTCAATCCGATCACAATCACGCCGCAGGCGACACTCGCCGATGCGCAAGCCTTGATGTCGCAGCATCGGATTAGCGGAATTCCGGTCGTCGAGGCGAATGGGAAGCTCGTCGGCATTCTCACCAACCGGGATGTCCGGTTCGCGGAAAATCCTGCGCAACCTGTCTCCGAACTGATGACCCGGGACAATCTTGCGACGGTGCGTGTCGGCGTCGGGCAGGAGGAAGCGCGGCGGCTGCTTCACCAGCGCAGGATCGAGAAGCTGATCGTCGTGGACGATGCCTATCGGTGCGTGGGCCTGATCACCGTCAAGGACATCGAAAAGGCAGTGACCTACCCGTCCGCCACGAAGGATGCCGCGGGACGGCTGCGCGTGGCGGCGGCGACCACGGTCGGCGACAAGGGCTTTGAACGGACCGAGGCACTGGTCGATGCCGAATGCGATTTGGTGGTCATCGACACCGCCCATGGCCACAATCGGGATGTCGCGCGCGCCGTCGAGCGCGTGAAGAAGCTGTCGAACTCGGTTCAGGTGGTCGCCGGCAATGTTGCGACCGGTGCCGCGACCCGCGCGCTGATCGATGCCGGGGCCGACGGGATCAAGGTCGGCATCGGGCCCGGTTCGATCTGCACCACCCGCGTGGTCGCCGGGGTGGGTGTGCCACAGCTTACCGCCGTGATGGATTGTGCGGCGGCGGCAGACGGCACCGGCGTGCCGGTGATTGCTGATGGCGGGCTGCGAACCTCCGGTGATCTTGCCAAGGCACTCGCGGCCGGTGCGGCGACGTGCATGGTCGGGTCACTGCTGGCGGGCACGGAGGAAGCGCCGGGAGAAACCTTCCTTTACCAAGGACGTGCCTACAAATCCTATCGCGGCATGGGCAGTGTGGGTGCGATGGGGCGCGGCTCCGCCGACCGCTATTTCCAGGGCGAGATCAAGGATCAGCTGAAGCTGGTACCGGAAGGGATCGAAGGTCAGGTGCCGTTCAAGGGCCCTGCGCGTGACGTCATCCATCAACTGGTCGGCGGGATCAAGGCAGCCATGGGGTACACCGGCTCGGCCACCATTGCGGACCTGCGGGAGCGGGCGGAGTTCGTGCGGATCACCGGTGCCGGGCTTAAGGAAAGCCACGTTCACGACGTGACAATCACCCGCGAAGCTCCCAACTATCCGACCCGCTGAGGCTGAATGACCCCCGCCGCACGAACCCAGGCGGCGATTGAGCTGCTCGACGCGATCATTCCTGCCGCCCGGGAGGGCGGGGCGGCGGCCGACACACTGATCAGCCGCTATTTTTCGACCCGACGCTATGCAGGGTCGAAAGACAGGCGTGCCGTCCGCGACCTGGTCTATGCTGCAATCCGTGCCTGCGGAGAACTGCCGCCCAGCGGCCGTGCGGCCATCCTGGCACTGGTCCGCCACGATGCTACGCTTGCAGAGACGTTCGATGGCTCGCCTCACGGGCCGGCTCCCGTGAATAGCGCGGAGCCGGTGGCATCCCTCGGGGTCGTGCCCGCGTGGCTTGGAGATGCGCTCCGCCAGTCCGGCGTGCCAGAGGACGTGTGGCCCAGCCTTATCGAGCGCGCACCTCTTGATATCCGGGTTTGTGGCGCCATCAACATGGCGGCGATCTGTACCGAACTGCCTGACGCCCAGCCGATCGCGGGTTTGGACAGAGGTCTTCGCCTTCCCGGCGGGACGGACGTGACGGGCTTGGCCGGTCTGGTCGAGGTGCAGGACGCCGGAAGCCAGGCGGTGTCGCTCGCGGCGCGTGCCGGCCCGGGCATGACGGTGATCGACCTGTGTGCCGGGGCGGGCGGCAAGACGCTGGCGATAGGCGACGCCATGGGTGCGCAGGGTCGGATCGTGGCGTGCGACGTTGATCGCGCGCGACTGTCGAAACTGCTGCCGCGTGCCGAACGGGCCGGACTAACGATTGTCGAGACACGACTTCTTGACCCCAAGAACGAGATGCGGAGGTTGGACGACCTGACTGGCGCCTCGGACGTCGTCTTTGTGGATGCGCCCTGTTCGGGGACGGGTACGTGGCGACGGAACCCGGAGACGCGTTGGCGCCTCAATCACGATCGGCTCCAGCGCTTCGCCGAAACCCAGGCACACGTTCTGGATGTGGCCGTCCCGCTTGTTCGCCCGGGCGGCGCGCTCATCTACGTCGTTTGTTCGCTGCTCGACGTTGAAGGAGCGGATCAAATCGATGCCTTCCTGTCGCGCCACAACGGATGGCAGGCCGAAGCGGTTGACCTACCGTTCGGATCTCCGCGAGGCCATGGTTTGCGACTGGACCCGCTGCGCGACCGTACTGATGGTTTTTTCGTCGCGCGCCTGCGGGCACCATGCTAGCCTTTTCGACATCGTGCCGAAGCTGGAGCTCTTGATGCGTTATACGTCCGTCGCCATTGCCGCCGCGCTCGCGATGGTGTCGATCTCGACCTCCCTGCACGGTCAGCGTCCCGACGATCAGATCGATGGCAAGTCTCTTGCACTGCTGGAACAGGGCCGGGCAGCCAGGGCGGCGGGCAATGTAGATGGCGCGATCGATCTGCTCGAGACCGCTGTGGCGGTCGATCCGCGCAATCGCGAGGCATTTATCGCGCTCGCCCAGGTCTCCGAGGCGCGCGGCCTTCCCGGCAAGGCTATCCGCCTCTATCGCGAGGCGCTGCTGCTCGAGCCGAACGACGTGAATGCGCTGAAGGGGCAGGGGGAAGCGCTTGTCGCAAAGGGCGCGGTCTCGCGCGCCAAGGAAAACCTGGCGCGCGTGAAGGCACTCTGCAAGAGCAGCTGCCCGCAGGCGACCGCGCTAGCAGCCGTAATCGCCAAGGGACCGCCCGTCACGACTGCGCAGGCTGTGCCCACGAAGAGCCCGACGATGAAGGACTGAGCGAGGCGAGTGCCTGCGCGGACCGCCACCTAGAAGCGGAGAGGAATGGCTTAGTTGCTCAGTCGCCGCGCTATCGCCACAAATTCCTCGACACTGACGGTCTCGGCGCGCCGTGTCGGATCGATCCCTTCCTGCTCCAAGGCCTCCAGTGCACCGGCAATCCCGCGTAGGCTCTGCCGAAGCATCTTGCGCCGCTGCCCGAACGCCGCAGCCGTGAGGGATTCGAGGGCGCGCAACGACACGCCATCAGGTGCCTCCTTCGGGGTGATATGAACCACGGCCGACATCACCTTGGGCGGCGGAGTGAAGGCTGATCGATGGACGGGGAGGGCGAGGCGCGGTGTGCTGCGCCACTGGGCGAGAACCGCCAGCCGTCCGTAGGCGTCCGTCCCCGGCGCGGCCACGATCCGATCGGCAACTTCCCGCTGGAACATCAAGGTCAGTGATTGCCACCACGGGAGCCACGATGCTGACAGCCAGCCGATCAGAAGTGCGGTGCCGACGTTATACGGCAGGTTCGCCACGATATGCGGCTGCCCCGCGAAGAACGCCCGCGGATCGATAGCGAGCGCGTCACCTTCAATGACCCTCAACTTTCCCGGAAAGGCCGCGCCAAGCTCTTCCAGCGCCGGCATGCAGCGTCGGTCGCGCTCGATCGCGGTGACCGCGGCGCCCGACGCCAATAGCGCGCGGGTGAGCCCGCCCGGTCCCGGCCCAACCTCCAGCACCTCTGCACCGTCAAGGTCCCCGGGGATGCGGGCAATGCGCCCGAGCAGTTGCGCGTCGAAGAGGAAGTTCTGCCCCAGCGCCTTTGAGGCGACGAGGCCATGCCGCGCGATGACCTCGCGCAGCGGCGGAAGATCGGTCACAGGCTGGGGCAGGCGGCCCGGCGGGCCGCTGCCTCGCCAGCCATGGCGATCGCAGCGATCATCGCGCCTGGTTCGGCCTGATCCTTGCCCGCAAGCGCGAACGCGGTTCCGTGGTCAGGAGACGTGCGAACGATCGGCAAGCCCAGGGTGATATTCACGCCTTCATCGAAGTGCAGCGCCTTGAGCGGGATCAACGCCTGATCATGATAGCAGCATAGCGCCGCATCATATTGTTCCCGCGCGCGGGGATGGAACATCGTGTCCGCCGCGAACGGACCGCTGACATCGATGCCCTCGTCGCGCAGCGTGGCGACGGCAGGGGCGATCACGTCGACTTCCTCGCGGCCCAGCGCGCCGGATTCTCCCGCATGCGGATTGAACCCCGCGACGGCCAGACGGGGCGCGTCGATCCCGAAATTGCGCCGCAAGCCTCGCGCGGTCGCTCGGCCCTTCGCGACGATCAGTTCCACGGTGAGGAGCGAGGCCACCTGAGCCAGCGGCACATGCGTCGTGATCGGCACGACGCGCAGCGAAGGTCCGGCCAGCATCATGACCGCATTGTCGCCGGACACACCGCAGCGCTCCGCGACGAATTCCGTCTGGCCTGGGTGAGTAAAGCCGATCCCGTAGAGTTGCGCCTTGGATACCGGACCGGTCACAATCGCGCGCGCAGCGCCGGAACGGGCCAGACCAGACGCTAGTTCAAGCGAGTGGAGCGCGCAGCGGGCACCATCCGCATCCGGTCGACCAGGCGTGATGTCGCCGGCGTCTTCAACCGTCAGCACCGGCAAAGCTGAGCCAAATGCGCCGGCCACATCCCGCAAATCACTGACCCGCGCGATCGGACCCGACCATATTCGCTCGATCGCGCGCGCGTCGCCGACCGCAAGAAAGTGAGGAAGGTTCGACGATTCTCGCGCCATCCAAGCTTTGGCGATTACCTCCGGGCCGATGCCCGCCGGATCGCCCATCGAGATGGCAAGGGGGGGCAGTGGCGAAATCTCAACGATACTCCACGATCGCGTCACGCCGCAGGTCACGAAGCGCTTGCTGCGCACGCAGATTGACACGCTGCTGCTCCAGCTGATTCTGGATCTGCTCAGTGCCGGGGAGTTGTGCCGACGCGGTGTCATCACGGCCGCAGAGCACGAGAGTACGCACGCCTTCTTCCGGATTGCCGAACGGCGGGGTTGCCTGGCCAACCTGGAGATTGACCATGATCTCCTGCAACGGCGCTGGAAGGTCGCGAATACGGATGGCGTCATTCTGAACGACTTCGGCGTTGATCGTCGACGCGACCTTTTCCACCGAGCCGCACCCCTGCAGCTTGCCGATCGTTGCCGCGAAGCTCGCGGTCCGCTGAGAGGCCTGCGACTGGGTGGTGCCGGGCGGGAACTTGATCGTCATCTGCTTCAGGCTGAGCCGTGCATCACGTGCATTGGCGGTCAGCACCTGTCGCTTGTCGACCAGGTACAGAATGGAAAAGCCGCCGGGGACCGCCACTGGTCCAACCACCTGGCCCACCTGCATCTGCCCGGCAGCTTCGGCGAGCTCCGCCGGCAACTGCGCACCCCGGACCCAGCCGAGATCGCCGTTTACGCCTCGCGTGGACGCTTCCGAAAAGTTGCGGGCGAAATAGCCGAAGGGCGCCGTGCCCTTCTGGATCTCACCTATCAGCTGGCGCGCCGCGGCATAGACCTGTTCGGTACGGTCCGGGGTTGCCGAGAGATAAATTTCGTTGAGGTGAAACTCGTCCGTACCCTTTGCGGCCTCCAGACGGTCGAGAATCGCCTTCACCTCTTCCTCGCCGACATTGACGAACGGTTCGACGCGGCGACGTAGATAACGCTGCCATGCCAGCTCGGCCTCGATCTGGCGCTTGATCGAGCGCTCCGAGGAACCTTGCTGGTCCAGGAACTTCCGAAAGTCTTCGGGAGTGCGACCGAAGTTGCGCGCGATGCGCTCGAAACTCTGATTAATCTCGTCGGCGGTGATCGTGACGTCGGCGGTCTTCGCCTGCTGTATTTGCAGCACTTCGTCGATCAGCTGGCGCAAGACTTGAAGGCGCAACCGGTCGACATCCTCCGGCTTAAGCTGCACATTGTTGGCCGCCATGATCAGTGCCATCCGCTGATCCACGTCGGTTCGCGTCAACACATTGTCGTTGACGATCGCCGTGGCCTTTCGGACGTTCGGATCGACGTTGCCGAAGATCTGGAGATTATCGGGGATGTCGAGCCCGGCATTGTCAGGAATGGCCTGATCATCGACCGTGGCGGGACCGGATTGCTGACCGGTGACGGCGCTGGCCGTGGCCAAAGCCAGCATCACACCCGCGAGACGGCCGAACCGTGCCGTCTTGTTGCCCATTCTCGTCACTCGTCCCGGAATCCCATCTTGCGCGCTGCTACGCCCACACAGCACTACAGCGGTCTAGCTGAACCCCCGCTTAGCGCCCGAGGTTCTTGAACGCCAGCGTCAACAAAAAGCTGTCGCCCCGGCGCGCATCACCGGTCGTGCGATAGTCACGCCGCCAAGTTACCCCAAGGGTCAAGCAATCGTCCTCATATTGAACGCCAAGACGGTGGCGAATGGGATCAAAGCCATCGGCGAGGGAGAATACGTCGTCACTGCGGTCCGTTAGGTCGATCAGGCCGGAGGCAAAGGCGGACCAGAAGCGTGCGAATTGAACCCGTCCGGCAATCCTCGCCTCCTCACGATCTTGCAGGTCCTCGAGATCGTCAATATCACGATTGAGCCGCAGATAGCCGACCAGGACATAGGTAGAGCGCGAGCCAACCGTTGCATCAAGCTCGTTGCGGCGGACGGCAAGGCCGTCCTTGTCGAGCCGGTAACGATGCGTCACCGAGACGAAGTCGCGGAAGCGCACGGTCGTGCGTCCGACGATGTCGGAGAAACGGTCACTCAGGCCGGTCCCGGACGGGAAGATCGACGGTCGGTCGCTCAGGCGATAGCTCTGCCCGACGTTCGTGGCGATGCTGAGCCCGGGCAGGTCGAGGTTGTATTCAAGCCCGTAAGTAGCGCGGCTGGAATCCTCCCAACGATCATATCCGGCGAAGCGATTGAGTGCGAAGAGATTTGAATCTTCCAGATCGATCGCCCGCGCGTCTTCGTTTGGCAGATCGAGGTTCTCGATCTCCGGCGAGGCGACGATCTGCAGGCGCGGGGAGATGCGCTGGGTTCCGCCCATAAGCTCGCCGACGAACGGCCACCGCACATCGACGGCCAACGCACCGATCGCGCGCGACTGGAAACCTTCCAGTCCGCGGTAATTGACGATGTTCGTCGCGGCTGTGTCGTTGGTATTATATGCGTCCGCTCTGGCGAAAGCAGTGAAGGTGACTTCCTGTCCCCAGTTCGTGATGCGGCGCAGGTCCCACCGTGCGCTCGCAAAGGCGCGCTGCGTATCCTGTCCGGCCTTGCGTCCGAGCGCGAGCGTGTTGAGCTGGAACTTGAGCGTGCCGCCCAGCAGTCCCTCGTCAACGCGGTGGCGATAATCGATTTCAGGCAGAGCGACCGGCTGCAGCCCCTGTCGCTCGCCCACGCGCAGCGTCTGCGTGGCCCAGCCAGCCAACGAGAAATAGCTGTCCCGGTCGATCCGCTCCAGTGCGAAGGTGGTCCGCAAGCGGTCGCCCCTCCAAATGTCATATCGGCGCAAGAATGTGCGGTCCGTCACAAGCCGTAGCGAACCGGAAAGGCTCCAGTTCTCGTCGATCTGGAAGCGCCCGACCCCGTCGAGATAACCGCGGAAAGCCTTTTCCGTCGTCGAGTCGAAGCCGCTCGACAAATCGTCGCTTCGGCGGCTCGACGTCGCATAGCCAGTGATGCTGAAAGCGCCGAGTTCGTTCAGATGCTCGTACTTCGCCTGCATCATCGGCAGCACCGCCGAATAGACGTGTGGCGTCACCGTCAGGCTGCGGTTCGGCGCGAGCCTGAACAGATAGGGCGTCGCCACTTCGAAACCGTTTACCCGATCGTAGCGGACTGCCGGCGCCAGCAGTCCGCTCGCACTGTCATCACCGACGGGATGGGAGAATTTCGGCAGCGGGATCGAGGGCAGGCCGAACAGATGGATCTGCGCCGCTACATAGTAAACGCGAGCACGATCGGGCCGGTACGTGACGCGCACGGCGGTCACCTTCCAGGTGGGCTCCTTCGGACACCCTTCCGAATCGACAACGGAGCAGGCCGTGAAGGCCGCCCGGTCGAGCGAGATGGCCCCATTTTCCTGACGCGTACCGCGCTCCGCCGCCAGCCGCCCGCCTCGTTCAAGGACCACCAGCATGTTGTCCACGACGCCGTCGCGGAGGGAATCGGTCAACTCGATCGAGTCGCCGTAAGCGGTATCGCCCTCGGGACTGGTGACCGCGATGTTGCCTGTGGCGACCACCCGCCCGGTCTCCCGGTTCCATACGACCTTGTCGGCGCGCAGGCGCTGCCCGGCACGGAACATGCGCACCTCACTGGTCGCGGTGACGATGTCCGATTCATAGTCATATTCCAGCGCACCTGCGCTGAAATTGACCTGATCTTCGTCGGGCGCAGTCGAGAGCGTGGGGGACGGGGCTTCGGGCGCTGGTGGATCGACGCGGCGATCCTGCAGATCCTGTGCCGCCGCCGCGCTGGCGACAAAGGCCAGCGGTAACGCGCAACTGGCCAAAAGGTCGAGACGCGTCACTCGCTTACTCGCAAAGCATAAACCCCTTTCCGGCACGCCGGCGTGCGTCGGTGTCGGCCCTATCGCACCGCCGGCGTGCGGCTGCAACGTTTTGCCAGCGGGCGGACGAATGCCTATCTGCACGACGAAACAAGAGGAACAGCCATGAACGTCACTTTTGTCGCCACTCGCCCTGCTGCCACGCCGGTCCTTGCGCTTCCCGTTGCCAAAGGCGGCGTGAATGCGCTCGCCGCCGGCGGGCTGGACGAGGCGGCCCGGGCTATCGTTGCCTCTGCGGTCGCGGGCCAGCGCTTCAAGGGCGAGGCGGGCACCGTGGCAGAAGCGTATGTAGCCGCCGGCCGCATCCTGCTGCTCGGTGTGGGGGAGGGCGACGACGCGGGCTACGAGCGCGCCGGTGGCGCGTTGACGGCGCGCTTGCTCACGTCCGGCGTGCCGACCGTTGCCGTGGACCTGTCAGGAAGTTCTGCAACGGCCGCCGCCCGCTTTGCTGCCGGCGCGGTGCAGCGCGCGTGGCGATATGATGTCTATCGCACCAAGCTTTCCGATGATGCCAAGCCCAGCTTGAAGGACATCACCATCGTCGGCGCACCGGAAGGCACAGAGGCCGGCTGGGCCGTCCGCGACGCGGTGAACCAGGGAATAGCGCTGACCAAGACGCTGGTCACACTGCCGCCGAACGTCCTCTATCCGGAGAGCTTCGTCGAGCTGGTGACCAAGGAAGTCGATGGCCTGGGTCTTGAGATTACCGTTTTGGACGAGGCTACGATGCGTTCGCTAGGCATGGGCGCGCTGCTGGGCGTGTCGCAGGGCTCTCGGCGCGAAGCCCGCATCCTGGCGCTACGCTGGAACGGCGCGGGTGAGGACGAGCCGGCGGTCGCGCTCGTCGGCAAGGGAGTCACCTTCGATACCGGCGGCATCTCGATAAAGCCCGCAGCCGGCATGGAGGACATGAAGTGGGATATGGGCGGCGCCGGGGCGGTTGCCGGCGCCATGAAGAGCTTGGCGCTCCGCAAGGCAAAAGCCAACGTCATCGGTGTGATGGGCCTGGTTGAGAACATGCCCGACGGGAACGCCCAGCGGCCTGGCGATGTCGTAACCTCGATGTCGGGGCAGACGATCGAAGTCATTAACACCGACGCTGAAGGCCGGCTGGTGCTGTGCGACTGTATCACCTGGGTCCAGCGAACGCATAAGGTGAAGACGATCGTCGATCTTGCGACGCTTACCGGCGCGATGATCGTCAGCTTGGGCAATGAAATGGGTGGCCTGTTCGCCAATGACGATGACCTGGCTGACCAGCTGCTTGCGGCGGGCAAGGCCAGCGGCGATCAATTGTGGCGCTTCCCGCTGTCGCCTGCCTATGACAAATTGATCGAGAGCCAGATCGCCGACATGAAGAATGTCGGCCCGCGCGGCGGCGGCTCAATCACGGCGGCCCAGTTCATCCAGCGTTTCGTCGAGGACGGCGTACGCTGGGCCCATCTCGACATCGCCGGAATGGTGTGGTCCGAAAAGGACGGCCCGACGTGGGGCAAGGGGGCAACCGGTTTTGGCGTGCGGCTGCTCGACAGCTTCGTTGCCAAGAACCTTGAGGCTTAATGCAGGTTGACTTCTATCATCTCACGCACATGCCGCTCGAGCGGGCGCTTCCGCGCATCGCCGAGCGGGTGCTGGCGAGCGGAGAGCGGCTGCTGATCGTCTCCGCGGATGATGCGCAGTGCGTCGCCATCGATCGTCTCTTATGGGAACATGCGCCGGAGAGCTTTCTTGCGCACGCCCGTGTGGGCGCCGGTGATGATGCGCTCCAGCCCGTGTTGATCGCGTCCGACATCAACGCCGCCAATGGCGCGAAGCACGTCGCTCTCGTCGATGGTGCCTGGCGTGATGAGGCGCTCGACTTCGCGCGCGTCTTTCACTTCTTCGACGAAGAGCACATCGGTGCAGCCAGAACTGCATGGAAGGCTTTGGCCGACCGTGCCGGCGTCGAGCGGCGTTACTGGAAGCAGAACGATGCCGGGCGCTGGGAACAAGCGGCATAGCTTTAGCCCCTGCGACGCGCTGTGTACGCCCGGCAGTTGCGCTCTCCTCGCCGCACGGCTAACGGCGCCGCAGTTTTCCGCCCATCTACAAAATAGGAGCAGCGACCATCATGGCCGCCAATCGCACGTTCTCGATCATCAAGCCCGATGCGACCCGTCGCAACCTGACGGGCGCCGTCACGAAGATGCTGGAAGAGGCGGGGCTGCGCGTCGTCGCATCGAAGCGCATCCAGATGACCAAGGAGCAGGCCGAGGGCTTCTACGCGGTCCACAAGGAGCGACCGTTTTTCAACGACCTGGTTTCGTTCATGATCTCCGGCCCCGTCGTGGTCCAGGTTCTCGAAGGCGAGGATGCGGTCAAGCGCAACCGCGACATCATGGGCGCGACGAACCCCGCGAATGCTGAGCCGGGCACGATCCGCAAGGAACTCGCCGAATCGATCGAGGCGAACTCCGTCCATGGTTCGGATTCGGACGAGAACGCAGCCATTGAGATCGCGTACTTCTTCAAGCCCGAAGAAATCGTCGGCTGATCCATGACGGAAAGCTGGCGGCTGCGTCGCGCCACGACGGCCGATTCTGCGGCGGTGGCGATGGTCGCCGCCGCCAGCTTTCTCGAAACCTTTGCCGGCGTTCTGCCCGGTGAAGACATCGTCGCGCACTGCGCGCGCAATAGCTCGCCGGCGAAATTTGCCGAATGGGCCAACGATCCGGCAAGCATCGTCACCCTCGCCGAGCATCCGGTCGGTGCGGCGCCCGTGGGATACACCCTGTTAACGACGCCTGATCTTCCGGTTGAACTGCGCCCGGGCGATGTCGAGCTACGCCGGATCTACGCCCTGTCAATCACGCGGGGGACTGGTCTTGGTCACCGCCTGATGAACCAAGCGATCGTTGATGCATGCCGGCTGGGCGGGAACAGATTGCTACTCGGCGTGCTGGGTACCAACCACGTCGCCCGCGCCTTTTATGAACGTGAGGGATTTGAACCTGCTGGCGAGCGACGGTTCAATGTGGGGGCAGGCTGGTACGATGATGTAATCTATGCCCGCGCCATCTGACGCTTAAGCTCCGCCGCCCATAAAGCGTCGATCCGCGCCGCATTGCCGCTCTGTTCACGCACCCGCGCCGTTTCGATTTCGAGGCTGCGGCCTCCCACCAGATGACCCTTGGTGCGCCAGACAATCTCGACGATCGCGCTGCCTTCTCGAACTACGTCGCCCTCAGCAAAGCGCGCGGTAACCAGCACGGGTAGGCGCCCCTCGCGCTCATCGGCGCCGCCGTCCGTGGCAGCGAGCACGGCGGCGGCAAACCAATCACGTTCGATACGCGCAACTGCGGGGCTTTCGGGACTGAGGTCAAGCGCGCGGGGAAACACGATCACTGTTTCCAGCAACTCGTGGCGCGGATCGGACAGCCGGACGATGTCACCATTGCTTTCAAGTTCTACCCGCAGTGAAAGTCGGGTCTGTGCGGCGGCCGCCATCTGGCTCGCAATCGCCCGTTCCCGCGCTCTGTCCCGCTTATCGCTCCAGTTGAGCCAGAGCGTCAGTGCGCCGATGAGCAAGCCCGACACCGCGACAAGTTCCGCCAACGTAAGCCAGCGCCGGCGTGTCTTTGCTTGCTCCGATGTTTCGCTCATCGCCCCCCCATCTCCAGCAGTTTGCGCGGCGCCACCAATTCCCAACTGGCGGCGATTCGGTCCGCGACGCGATCCCAATCCGTATCAGGCCCGTTTACTCGCATCGCGATCCACCCCGCAGGGCCAAGATAGGGCGGTCTGTAGTAGCAGTCCGCATCCGCCTCGATCAGCATCGCCTGTTCTTCGATCCCGCTGGTCTTTACAACAACTGCCATCTCTCCCGAGCCATGCAGGTCGTTTGAAAAGTAGGCGAAGAACTTTCCCTTTATGATGTGGAAGCCGGGCGCGCCGTGCGACAGCCGCTCGGCAGCCGCGGGCAGGGCGAGCGCAATCTGCCTGACGCGCTCCAGCTGGTGTTCAGGCGTGATGGTTAGCGGGTCAGCCATGTCGCCAGAACGCGCGGATACAGACGATGCTCCTCGGCGAGAACGCGCGCACCCAGAGTGTCGGCAGTATCATCCGGCAACACCGGCACTTCCGCTTGGCCAAGGACGGCCCCTGCGTCGAGTTCTTCGGTCACGATATGCACTGAACAGCCCGCGACCGTGTCCCCTGCCGCAATCGCGCGAGCATGGGTGTCCAAGCCCTTGTACTTCGGCAGCAGTGACGGGTGGATGTTCACCACCCGGTTTCGCCACCGCGCAATGAAGGTGTCGGAGAGCAGGCGCATATACCCGGCAAGCGCAAGGTATTCCGCCCCGGCTTTGACCAGGGCCGCGTCGAGCGCCGCCTCATAGGCAGGCTTGCCGACCTCCTTGGGGGAGAGCGCGAACGTCGGAATCCCATGTTCGAGCGCCCAGGCGAGCCCCGGGGCGTCAGGGCGATCCGAAGCGACCACGACCACTTCATAAGCGTTGCCCGCATGGGCGACGAGCGACTGCATGTTCGATCCCCGACCGGAGATCAGAATGCCAAGCTTCGCCCTCATGCGTGGTGGGTCGCCTTCCATGGCGCTCGCGCGCTCCAGGTCTCCGTGCTGCCCGTCACTGTGCAGCCGCGTCGCCCGGCTTCGACCCGGCCGATGCGCGACACGCTCTCGCCCGCGGCCGTGAGATCGGCAATCACCGCGTCGGCCGCTTCCTCCGCGACCACCACGGCCATGCCGATGCCGCAGTTGAACGTGCGTGCCATTTCCTCCGGCTCGATCGCGCCTTGCGCTTGGAGGAAAGCCATCAGGCGCGGCTGCGCCCAGCTATCGGCATCGATCACCGCATGCGCATCCTTCGGCAGCACGCGGGGGATATTCTCCAGCAGCCCACCGCCGGTGATATGGGCCAGCCCCTTCACGCGGCCGGCAGTCACCAGCGGGAGCAAGCTTTTCACATAGATGCGCGTCGGCGCCATAAGCGCTTCGATCAGCAACACCTCCGGATCGAACAGGGCAGGGCGATCGAGCTTCCACCCTTTATCCGTCGCAAGCCGACGCACGAGCGAGAAGCCGTTCGAATGCACGCCGGACGACGCCAGCCCAAGGATCACGTCGCCGTCGCCGATATCAGCGCCGGTCAGGACGCGGTCACGCTCCACGGCGCCGACGCAGAAGCCCGCGAGGTCGTAATCGCCATCGGCGTACATGCCGGGCATCTCGGCCGTCTCGCCGCCGATCAGGGCGCAGCCTGCGATCTTGCAGCCTTCCGCAATCGACGCGATCACTCGCTCGGCAATTCCGGCCTCCAGCTTTGCACTGGCATAGTAATCGAGGAAGAAAAGCGGCTCCGCGCCCTGTACGATCAGATCGTTGACGCACATCGCGACCAGGTCGATGCCGACGCCATCGTGTCGGTCATGCTCGATAGCAAGCTTCAGCTTGGTTCCGACGCCATCGTTTGCCGCTACCAGCAACGGATCTTCAAAACCCGCTGCCTTAAGATCGAAGAACCCGCCGAAGCCGCCGAGGTCCGCGTCTGCGCCCGGCCGGCGGGTGGCGCGCGCAAGCGGCGCGATCGCCTTCACCAGGGCGTTACCGGCCGCGATTGACACGCCAGCCTGCTCGTAAGTGTATCCGCTCTCGCTCATGGAGCCGCGCCTAGACACAACGCGCTTGGATTTCCACGCCTGCTTCGCCAAAAGACGCACGCTTATGCGCCTGAAGCCCCTTTTCCTCGTATCCGCAGCCGTGGCGCTTGCGCTCGGCGCCGGCGTCAGCATCGCTCAGATCGAAGGGAGCGGACGTGGCGTGGCGCCGGTGGATAGTTCCAGCGACTATGAAGTTTCAGGCATTCGCGTAGATGTCGCCGCGAAGGACGCCGACAGCGCACGCCTGGGCGGCTGGCGGGTTGCGCAGCGCAAGGCCTGGGCTCAACTGTCGCAACGTCTCGGGGCTGGCAAGGGCAATGTGCCGGACTCGACGCTCGATTCGATGGTCACCGGCATCGTTGTCGAGAATGAACAGATCGGACCGAAGCGTTATGTCGCGCGGCTCGGGGTTCTGTTTGATCGCAACCGAGCCGGCGCGATCCTGGGTATTTCGAATTTTGTCATGCGTTCGCCACCGATGGTGGTGATCCCGATCGTGTGGTCAGGCGGTGTCGCCACCGCTTTCGAGCAACGCACCCTCTGGCAGGAGGCCTGGGCTCGTTACCGCACCGGCGGGAGCGCCATTGATTACATTCGTCCGACCGGCAGCGGACCCGATCCTTTGTTGCTCAACTTCGGTCAGGCGCAGCGTCCTGGCCGAGGGTGGTGGCGCGCCGTTCTCGATCAATATGGCGGCTCGGACGTATTGATGCCCACGGTGAAGCTTTACCGGCAGTGGCCGGGCGGGCCGGTGATCGGCGTGTTCCAGGCGCGTCAGGGACCCGATCATCGTATTCTGTCGCAGTTCACCCTTCGAGTGGGCAGCGTCAGCGGCGTCCCGGATCTTCTCGATGCTGGCGTGAAGCGACTTGATGAGGCCTTTCAAAGCGCTCTTCGCGCCGGCTATCTCCGTAGCGATCCCGGTCTCTCGTACGTACCGCCCAGCGAAACCCCCGTTGAGGATGACGAGGCCGGGGAGACGGTTGTTATCGATACACCGCGGCCTGTTGCGGTCTCGATCTCGATCCAGTTCGACACACCGGCGGTGGCCGCGGTGAACGCCACCGAGGCGGCTCTCCGCAGCGTACCTGGCGTGGCATCGGCAACCACCAGCAGCCTTGCGCTCGGGGGAGTGTCGGTGATGACTGTGGGCTACACCGGGCCGCCGGAGGCGTTGAAGGCGGCGCTGGAAGCCCGCGGTTGGCAGGTATTCGGTACGGGAACGACGCTCCGCATCCGGCGGGCGCCGCGACTTTTGCCGCCAGACCTGGTCGCCGACAATGCGACCGCTGGATGACGGTGGGGCGATGAGCCAGATCGCGTTGCCGCTGGTCTGGCCCGCAGACCCGCGCGACGATGAGTTCCTGGTCACGCCGTCGAACGCGCAGGCCGTCCACGCGCTTGATCACTGGGCCACGTGGCCGGTGATGACATCGCTGCTCGTCGGCCCCCGCAAGTCGGGACGCAGCCTTCTGGGACGGATCTTCGCCGCCAAAAGCGGGGGAGCCATCATCGACGATGCTTCGAACCGTTCCGAAGAGGATCTTTTCCACGCGTGGAACAGGGCGCAGGGAGAGCGCAGGCCGCTTCTGTTGATTGTCGATGCTCCGCCACCAGCGTGGCACGTGCAGCTTCCCGATCTGCGCTCTCGACTGGCGGCGACGCCGGTGGCGGAAATCGGGCCACCGGACGATGCCCTGATCCGCGCGCTTTTCGAGCGGGAGTTCGGCCGCCGTGGATTGGACGCCCGGCCTGATCTTCTGGACTGGCTGGTCGACCGGATCGAACGGAGTCACGTGGCCGTCATACGAAGCGTGGATGCGCTGGATCAGGCGGTAATGGAACGGCACAAGCGGCTGTCCATTCCTCTGGCCAGGACCACGCTTGCTGCGGCGGCGTTGATCCCATCATCACCGGAGCCATGATGACCCGATCCGTTCGCCAAGCCCGTCTAGACACAGACGACGATCCCTTCGAGGCGCGCGATACGGATCGCTACTTCAACCGCGAACTCTCATGGCTGGCGTTCAACCGGCGCGTCTTGGAGGAAGCGTGTAACGTCGCACATCCCCTTCTGGAGCGCCTTCGCTTTCTATCGATCTCCGGGTCAAACCTCGACGAGTTCTTCATGGTCCGGGTCGCCGGGCTCAAGGGGCAGCAACTGCAGGACGTCGAAGCGCGCTCCGCAGATGGGCTCACGCCCTCGCAACAGCTTGGCGCGATAACGGCCGAAGCCGATGCCTTGCTCGCCAGCCAGGAGAATGTCTGGAGGGATATCCGTCATTCACTGGCGGACGCGGGGATTCAGGTGCTCGGATCGAGCAAGGTAGATGCTGCTCTGTCCGCGGACGAGATCGCCTGGCTGCGAACCCACTTTCAGGAACAGATCTTTCCCGTGCTGACGCCCCAGGCACTTGATCCTGCCCACCCGTTTCCGTTCATGCCGAACAAGGGGCTGGCAGTGATGTTCGATCTGGTGCGCGTTTCCGACGGAGAACCGATCCGGGAACTGGTGATGGTCCCTGCCGGCATGGCGCGGTTCGTCCGCCTTCCGGGCGAGCGAGCACGCTATGTCGCGGTCGAATCGATCATCAAGCGTTTCTCCGCGGCGCTGTTCCCGGGCTATACCGTCGAGGGCGCCGCGGAATTCCGCGTGCTGCGCGACAGTGATATCGAAATTGAGGAAGAAGCCGAGGATCTCGTCCGTTACTTCGCGAATGCCATCAAGCGCAGACGTCGCGGCCGCGTAATCCGGCTGGAGCTGGAAAGCGGCATGCCCGGTTCGCTCGCCAAGGTGCTGCGCGACGAACTGGGCGAGCAGGCGCTAGTCACCGAATCGGGATCTTTCCTGGGAATCGGTGATCTCGACCAGATCGTCGAAGAAGACAGGCCGGACATGAAGTTCGTTCCTTTCACCCCGCGCTTTCCGGAACGAATTCGCGAATACGCTGGCGACTGTTTCGCGGCGATCAGCGCCAAGGACATCATCGTCCATCATCCCTATGAGACGTTTGACGTCGTGCTCGCGTTCTTGAAGCAAGCCGCCAACGATCCGGATGTGGTCGCGATCAAACAAACGCTCTACCGCGCCGGCAAGCAATCAGCCGTCATCAACGCCCTGATCCAGGCCGCCGAGGCAGGCAAGTCGGTCACCGCCGTCGTCGAGTTGAAGGCGCGGTTCGACGAGGAGCAGAACCTCCTCTGGGCGTCCGCGCTGGAACGGGCGGGCGTGCAGGTCGTGTACGGCTTCATCGACTGGAAGACGCACGCCAAAGTGTCCATGGTCGTGCGCCGCGAGGCAGGGCAGTTTCGCACCTACTGCCACTTCGGCACCGGGAATTATCACCCGATCACCGCAAAGATCTACACCGACCTCAGCTTTTTCACCGCCGATCCCGTGCTCGGGCGCGATGCCGCGCGGATGTTCAACTACATCACTGGCTATGTCGAGCCGGAGGATCTGGAGCGCGTCGTACTCTCTCCCCGCTCGCTGCGCACCCGGCTGATCGCCGAAATCGACGCGGAGATCGCACTGGCGCGAGCCGGCCGCCCGGCGACGATCTGGGCCAAGATGAACAGCCTGGTCGATCCAGCGATCATCGAGAAGCTCTATGAGGCGAGCGGGGCAGGGGTGCAGATCGACCTGGTGATCCGTGGCATCTGCTGCCTGCGCCCGCGCATCCCCGGTTTGTCGGATAACATCCGCGTCAAATCGATCGTCGGCCGTTTCCTCGAGCACAGCCGGATTGCGGTCTTCGGCAATGGCGCGCCGCTGCCCAATGACGATGCGCATATCTATATTTCATCCGCCGACTGGATGCCGCGCAACTTCGACCGGCGTGTCGAATATATGCTGCCGATCGAGACCGGCACCGTTCACGACCAGATCCTCGATCAGGTGATGTTGGCCAATCTGATAGACACCGAACAGAGCTGGGACTTGTACGCCGATGGTAGCTACACCCGCACCGAGCCGGGCGAGAAGCCGTTCAACCTTCACCGCTACTTCATGACCAATCCATCGCTGTCTGGCCGGGGTGCGGCGCTGGACGAGGGCGGCGCGGTGCCCAAATTGTCATTGCGGAGCTGACGGCGTGGAAGGATCGCGCACGGCAATTATCGATATCGGCTCCAATTCGATCCGCCTGGTCGTCTATCAGGGGCCGCGCCGGCTACCGGCGATCCTCTATAACGAAAAGGTGCTGGCAGGACTGGGGAGCAGCCTGGCGCAGACCGGTGCCATCGATGACGACGCACTCACACTGGCAAGCGCCGCGCTCGCCCGATTTGCGGCACTTACACGGGAAATGGGATGCGACGAGGTCCGCACCGTCGCGACTGCGGCGGTGCGGGAGGCGGCAAACGGTGCCACGCTGATCGCGCGTGCGGCAGATGTCGGGCTGACAGTGGACCTGCTGTCGGGCGAAGCGGAGGCTTATGCCGCGGGGCATGGCGTCCTGTCGGCCATTCCGGATGCCGACGGGATCGTCGGCGATCTTGGCGGAGGCAGCCTGGAGCTGGTGCGTGTCGCGGGCGGGACGATCCACAAGCATGGTTCGTTCCCGCTCGGCGTGCTCCGGCTGCCGCAATTGCGCGCCAAAGGCAGCTTCGACAAGCGGATCGCCAAGCTTCTGGAGAGTGCCGGATGGGCCAAAGCGGGCCTGAATTTGCCCCTCTATCTTGTCGGCGGCTCGTGGCGCTCGCTCGCACGGGTCGACATCCATGACCGTGGATATCCTCTGCCCATCCTTCACGGATATCGGATTGCGCCGACCCGGATCAGCAGCCTGCGCCGGACGCTGGCGAGTGCGGACAAGGCAGCGCTCAAATCGGTGCCGCATCTGTCCAGCGGGCGCATCCCAACACTAGCGCCGGCGGCGGACCTGCTGGGCGCCGTGCTGCCCGTCCTTGGATCATCCCACACCATGGTTTCGGCGTACGGCTTGCGCGAAGGCCTGCTACATCAACGTCTCACCCCAGCAGAGGCCGCGCTTGATCCGTTGATCGAGGCAGCGCGTGACGAAGGACGGCAGCTTGGGCGATTTCCCGAGCATGGCGATTTGCTCGATCGCTGGATCGCCCCCCTGTTTGCGGACGATGCCCCCGGCGAAGCGCGATTGCGCCATGCCGCGTGCCTCCTTTCCGACACTAGCTGGCGCGCCAATCCGGAGTTTCGCGTCGAGCTGGGCATCGAAACCGCGCTGCATGGAAATTGGGTGGCGATCGACGCGCGTGAACGGGCGATGATGGCTGCCGCGCTTGCCGCCAGCCTGGGCGCCCAGCAGCCCTATCCGGATCCTATCCCGGCGCTTGCAGGCATGCTCGATCTGGCGCGAGCCACTGCCTGGGGATTGGCGATCAGGCTGGCACAGCGTCTTTCGGGCGGCGTGGCCGGACCGCTCGGCCGCACCAGTATCCGCCGCACGGCCGACGCGGTGGAACTTCAGTGGAGCGACAACGATCGCGCGCTATGCGGCGAATCGGTGGAAAAGCGGCTGAAGGCGCTGGGTGCGGCGCTGGGCCTCAACCCGCGAATGGTAGCGCGCGATATCGAGCCTTCGTAACTGCGAAGCCCGTCACCGCGCCCTTATCCGCAGGACAGCTTGATGATCGTGCCGCCGGCATCGGTTTCGATGTTCAACCGATTTTCACGATAGTCCATGGTCAGCGCCGATCCGGTGACATAACTGCGCACCGTTCCCGCGCCGGCGCGCCTCTTCGCCTCCGCCTCATGCTGTGCGAGGGGTTTGCCGATCAGATCCTGCACAGTCGCCGCGTCGCACTTGCCCGCCATCGGCTTGGGCTCCGTCGTCGCGCATGCGCCAAGGATCAGTGCCGCCAAAACAACCACTTTCACGCCAGTCCCTCCGTCCGGGTCATCTTGAGCTTGCCGCCGACCACGCCGAAGCCGAGCCGGCCTTCAACGAGATCGAGCGCGTCGCGCCCGAACTGGTCGAACCGCCACCCCTCCAGGATGGCCAGGCCATCGCGCGCACCGGCTGCGAGCGCCTCCAACTCTTCACCGCGCGCCAGCAGCCGTGGCGCAACATCGATATCGCGCGCCCTGATCTTGAGCAGCAGCTTGAGAAGATCAGCCACAAGCGCGCCATCCTTGCCGAGGCCTGGTTTGCGATCCTCTCGTGCTGGCATCTCATCGGCGGGGAGCGGTTCGGCGGCTTCGATCGCCGTCATCAGCCGCTTGCCGATATCGTTCGACGCCCAGGTCGCCGACAGCCCGCGCACCTTGGCAAGGTCGGCCTGCTTTTTGGGCGGATGTCCCGCCAGATCGGCGATCGTCTCGTCCTTGACGATCCGCCCGCGCGGCAGATCCTTGCCCCGCGCCTCCACCTCGCGCCACCGCGCTATCGCCTTCAGCCGCCCAAGAACGTCGGCGCGGCGCCCCGAAATGCGCACCCGCTTCCACGCGAGATCGGGATCGTTTGCGTAGTTGGCCGGATCGGAGATGCGCTCCATTTCCTGATCCAGCCACGCGCCGCGTCCGGTTTTTTTCAATCGCTCCAGCATCCTGGGGAAGATCTTGGACAGATGCGTCACGTCACCGATCGCATAATCCACCTGCCGCTGATCGAGCGGCCGGCGCGACCAGTCGGTGAACCGCGCGCCCTTGTCGACCGTCACGCCCAGCCAGCTGTCGACCAGGTTGGAATAGCCGATCTGCTCGCCCTGGCCGAGCGCCATTGCCGCCACCTGCGTGTCGAACATCGGGTGCGGCGTCTTGCCGGTAAGATTGTAGATGATCTCGATATCCTGCCCGCCGGCATGGAAGACCTTGAGCACGTCCTCGTTGTTGACGAGCAGGTCGAGCAGCGGCTGCATATCGAGCCCCGGCGCCATCGGATCGATCGCCGCGGCTTCCTCGGTGTCGGCGATCTGGATCAGGCACAGCTCGGGCCAATAGGTATTCTCACGCATGAACTCGGTATCGACGCACACGAACGGGGCATCGGCGAGGCGGGCGCACAGGTTGGCGAGGGTCGCGCTGTCGGTGATAAGCGGGTGAACATGCATAAGCGCCGCTCCTTAGCCCCACGCGGGCGCCTTGACAAAGAGGGAAGGGGGAGGGAGGTGGCGGCCGATCCAAAAACCCTACCGCCCCGGCCAAAGCCGGGGTCCAGCTACGGACGGCCCGATACTGGGCCCCGGCCTACGCCGGGGTGGTGCATATGAGATGGCACGCATGCACGCTTATCGTTCGCACACCTGCGCCGCACTGAAGGCCGCCGATGTCGGCAACGAGGTCCGCCTGTCCGGCTGGATCCACCGCAAGCGCGATCACGGCGGCGTGCTGTTCGTCGACCTGCGCGATCACTACGGTATCACCCAGATCGTCGCCGACAGCGATTCCCCCGCACTTCCGATCCTGGAATCGCTCCGCGTCGAATCGGTCATCACCGTCGACGGCGTCGTGAAGGCGCGCTCCGAAGCGACCGTGAACCCCAATCTCGCCACCGGCGAGATCGAGGTCTTCGCCCGCGGCGTTACCGTCCAGAGCCAGGCGCAAGAACTACCCATGCCGGTCGCCGGCGAGCAGGAGTATCCGGAGGACATCCGCCTGCGCTACCGCTTCCTCGATCTGCGCCGCGAGAAGCTGCACGCCAACATCATGCTGCGATCGAAGGTGATCTCCTCGATCCGCGGCCGCATGGTCGATCAGGGCTTTACTGAATTCCAGACCCCGATCCTCACCGCCTCCTCGCCGGAGGGCGCGCGCGACTATCTCGTGCCCAGCCGCGTCCACCCCGGCAAATTCTACGCGCTCCCGCAGGCGCCGCAGATGTTCAAGCAGCTGCTGATGGTCGCCGGCTTCGACCGTTACTTCCAGATCGCGCCGTGCTTCCGCGACGAGGACGCCCGCGCGGACCGTTCACCCGGCGAATTCTACCAGCTCGATTTTGAGATGAGCTACGTCACGCAGGAAGACGTGTTCGCCGCCATCGAGCCGGTGCTGCACGGCGTGTTCGAGGAATTCGCAGATTGGCAGGGCAAGGGCCGTACCGTCAGCCCGCTACCGTTCAAGCGCATCCCGTACCGCGAATCGATGCTGAAATACGGCAACGACAAGCCCGATCTGCGCAACCCGTTGGTCATCCAGGACGTCAGCGGCTTCTTCTCCGGATCAGGCTTCGGCCGGTTCGCCTCGATCGTCGAGGCGGGCGACGTGGTCCGTGCGATCCCGGCGCCGAACACCGCTGACAAGAGCCGCAAGTTCTTCGACGACATGAACGCCTGGGCGCAGAGCGAGGGCTTCGCCGGCCTCGGCTATGCCACCCGCAAGGGCGGTGAGTTCGGCGGCCCGATCGCCAAGAACCATGGCGACATCGGCATGCGCGAGCTTGCCGAGGCCCTCGGCCTCGGCCCCGACGACGGCGTCTTCTTCGCCGCCGGCAAGGAAGCGCAGGCAGCGAAGCTCGCGGGTCTCGCTCGGACCCGCGTTGCCGAGCAGCTCGGCCTGATCGACAAGAATCGCTTTGAGTTCTGCTGGATCGTCGACTTCCCGATGTTCGAATATGACGAGGACGCGAAGAAGGTCGACTTCAGCCACAATCCCTTTTCGATGCCCCAGGGCGAGATGGAGGCGCTGGAGAGCAAGGATCCGCTCGATATCCTGGCCTATCAATATGACATCGTCTGCAACGGCATCGAACTGTCGTCTGGCGCGATCCGGAACCATCGCCCTGAGATCATGTACAAGGCGTTCGAGATCGCCGGCTACAGCCAGCAGGACGTCGACACGAACTTCGCGGGCATGATCAACGCGTTCAAATACGGCGCGCCGCCGCACGGCGGTTCGGCGCCGGGCATCGACCGCATCGTCATGCTGCTCGCCGACGAGCCGAACATCCGCGAGGTGATCGTCTTCCCGATGACGCAGAAGGCGGAAGACCTGATGATGGGGGCGCCGAGTTTCGTCTCCGCCCGGCAATTGAAGGAACTCAACCTGCGATCGACGGCGGAGCAGCCGAAGGATGTCGCCCAATCGGTTTCGCCCGACGCGGGCTGAATCGGGAACCGGGCGGCGCCGCGCGCGCTAAGCAGCAATGTCGCTTACCGCTTCGCGTGCCGCCCTTCTTCACGTTGCGCTTCAAGACCTTCGCGCCGGCAAGCAATTGCTGATCGAGCGGCTCGGCTCCCTCGCCGATGTCGCTGCCGATCCCGGCCTTCAGGAGGTGATCGAGCGTGACCGGGCAAATGCGAAGCGCCACGCCGTGCGGTTGGACGAGATGGCTGATCTCGGCGGCGCTCCCGACAATCTGTGGATGGCGGGCATCCTCGATGACGCCGATCGCGACGCGCGCAGCCACCAGCGTGGCGCGATCCTCGACACCGCGTTGATCGGGGCCTTGCGCAAGGCGAAAGCGGCGGAGATCGTCTCGATCGAAACGGCGATGGCGCTAGCCGGCAGCGAGTCGCCCGCCATGCTGCCTAGTCTCTCCGCCAACCATGCTGAGGATCGGGCGGTGGAAACCAGGCTTGCGCGCCTGCTCGGCACGATCGGCGGGCAAATTCCGGTGGCATAGGCTTTGATCGGCGGCAAGCATCCTGCGTTTCGGCCGAGTGCAACACCGTTTCAGCACTCTCTGCGTCGTCCCGGCCTTGTGCCGGGATCCACTGGTCGGTGGATGTGGGACAAGCCCTGCACGACGATGATCAACGATGTCACACGTACCAAGGAAGGACTGAACGGTATCGGGTCGTCACCCCGCCGGCGCGAACGCCCCATCATCCCCCATCACCCAAAGCACGCCTTCCCGGATCGCGAACCAGGCGCCGTGCAGTGTCAGCCGGCCAGCGGCCTCGGCCTCCTGCACAAATGGGAAGGTCCGCAGGTTTGCCAGGCTTACGCGCACCGTCTCCAACTCCAGCGCATGTACCGCATCCTCGCCCTTGCCATGTTCATCCGTCACCCGCTGGCGCGCGTCGTCGAGCAGGTCGATCCAATGCGCGATGAAGCCACCGGCGCCCGGATCGGCCGCGGCAAACCGCTGCGTCAGCGCAGCGTGCACACCGCCGCACGATCCGTGGCCCATCACCACGATCTCCTCGACCTTCAGCTGCGTCACCGCAAACTCCAGCGCGGCCGACACACCATGCCGGCCGCCGCCCGTCTCGAATGGCGGCACCAGATTGGCGACGTTGCGCACCACGAAGATCTCGCCGGGCGAGGTGTCGAACACCGTTGCGGGATCGGTGCGGCTGTCGGAGCAGGCGATCACCATCACCTTGGGTGATTGCCCCTCGGCTAGCTTCGCCCAGCGTTCGCGCTCCTCCGCCCAGCCCTGTTCACGGAAACGGCCATAGCCGGCGACGAGATCGGTGAAGACTGTCATGCACCCTCCGTAGCGCGTTGTCTCACAACGTGGCAGTCGCTATCTGGCTCCCAAGATGAACGACATGACCCCGCTCGCCCGTCCGGAACGCCCCCGCAAGCCGGATTGGATCCGCGTCAAGGCGCCCACCTCGGTCGGGTTCGCCGAGACGAAACAGCTGATGCGCCGCCTCAACCTCGCCACGGTATGCGAGGAGGCGGCCTGCCCGAATATCGGCGAGTGCTGGACCAAGAAACACGCCACGGTGATGATCCTTGGCGACACATGCACCCGTGCCTGCGCCTTCTGTAACGTCAAGACGGGCATGCCGCGGGCGGTTGATCCGCTCGAGCCCGAGCATGTCGCGGTCGCCGCCGCCGAGATGGGGCTGCAGCATATTGTCATCACCTCGGTCGACCGGGATGATCTGCCCGACGGCGGCGCGCACCAGTTCGTGAAGGTAATCGAGGCGCTGCGGCGGAACACGCCCTCGACCACTATCGAGATCCTGACGCCCGATTTCCGCAACAAGACGCAGGCCGCGGTCGAGTCGATCGTCGCCGCGCGGCCGGACGTGTACAACCACAATCTCGAAACCGTGCCGCGGCTCTACCCGACAATCCGGCCAGGGGCGCGCTATTACGCCTCGCTGCGGCTGCTGGAGAGCGTCAAGCGCCACGATCCGTCGATCTTCACCAAGTCGGGCGTGATGCTCGGGCTCGGCGAGGAGCGGCTGGAGGTCCATCAGGTGATGGACGACATGCGCTCGGCCGACATCGATTTCCTGACGATGGGCCAGTATCTCCAGCCCACGCCCAAGCACGCCAAGGTGATGGATTTCGTCACTCCCAAGGCGTTCGACGCATACGCTGCGATCGCGCGCGCAAAGGGCTTCTTGCTGGTCGCTTCCTCGCCGCTGACCCGATCGAGCTACCACGCCGGCGATGATTTCGCGAAGTTGCGGGCGGCGCGCGAGGCACAGCTTGCCAAAGCATAACGAAACCCGGGCAATGCCCTATACGCCCGAGCAGATGTTCGATTTGGTCGCGGACGTGAAATCCTACCCGGAATTTCTACCGTGGGTTGTCGCCATGCGCGTCCGCAAGGACTTGCCCGAGGAGACGACGGCCGACATGATCGTCGGCTTCAAGGGCCTGCGCGAGACCTTCACCTCGCGCGTCGAGAAGCAGCGGCCGGATCGCATCTACGTCGATTACGTCGATGGTCCGATGAAGTACCTCTACAATGAGTGGCGCTTCCGGCCGAACCCGGACGGGCAGGGATGCCTGGTCGATTTCTCGGTTGATTTCCAGTTCAAGAACCGGATGTTCGAAATGCTGGCTGGGCAAGTGTTCGGCATCGCGCTGCGCAAGATGATCGGTGCCTTCGAGGATCGCGCGCGAAAGCTCTACGGTTCTGCCCCGTCCGACGACGTCTCTGATTCGGCAGGCGGCATCAGAAGATCAAGCGCGCATAACGCCGCCTGAAGCCGAATGCCCGCGCGGCCGAGGTCACCGAATTTCTTGCGGTCGGCGACCACATCCGCCGGATCGCCGCCGCGCTCGGCCCGTGCGAATACAACGGTGCCGACGGGCTTCTTTTCTGATCCGCCGCCAGGCCCCGCGATGCCCGTGATTGCCACCGCGACATCGGCGCGCGGGCTCTTTTCAAGCGCGCCCTGAGCCATGCTCCAGGCAGTGGCGATCGATACCGCACCGAACGTCTCGATCACGTCGCTTGAAACATGGAGCAAGCCGAGCTTCGCTTCGTTCGAGTAGCTGACAATCGATGCTTCCAGAACGTCCGATGATCCGGGGATTTCAGTAAGCGCCGCTGCCACCAGACCACCGGTGCAACTCTCCGCTACGGCGATGCGGCGGCCGACGAGACGATTTGCCGCGACCACCCGTTCTGCCGCCTCGACAAGCTCGGTAGGAAGAAGGCTCTCGCTCACTGCCGTGCCCCCGTGCAGACCGGAAGGTCGGCGACTTCACCGATCGCCGTGCCGCGCGCCTTCTCGGATTTCAGATGCTGCAGGCTCGCCACGACGATGCCCGCGGTATTGCGGGGCGGCAGTGGCTCAAGCAAGGTAAAGATCCGGTCGATCGTCGGGCAGTCTGACGGCTGCACCCTTCCGACAATCTGCGGCGCGATCAGCGAGGTGATGAGCGGCCGCGCATAATCGGACTGCAGCAACAGCATCGAAATGCGCGGATCACTGAGCTTCGCGATGGCCAGCCGGGCCGACGGCCAAGCCCGGTCCGCTTCCGCCTGGTAGCGCGCCAGAAAAGGGCCGGAGGTCCTTCGAACCAGACTGGACGGCGGCAAAGCGGTGCAAACCCGCCCTGTCTCCAGGATGATGTCTGGAAGCGCGACCAGGGTGACCGCTTCCGCCTCGGACGTGGTGAGACAGGGCGTTTGCGCAAGGACGTGCGTCGGCGTGGCAAGCAGGGCGGCGGCGGCGACCAAATATCTCATGCGAACGATCCGGGCAGATATACCGTTGCGGCGGCTTGTGCCGCGATGCCTTCTCCTCGGCCGGCGAAGCCGAGGCGCTCTGTGGTGGTTGCCTTCACGCTGACGCGATCGGTTGAGATGCCCAGAAGTTCCGCCACGCGCCCACGGATCGCATCTCGGTGCGGCCCAAT
>JBELMF010000006.1:0-40356 GCA_042096015.1 Sphingomonas sp.
GGGAAATCTTCATTCCCGACATCGGCCGCGGGCGACACTACAAATATGAGATCATCGGGGCGGACGGCGGGCTGCAGCCGTTGAAGGCGGACCCGTTCGCCTTTGCCGCGGAGCTTCGCCCCGCCACTGCCTCGATCACCGATGCGCCGCCCGAGCATGAATGGGGCGATGCGGATCATCGGGATCATTGGGCGACGGTGGATCCGCGCCGCGTACCGATCAGCATCTATGAGGTGCATGCCGGATCGTGGGACCGCGACGAGAACGGATGGTTCCTGACGTGGGATGCCCTGGCTGACCGGCTGATCCCCTATGTCGTCGAGATGGGCTTCACCCACATCGAATTCCTCCCCATTTCCGAACACCCCTATGATCCCTCATGGGGCTATCAGACGACCGGCCTGTACGCGCCTTCCGCACGTTTCGGCGATCCTGAGGGATTCGCGCGGTTCGTCGACGGCGCGCATCGTGCCGGCATCGGCGTGCTGCTGGATTGGGTTCCCGCGCACTTTCCCACCGATGCGCATGGCCTGGCGCGGTTCGACGGTACGGCTCTGTACGAGCATGAGGATCCCCGGCTCGGCTTTCACCCTGACTGGAACACCGCGATCTATAATTTCGGCCGGCGGGAGGTGGCGGCCTTTCTCGTCAACAACGCCTTGTTCTGGGCGGAGCGGTATCACGTCGATGGGCTGCGCGTGGATGCGGTCGCGTCGATGCTGTATCGCGATTACAGCCGCAAGGCCGGGGAGTGGATCCCGAACCCCGAGGGTGGTCGCGAGAATTGGGAAGCGGCCTCGTTTCTGCAATCCATGAACCGCGCGGTCTATGGTGCGCATCCGGGCTTCTTCACCGTGGCGGAGGAATCGACCGCGTGGCCCGGTGTCACGCACCCCGCGCATGACGGCGGACTCGGCTTCGGCTTCAAGTGGAACATGGGCTTCATGCACGATACGCTGAAGTACATGGCGCGCGAGCCGGTTCACCGGAAGCACCACCACCATGATGTCACCTTTGGTCTGGTCTATGCGTTCAGCGAAAACTACGTCCTTCCGCTGAGCCATGATGAAGTCGTGCACGGCAAGGGATCGCTGCTCACGAAGATGAGTGGCGATGATTGGCAGCAGTTCGCCAATCTGCGCGCTTATTATGCGATGATGTGGGGATATCCCGGCAAAAAGCTGCTGTTCATGGGGCAGGAATTCGCCCAGCGCCGCGAATGGAACGAGGAAGGTGCGCTGGACTGGCACTTGCGGCATTCAACCGCGCATGAAGGCGTGCGGAAACTCGTTCGGGACTTGAACCGTATCTATCGGGAGACGCCGGCTCTGCACGCCCGCGATTGCGAACCGGATGGTTTTGAATGGCTGGTGGTGGACGACGCCGCGAACTCGGTGTTCGTCTGGCTGCGCAAGGCGCCCGGCGCGGCGCCCGTGGTGGTGATCTGCAACATGACGCCGGTTGCTCGGGCGCCGTATCGCGTGCCGCTCCCGCATGACGGGCGCTGGTGCGAGATCCTGAATTCCGATGCCCATGACTATTGGGGGTCGGGGCTTGGCAATCTCGGCGGCGTCATCGCGGAGGGGGGAGCGGCGATGGTGACACTGCCACCGCTGGCGACCCTGATGCTGAAGTTCGCCGATTGATATCCGGCGTTTCGAGTGCGTGAAATGAACTGGAGGAAGGCCTGTCCTCCAGCGGCAAGACGGTGAGAGGCAGGCTCTCTTGGCCCCCTTCGGACCAAAAGGGGGGAAAGGACACGTGACGATGGATAACAGGAGGGGCCAACCGCTGGCGCGCGATGCCATGGCATATGTGCTTGCCGGTGGCCGCGGAAGCCGGCTCGCGGAGTTGACCGATACCCGGGCGAAGCCTGCGGTATATTTCGGCGGAAAGAGCCGAATCATCGACTTCGCCCTGTCGAACGCCATCAACTCGGGCATTCGCCGCATCGGCGTCGCCACGCAGTACAAGGCGCATTCTCTGATCCGCCATCTGCAGCGGGGCTGGAATTTTCTGCGGCCGGAACGGAATGAAAGCTTCGATATCCTGCCCGCGTCACAGCGGGTCAGCGAATTTCAATGGTATGAAGGAACGGCGGACGCCGTCTTCCAGAACATCGATATCATCGAAAGCTACGATCCTGAGTATATGGTGATCCTTGCCGGGGATCACATCTACAAGATGGATTATGAGCTGATGCTCCAGCAGCATTGCGACCAGGAAGCGGATGTCACCGTTGCCTGCATGGAAGTGCCGCGAATGGACGCGGTTGCCTTCGGCGTGATGCATGTCGATGAAAGCGGGAGGATCATCGACTTCGTCGAAAAGCCCGCGGATCCGCCGCCGGTGCCGGGAAAGCCCGATGTAGCGCTCGCATCCATGGGCATCTATGTCTTCCGCACCGCATTGCTGTTCGACCAGCTGCGCCGCGATGCCGAAACGCCCGGGTCAAATCGCGATTTCGGCAAGGATATCGTTCCCTGGTTGGTGAAGAACGGCAAGGCGGTCGCGCATCAATTCACCGATTCCTGCGTGCGCTCCTCGAATGAAGCGTCTTCTTATTGGCGCGACGTCGGCACGGTGGATGCCTATTGGGAAGCCAATATCGACCTGACCGACGTCGTGCCCGCGCTTGATCTCTACGACCGCACCTGGCCGATCTCGACCTATTCCGAGCTGACACCCCCGGCCAAGTTCGTGCACGATATCGATGGACGGCGCGGATCGGCGGTTGCCAGTCTTGTGTCGGGGGACTGCATCGTCTCCGGTTCCTCGATCCATCGCTCGTTGCTGTCGACCGGGGTCAGAACGCACAGCTTTGCCATGCTCGACGAGGCGGTGGTGCTTCCGTTCGTGAAGATCGGTCGCGGTGCGCGGTTGCGCAAGGTCGTCATCGATCGCGGGGTCGAGATCCCGGACGGCCTTGTCGTGGGGGATGATCCCGTCCTCGACGCGACACGCTTTCGGCGCACCGACAACGGGGTGTGCCTCATCACCAAGCCGATGATTGATCGCCTGCTATGACCGATCGACGGATGGCCGCACATCTTGGGCAGCGTTGCAGGTGCGTGACACGGTGAGAGTGCTTTCGGTCGCCTCCGAAGCCTATCCCTTGGTGAAGACCGGGGGGCTGGCCGATGTCGTCGGAGCGCTGCCCGCCGCCGTTGCGCCGCACGGCATCGCGATCACCACGCTGCTGCCCGGCTATCCCGCGGTGATGGAGGCCGTGTCGGGACGCTCCGTTCACAAGTGGCGAGATATTTTGGGCGCCGGAAAGGCGCGGCTGATCCGCGGCACCATCGGCGGCCATGAGCTTCTCGTTCTTGATGCGCCGCAGGTCTATGGGCGCGAGGGGAACATCTACGTCGGCCCTGATGGCGAAGACTGGCCCGACAACTGGCGCCGCTTTGCCGCGCTGGCGAGGGCCGGGGCGGAGGTGGCGCTCGGTGCCGTCAAGAACCGCGCTTATGATGTCGTCCATGCGCATGATTGGCAGGCGGCACTCGCGCCGACCTATCTTCGATATGCCGGAGCGCCCACCCGGACGGTGATGACCATCCATAACGTCTCCTTTCAGGGGCGCTTCGGGCAGGACATCTTCCCCCAGCTTGATCTGCCGCCGGCGGCCTGGGCCATCGATGGAGTCGAATATTACGGCGGCGTGGGCTTCCTGAAGGCGGGGCTTGAGGCGGCGGATGCGATCACCACCGTCAGCCCGACCTATGCGCGTGAGATCGTCCGGCCCGAGTTCGGCATGGGGCTGGAGGGGTTGATCGCGGCGCGCGCGGACAAAGTGTCCGGTATCGTCAACGGCATCGATCCGGCGGTGTGGAATCCGCAGGAGGATGCGGCGCTGGCGTCACGCTATACGGCCAAGACGCTGGCGCGGCGTGGCGCCAACAAGCGCGCTGTCGAGCGGGCATTCGCGCTGGACGAGGGCAATGGACCGCTGTTCACCGTGGTGAGCCGCCTGACCTGGCAAAAAGGAATGGACGTGCTCGCCGATGTGCTTGATGCGCTGGTCGGCATGGGCGGACGCCTGGCATTGCTAGGTTCGGGCGACGCCGCGCTGGAGCATGCGTTCCTCGCCGCCGCCGATCGACACCCCGGCCGGATTGGCGTTCGGATCGGCTATGACGAGCCTTTGTCTCACCTGCTTCAGGGCGGCGCCGACGCCATCCTCATTCCGTCACGCTTTGAACCGTGCGGGCTAACCCAGCTCTACGGTCTCGCTTATGGCTGCGTGCCGATCGTGGCGCGGACGGGCGGTCTCGCGGATACGATCATCGACGCGAATGTCGCCGCGCTGGAGGCGCAAGTGGCAACCGGGTTCCAGTTCGATGGCGTCACACCTGAGTCGCTGACATACGCTCTACGTCGCGCGACCGATCTTTATGCCGATCCGGCGCAATGGCGTGGCCTGCAGCAGCGCGGCATGAAAGCGGACTTTTCCTGGGGGACGAGCGGGGCTGCTTATGCCGCGCTTTATCGGAGTTTGACCGAGGCATGATCGAAACCGTGGCAACCACGCCGTTCACTGACCAGAAGCCCGGCACGTCGGGGCTGCGCAAGAAGGTGAAGGTGTTCCAGCAGCCCCATTATGCCGAAAACTTCATCCAGTCGGTGTTCGACGTGGTGGAGGGCAAGGAGGGCGCCACGCTCGTCATCGGCGGTGACGGCCGCTTCCTCAATCGCGAGGTGATCGGCAAGGCGATCCGCATGGCTGCCGCGAACGGCTTCAGCCGGGTCGTCGTCGGGCAGGGCGGCATCCTGTCGACTCCGGCCGCGTCGAACATGATCCGCCAGCGCGGTGCAATTGGCGGGCTGGTGCTCTCGGCGAGCCACAATCCGGGTGGGCCCGACGAAGACTTCGGTATCAAGTACAATGTCGCCAACGGCGGCCCCGCACCGGAAAAGATCACCGACGCGATCTATGCGCGAACCAAGTCGATCGATCTTTACCGGATTGTCGAGGCAGCGGCGGTCGACATCGACACCGTCGGTGAGCACGAACTCGCCGGCATGATGGTCGAGATCGTCGATCCAGTCGCCGCTTACGCCGATCTGATGCAGTCGCTGTTTGACTTCACGGCGATCCGCGGCGCCGGCCTCACAATGGCCTTCGATGCGATGCACGCAGTCACTGGGCCTTATGCCAAGGAAATCCTCGAACGGCGCCTGGGCTTCGCCGAGGGCACCGTTCGCAACGGCACGCCATTGGAGGATTTCGGCGGCCACCACCCCGATCCGAACCTTGTTCATGCGCGTGAACTGTATGATCACATGATGGCTGCGGACGCACCGGACTTCGGCGCAGCATCTGACGGGGACGGTGACCGCAACCTCATCATCGGGCGCGGCATCTTCATCACCCCGTCGGATAGCCTGGCGATGCTCGCGGCCAATGCGCATCTCGCGCCCGCTTATGCCGCCGGATTGAAGGGTATTGCCCGCTCCATGCCCACCAGCGCCGCCGCTGATCAGGTGGCGGCTGCGCTCGGCATCCCGGCCTATGAGACGCCGACCGGGTGGAAGTTCTTCGGCAATCTCCTCGATGCCGGCATGGCGACGATCTGTGGCGAAGAAAGCGCCGGGACCGGTTCCGATCACGTTCGCGAGAAGGACGGGCTGTGGGCGGTATTGTTGTGGCTCAACATCCTGGCAGCGAGCGGCAAGTCGGTGAAGCAGATCGCCGCTGACCATTGGGCGCGCTTCGGCCGCAACTATTATGCGCGACACGATTACGAAGGCGTCGACAGCGCCGCCGCCGATGCGTTGATGGCCGAGCTGCGCGGGAAACTCGACAACCTTGCCGGACAACGCTTCGGTGCGCTGACGGTCGATGCAGCCGACGATTTCGCCTATGAAGATCCCACCGACGCTTCGGTAAGCCGCAATCAGGGCGTTCGCGTGCTATTCGCAGGTGGCACCCGGGTGGTGTTCCGCCTGTCGGGGACGGGTACCAGCGGCGCTACGCTACGCGTGTACCTAGAACGATACGAGCCGGTCGGCGGCCGACTTGACGCAGACACGACCGAGATGCTGGCGGAGATCGCGTCGGCAGCGGATGCGATCGCCGGCATCGTCCGCCACACCGGCCGCACCCATCCCGATGTGGTGACATGAGCACCCGAGAGTGATCTGAAGGTGGATCATTGCTTTCGGGTTCGCTCGCCCGAAGCGCGTGCCGTCTGGCTTTGCGTGTTCGACGACAATGATCGCGAACACCGCATCACCATGACTCGTGACGGTGACGATTGGATCGCACCATGGAGCGCGCCGCCCGGCACCCGATATGGGTATCGCGCCGACGGCCCGCCGCCGTTCGACGCGGCGAAGCTGCTCGTCGATCCTCGCGCCACCCACCTCGACCGGCCGTTCACCTACGATCCTGCACTAGGCGAATATGGCGTCGAGACGTCGCGGCTTGTTCCCAGGGCGATCGTAACCCCGCCATTGCCGGCCCTCGCCCCTGAGCGGCCCGTGTTTCAGCCGGGTGGGCTGATCTACGAACTTAACGTCCGCGGCTTCACCATGCTCCACCCCGACGTGCCCGAAGAGGTGCGGGGCACCGTGGCGGCCCTGGCGCACCCTGCCGTGATCGCGCACCTCCAGAAGATCGGCGTCGATGCCGTCGAACTGATGCCGATCGTCGCCTGGATTGACGAGCGCCATCTCGCGCCGCTCAGTCTGCGGAACGCTTGGGGCTACAATCCCGTCGTGCCGATGGCATTGGAGCCGCGGCTGTGCCCAGGCGGCATGCGCGAGCTCCGCGCGACGGTCGCGGCCTTGCGAGCGGCCGGCATCGGCACCATCCTTGATCTGGTCTTCAATCATAGCGGCGAAAGCGACCTGTACGGCCCGACCCTCTCGTTCCGCGGGCTGGACGATACGATGTACGCCCGAGCGCCCGACGGCGGGCTGGTCAATGATGCCGGTACGGGCAACACCTTGGACTTCGGCAATGCCGCGGTACGCGGCCTGACCCTGGAGACCTTGCGGCATTTCGTTGAGCAGGCAGGCGTTGACGGTTTCCGGTTTGATCTTGCGCCTATCCTGGCCCGCTCGCCCGGCTTCGATCCCGCAGCGCCGATCTTTGCTGAGATCGCATCGGATCCGCTTCTCGCCGACCGGATCATGATTGCGGAGCCATGGGATATCGGGCCGGCGGGCTATCAGCTGGGCAACTTCCCCTCGACTTGGCTCGAATGGAACGATCGCTTCCGCGACGATGTGCGTCGCTTTTGGCGCGGCGATGGGTCGCTCGGAGCCCTTGCGACGCGCATGGCGGGATCGACCGACGTGTTCGGCGATGATCATACCCGCACGGTCAATTTTTTGGCGGCGCATGACGGCTTCACCTTGGCGGACACAATCGCCTATGCCGAACGTCACAACCACGCCAATGGTGAGGACAACCGGGACGGCCACGCCCATGAGGTGAGCTGGAACGCCGGCGTTGAGGGCAGGGGGCTCGCCACTGACACGCGGGCGCTTCTGGCCACGCTGTTCGCCTCGCGCGGCACGATCATGCTTGCGGCGGGGGACGAGTTCGGCCGGACTCAGCGCGGCAACAACAATGCCTATGCGCAGGATAATCCCATTTCCTGGCTTGACTGGGCGGTGCGCGATCGCGCGCTGGAGGATTACGTCGGCGCGCTCGCGCGATGGCGCCGCGCCAATCCGGCGATCGCGGATCCCGCGATCCGGCATGACACGGCGTGGGAGGCGCTGGAGGGTGGCGCGATGGAGCCGTGGATGTGGGCCGGTGCCGCCGGCGTCGAGATGAGCGTTCCAGGCGCGACGAGCGTCCGGATCGACCGGAACGCTCGCCTGGTCACCTTGGCCCGTTAGGGCGTACGCTTCTATTGCTGCGGCAGGACCAAATACTTCTCGCCTGTCGCCCGCTTTCCGAACGCGGCAATGGTCTCCGGATCGAGCATGTCGGCCAGCGCGATCCGCTTGGTGTACTTGCTGGCGAAGGTGGTCTTGAGCTCGCGGGCGACGCGATCGCGCAAGCCCTTGGCCTCCTCGGCGCCGATTTCCTCGAGGAAATAGGTCAGCAGCCAGCCGCCCATCCGCCAACGCATCCCGAAGCCGCGGTTGAACTCGGTCGGTGCCGTCGACAGCCCGCCATAGACATAGACCTGCTTCATCTGGCGCGACCCGTAGGGGCCATCGACCTTCTGCGTCTTGAGCGCCGCCTGCTCCATCGCGGCGAGGATCTGCCCGGCGAGCTTGCCGCCGCCGACCGCGTCGAAGGCGAGGAACGCCTGGGTGGCGGCGATCGCCTCGACCAGCTTGGGCATGAAATCGTCGGCGGTCATGTCGACGACATGCTCGGCGCCGAGATCGCGCAGCAGCTGTGCCTGCGCCTCGCTGCGTACGATGTTGACGAGCGGGACGCCGTCGGCGGCGCACAGCTTGACCAGCATCTGGCCAAGGTTGGAGGCAGCGGCGGTGTGGACGAGGCCCTGGTAGCCCTCGCGCTTCAGCGTGCCGACCATGCCGAGCGCGGTCAGTGGATTGACGTAGGAGGAGGCGCCTTCCTCCGCGCTGGTGCCCTCGGGCACGATCATGCAGGCGGCGGCCGGCGCCCTGCGGTATTGCGCGTAGAAGCCGCCGCCGGCGAGCGCGACGGTCTTGCCGAGTAAAGCCTGCGCCGCAGCCGACTGCCCGGCGGCGGCGACGACGCCGGCACCTTCGTTACCGACCGGCAGGTCGATCCCAGTGCGGGCCGACAGCGCCCGCTGCACGGGCGGGGACAGGCGAGCGACCGCGGCATCGCCGTCACGCTCGAAGGCCGTGCCTTCGGTGAGCGCGAGCAGCACGCCGAGGTCGGACGGGTTGATCGGCGTCGCTTCCACGCGGACCACGACCTCGTCGTCGCCGGGCGTCGGGACCGGAACGTCCTGGATCGACAGGCGGACCTGGCCCTCGGGCGTGACGGTGGAGACGAGGCGGCGGTGAATGGCGGGCAGATCGGTCATGAAGGCTCCTCTCATTTTGCCGAGGCTGTGCGGAAGTGACGCCGCCATGTCGACCCAAAATAACCCGTTCGCCCTGAGCTTGTCGAAGGGCGTGCCACAAGCGCAGCGCTGCGTGGCGCGTACTTCGACAAGCTCAGGGCGAACGGAAGGAGTAGAGTACCGCTGGCGCCTAGGCCAGCGTCATCCCCTTCATCCCGCCCTCGTCGCGCCACGCCCTGATCGTGTTGAAGAAGGCGACCGGCCCCTTGCCGTAGCTGGAGAAGCTAGCCGCCTTGGGGCTCAGCTGCCCCTCGCCATTGTAATAGCCCGGCGTGCATTCCTCGAGGAATTTGCGCCGGTCGAGCACGGCGGAGAGGATCTCCTGCGTCCAGGCCTCCTCCGCTTCCTCGGTCGGCTCGACCCGCGACTTCTGCGTCTTCATCGCCTCGCGGATGATGTGTGCGGCGTGCCCCGCCTGCTCCAGCAGCGCGTGCGGGTAATTGGCGGTGAAGCCCGACTGGACGACCGAGAAGATGAACATGTTCGGGAAGCCGTTGACGGTCATGCCGTGCAGCGTCCTGCCGCCGTTGGCCCATTTCTCCTCCAGCGTCCGCCCGCCGACGCCGCGCACGTCATAGCCGGCGCGCCGCGCGTAGCTCGTCCCCACCTCGAAGCCGGTGCCGAAGATCAGGCAGTCGAGCCTATATTCTTTGCCCGCGACCACCACGCCATCGCGCGTGATCCGCTCGACGCCCTGACCGTTGGTGTCGACCAGCGTGACGTTGGGGCGATTGAACGTCGCGAGATAATCGTCGTGGAAGCACGGGCGCTTGCAGAACTGGTTGTACCACGGCTTCAGCGCGTCGGCGGTCGCCTTGTCCTCGACCACGCTCTCGACGCGCGCGCGGATCGACTCCATCTTCTGGAAATCGGCGAGCTGCACCAGCTCGTCGGGGTTCTGCGCGCCGGACTTCGCCGCCTTCATACGGGCGATGATGCCGAGGTTGCGGATGATGTCGGTCCAGCCGTCGTTGACCAGATCTTCGTCGGCCCAACCCCCGGAGACGAGGGTGTTGAAATTTTCCATGCGGTGCTGGTGCCAGCCCGGAGTAAGCGACTGCGCCCAGTCGCTGTCGGTCGGGCGATCGCCGCGCACGTCGATCGACGATGGTGTGCGCTGGAAGACGTAGAGCTGCTTGGCTGACTCGCCTAGATGCGGCACGCATTGCACCGCCGTTGCGCCGGTGCCGACCACCTTGTCGCCAAGCTTGTCGAGCCCGCCGTTCTGGTCGCCGCCGGTATAGGCATAATCCCAGCGGCTGGTGTGGAAGGTGTGCCCTTCGAACTCCTCGATGCCGGGGATGCCCGGCAGCTTGGGGCGGTGCAGCGGGCCGTTGGCCATCACCACGAAGCGCGCGCGGATCGCATCGCCGCGGTTGGTGAAGACGGTCCAGCGCCGCGCATCCTCGTCCCACGCCATGTCGGTGACTTCGGTCTGGAACAGCACGTCGCGGTAGAGATCATAATGTTCGGCGATGCGGCGCGAATAGGCGCGGATCTCCGGCCCCTGGCTGTATTTGCGTTCCGGGATGAAGCCGGTTTCCTCCAGCAGCGGGAGATAGACGTAGCTTTCGATGTCGCAGGCCGCGCCGGGATAGCGGTTCCAATACCAGGTGCCGCCGAATTCGCCGCCCTTCTCGATCAGGCGGACGGATTCGATGCCCGCCTCGCGCAGTTTTGCCCCCGCAAGCAGTCCGCCAAATCCGCCTCCGATCACGACCACGTCCTTCTCGTCAGTGAGCGGATCGCGGCTGATCGGTGTCTCGATGTACGGGTCTTCGAGATAATGGGCGAACTTGCCGGCCATCTCGACATATTGTTCGTTCGCATCGGCGCGCAGACGCTTGTCGCGTTCGGCGAGATATTTCGCCTTCAGTGCCGCCGGATCGAAAACAAGCCGATCGTCCGGCGCGTCGTGGATCCTCCGCGATTCGAGTGTCATCTGCCTCTCCTCGTTCTTTTTTCTTGAAACGCATTATGACTCGAGGAAAGGCTGAGGTGTAGAGCGAATCAGCGCTCCAGTCTGCCGTCGCCGATCGCACTGGCTTCGAACGTGAAAAGCGTATCCGAATCAGGCGTGCCCACGGAGCCCGCGATCTCCGGCGGGGCGAGTTCGTGAAGCATGTGCTGCATGAGGGCCCGGCGCGCGCGCTTCTTGTGATCGGCGTGCACGCAGATCCAGGGCGCGATCGACGTGCTGGTGCGCGTGAGCGCTGTGTCGCGCGCGGCAGTGTAATCGTCCCACTTTTCCTGCGCCACCGCGTCCAGCGGGGATATCTTGAGTGCCTTCAACGGATCGCTGCGGCGCGATTCGAGCCGCTCTGCCTGTTCCTCGCGCGAGATATCGAGCCAGAACTTCAGCAGCTTTATGCCGTCGCCGATCAGCATCGCCTCGAACGCCGGCACATCGGCCAGGAAACGCGCCTGCTGCTCCGGCGTGGAGAAGCCGTTGACGACTTCGACGCCGGCGCGATTGTACCAGCTGCGGTTGAAGATCACGAGCTCGCCGGCGGACGGCAGGTGCGCGACATAGCGCTGGAAGAACCACTGGGTCCGCTCGTGCTCGCTGGGCTTCGGCAGAGCGACGACGCGGGTCTGGCGTACTGCCAGATAGCGTGTGATCCGGCGGATCGCCCCGTCCTTGCCCGCCGTGTCGCGGCCTTCGAGCACGACAACAGCCCGCGTGCCGCTGTCGGCCGCCCACTGCTGGTAGCGGACGAGTGCGCGCTGAACTTCTTGATCTTCGCGCTTGTGAGAATCCTCAGACAAGTTCGACCGCCACTGCTGTTGCTTCGCCGCCGCCGATGCAAAGGCTTGCAATACCACGTTTTTTCCCGTGGTTCTTGAGCGCGGCGATCAGCGTGGTGATGATCCGCGCGCCGGAGGCGCCGATCGGGTGGCCGAGCGCCGTCGCGCCGCCGTTCACGTTGATCTTGTCGTGCGGAATGCCGAGGTCACGCATCGCGAACATCGCGACGCAGGCGAACGCCTCGTTGATCTCGAACAGATCAACATCGTCGATCGACCAGCCGGCCTTCTTAAGCAGCTTCTCGATCGCACCCACGGGAGCGGTGGTGAAAGCGGCGGGCTCCTGCGCATGCGCCGAATGCGCCACGATCCGAGCGACCGGCTTCTGGCCCTTGGCCTCGGCGACGCTGGCCTTGGTCAGTACGAGCGCGGCGGCGCCGTCGGAGATCGACGAGCTGGTCGCGGCGGTGATCGTGCCGTCCTTGGCGAAGGCGGGCTTCAGCGTCGGGATCTTGTCTGGCATGCCGCGGCCGGGCGCTTCGTCGGTGTCGACCACCACCTCGCCCTTGCGGGTCGCGACCGTCACCGGCACGATCTCTTCTGCAAAGGCGCCCGATGCGATCGCCGCTTGCGCGCGGCGTAGCGATTCGATCGAATAATCATCCTGTGCCTGGCGGGTCAGCTGGTATTCGTTGGCGGTGTCCTGCGCGAAGGTGCCCATCGCGCGACCGGCCTCATAGGCGTCCTCCAGCCCGTCGAGGAACATGTGATCATAGGCCGTGTCGTGACCGATGCGCGCGCCCGAGCGATGCTTCTTGAGGATGTAGGGTGCGTTGGTCATGCTCTCCATGCCGCCCGCCACGATGAGGTCGGCGGAGCCGGCGGCGATCGCCTCGGCACCCATGATCACCGTCTGCATCCCCGAGCCGCAGACCTTGTTGACGGTGGTCGCCTGCACCGATTTGGGTAGGCCCGCCTTGATCGCGGCCTGTCGTGCCGGCGCCTGGCCTAGTCCGGCAGGCAGCACGCAGCCCATGTAAATCCGGTCGACATCGGCGCCGTCCACCCCGGCGCGCTCGACCGCGGCCTTCACCGCCGTGGCGCCGAGATCGGTGGCCGACACGTCAGCGAGCGCTCCCTGCATGCCGCCCATCGGGGTGCGCGCGTAAGAGAGGATGACGACGGGATCGGTGGCCATGGCAATGCTGCTCCGCGGAAAAGTTTCTGTTTGATGCTGATCTAGTCACGAAGTTTCGCGAATACAAAGGCTGGGCCGTTGCGTTTGGCGGCGATGGACTCGCTCACCGACGTGCTCAAATGGGCCGCCTCGATCAGCGGCATGATCGCCGCCTTCATGGTTTCGCTGGACAATGGCCGCCGCGTCACAGGGTGGGGCTTCGTGCTGTTCGTCTTTTCGTCGATCTGCTGGATCAGCGGCGCGGCGCTGACGGGCGACTGGGCGCTCGGCACGCAGAATGCCGTGCTGTTCGGGATCAACCTGTTCGGCATCTATCGTTATCTGATACGCAAGAAGGGTGTCTGACCTTCTCTGGCCGCTAGCGCTTGGCTTGCTGGGCGCGATCATCGGCAGCTTCCTTGCCACCGTTGCGATCCGCTGGCCCGCCGGGCGATCCGCGCTCACCGGACGATCGTTGTGCGATGGCTGCGGCGCGGCGGTTGACGCTCGCGATCTGGTGCCCATCGCCAGCGCGCTTCTGCTCCGTGGCAGGGCGCGCTGTTGCGGGGCCGCGATCGCGCCGCTTCACGCGCAGGTAGAGGCCGGATGCGCGTTGGTCGGGTTGCTGGCGGGGCTGGTGGTGCCCGGCTCCATGGGAGCGGCGGTCGCGGCGTTCGGCTGGCTGCTCGTGCTGGTGGTGGCGCTGGATGCCACGGAGATGTGGATACCCGATCCGCTGGTCGCCACGATCGCGCTGACGGGCGCCGTATCCGCGCTGATCCTGCCGCCATCGCTGGATGAGCGGTTGATCGGCGGGGCAGCGGGATTCGGATCATTGTGGCTGATCGGCTTCGCTTATCATCGGCTACGTGGGCAGGAGGGGCTCGGCGGGGCGGACCCGAAGCTGTTCGGCGCGATCGGCCTCTGGCTGGGATGGCGCATGCTGCCGCCCGTGCTGCTGATCGCGGCGCTGGTGGGGCTGGGCATCGTCGCATGGCGGCTATCGACCGGACGGACCGTGGCGCGCGACGAGGCAGTGCCGTTCGGCGCCTATCTGGCCGTCGCCGCTTACCCGGCGTTGCTGCTCATGATACACATCAGCCCATGATCGCCCTGCTCCTCGCCCTTGCTGCCGATCCGCCGCAACCGCCCGCATCGATCGACGGCCTGCCGATCGCCGGCCTGCCGCGCCAGGCGATGCCAAGCGAGGGGTGCGCCGCCTATCTGTTCAGCGCGGGCAAGACCCGCGCGCTGGTGGCGGTGGCAAGCGCTGCGCCCGGCACGCTGCGCCTCGCGCTCGATGGCAACGCGGCCGACTATGCCCGGGGGACGCAGGCCGGCAGCATCGGCTACGGCTTTGCGGCGACGACGGCGTATCGCGGAGGGGCGGTGACCGCGACGTTGGACCTGACGATCCAGACCCGAAAAGACCTGACGCAAGGGGCAGTGGTGGAACGCGGCACCTTGCGTATCGATCGGCCCGGCAAGGACACGATCGTCATGCCGGTGGCGGGACTGATCGGCTGTGCGGCATGACGATTGAATAGGGAAGGCGCGCATCGTGTCGCCACCCCGAACGTGATCCGGACGGAGCTGCGGAATACCGGATCACGTCCGGGTGACGAAGAACGAAAAAACAGGGAGAGGATCGATGAAGGAAATGTTGGCGGCCCAGCGGGATAGCTTCATGGTCGCGTTGCCCGAGCCGCTGTCGGTGCGTAAGGACCGGCTGAAGCGGGCGGCGGCGATGATCCGCGATCATGCGGATCGCTTCTGCGACGCATTGAGCGAGGATTTCGGCCACCGCAGCCGCGAACAATCGATGATCACCGACATCGGCGGATCGATCGGGCCGATCGACCATGCGCTGAAGAACCTCGACAAATGGGCGAAGCCGGAGAAGCGCGGCGTGCAGTTTCCGCTCAATCTGCTGGGCGCGAAAGCGTGGGTGGAATATCAGCCCAAGGGCGTGATCGGGGTGATCGCGCCGTGGAATTTTCCGGTCAATCTGGTCATGTCGCCGCTTGCTGGTGTGTTCGCTGCGGGCAATCGCGCGATGGTGAAGACGAGCGAATATACGCCCGTCACCGCCGCGCTGTTCGAGGAGATCGTCGGCCGCTATTTCGACCCGACCGAGCTTGCCTTTGTTTCCGGCGGTCCGGAGGTGGGCAAAGCTTTTGCCGAGCTGCCGTTCGACCACCTGCTGTTCACCGGGGCGACCGGGATCGGGCGGCACATCCTGCATGCGGCGGCGGACAATCTGACCCCGGTGACACTGGAGCTCGGCGGCAAATCCCCGGTGATCGTCGGCAAAGGCGCCGACGTGAAGCAGGTGAGCGAGCGTGTGGCGGTGGGCAAGATGCTCAACGCCGGCCAGATCTGCCTTGCGCCCGATTACGTGCTGGTGCCGTCCGATCAGGAAGGCGCGGTGGTGGAAGGATTGAAGACGGCGGCGAGCGCCATGTATCCGACCTTGCTGTCCAATCCCGATTACACCAGCGTCGTCAACGACCGCCACTATCAGCGGCTGAACGAGTGGATCGAGGATGCCCGCGCGAAGGGCGCGACGGTGGAGGTGGTCAATCCCGCGAACGAGGATTTCGCCAGCACCAACAGCCGCAAGATGCCGCTGCACATCGTGCGTGACGTCACGGACGACATGACGCTGATGCAGGAGGAGATCTTCGGCCCGGTGCTGCCGGTGCGCCGCTATGACGGGATCGAGAGCGCGATCGCCGAGGTGAACCGCCGTGACCGGCCGCTCGGCCTATATTATTTCGGCGGCGACGAAGGGGAGCGTCGGCGCGTGATGGACCGGACCATTTCGGGCGGCGTCACCCTGGACGACGTGATCTTTCACGTGTCGATGGAGGACCTGCCTTTCGGCGGCGTCGGGCCGTCAGGCATGGGATCCTATCACGGCATGGATGGCTTTCGCACGTTCAGTCATGCCAAGGCGGTGTACAAGCAATCGAAGCTGGACGTGGCGAAGATCGCCGGCTTGAAGCCGCCGTACGGCGCCGCGACGCGCAAGGCGGTGGCGCGCCAGATCGGCGGCTGATCGGGCGCGGCGCGGGGGGCAGTCCCCCCGCGTCGGGCCCAGCCGTTCCGGCCTTTTGCTCAGTGCGCTGAAATTTCCTCCTTCAAGCGCAACTTCTGCTTCTTGAGGTCCGCAATCAGCATGGTATCGGGCATCGGGCGATGCCGTTCGTCGTCGATGCGCTGATCGAGATGGGCATGCTTGGCCTCCAGAGCCGAACGATGCGCGGTCTGCATATCAGGAACCTCCTTGCTTGGTTGACGGGACTCAGGACTAGAACACGCCACGGACGAAAAGTCGCATCGAAAAATGGTTAGCATGCGGCCGACGGTCGCAACGATGCGATGTCACGACAATGAAACAAGTTTTCTGGCGCGCGGGGATGATCATCCGGCTGCGCCGCGCAGCACGGGAGGGCGGTTTGGTTGACGATGGCCAGCTTATTGCGCGACTCGGCGCGCTTCGAGAGGAGCACCGCGATCTCGACACCGCGATCCGCGCGCTGGCCGAAGGCGGGCCGACCGATCAGATGCAGCTTGCAAGGCTGAAGAAGCGCAAGCTGCGGCTGCGCGACGAGATCGCCGTGATCGAGGATCAGCTGATCCCCGACATCATCGCGTGAGTGCCGCTTTGGGACGGAGCATGCGACGAACGGATGAGGGCACCGGTCGCAATCCCGTGCTGCGCCTGTAACATCATCTTCATGCAAGCGGGCGCGCAGGATTCGCCGGTACACCGGCGGCTGATCGACACGTTGTACGTCGAGGCGATGGTGCTCGCTGACGACGCCCGCAGCTATTTCGATGATGGCGGGCGCGAGGAGCGTGAGGCACTGGCGCCGATGGCGCGGGTGACGTTCAGCTGCGAATCGCTGAAGGTGACGACCCGGCTGATGCACGTGATCGCATGGCTGCTGATCCAGCGTGCGGTGCTGGCCGGTGAACTGGCAGAAGGCGACGCGCTGGATCCGGCGCGAAGGCTTGGCGACGCGCCGGTTACCGATGCGGCGACGATCGCGGAGCTGCCGGACATGGCACGCGGGCTGGTGATCTCCAGCATGGATATTCACCGGCGGGTCGCGTGGCTGGACAAGGCGCAGGCCAACATGGTGCCCGAGAGCCCGGCGCGGCAGATGATGCAGCGGCTGGCGACCGCGTTCTGACGGCGGGCTAACCCCCGTATATCGACCAGTTTGAGCGAGGCCGGGAGCGCTCGGCTCGCCGACCTCGTTTCCGCTAGGCCGCTTCCAGCGCTTCGGTCGCCTCGAGCCAGCGTGCTTCGGCCGCTTCGAGCTTCTCCGCCAGCGCCGAGCGGCGCTTCATCAGCTCGGTCATGGGAAGGCCGGCGAGCGACTTCTCCGCGGCCGACGGATCGGACATCGCCCTGTCGAGCGCCGACTTTTCCGCACCCAGCTTCGCGATCTCCGACTCTGCGTCCTTGGCGGCCTTGCGCCAGGCCTTGTCGTTCTCGCGCTTCTCGGCGGCGGCCTTCTTGTCCTCCTTGCTGCGCGCCTTGCCCTCAGTCTTGGGTTCCTTGGCGAGGATGAAGTTCACGTAATCGTCGAGGCTGCCGTCGAACTCGCGCGCGGTGCCGCCGTCCACCAGGACGAGCCGGTCGGCGGTCATTTCCACCATGTGCCGGTCGTGGCTGACGATCAGCACCGCACCCTTATAGTCGTTGAGCGCCTGGACCAGCGCCTCGCGCGCATCGACGTCGAGGTGGTTGGTCGGCTCGTCCAGGATCAGGAGGTGCGGTGCCTCGCGCGTGATCAGCGCCAGCGCGAGCCTGGCCTTCTCGCCGCCCGACATCTTGCCGACCTTGCCTGTCGCGCGATCGCCCGAGAAGCCGAAGCGGCCGAGCTGCGCGCGGAGCGCAGCGGGCGTCGCGCCCTTCATCACCCGCGTCATGTGGGCGAGGGGGGTGTCGTCCGAATCGAGCTCCTCCACCTGATATTGCGTGAAATAGCCGACCTTCATGCGATTGGTGGCCGACATCGTGCCATCCATCGGCGCGAGCTGCGCCGCGATCAGGCGGGCGAAGGTGGTCTTGCCGTTACCGTTGCGCCCCAACAGCGCGATGCGATCGTCCGGATCCATCCGCAGGTTGAGGCGGCGCAGGATCGGCGTGTCGCCATAGCCGACGCTGGCATGGTCGAGCGTCACAAGCGGCGGGCGCAGCGGCTCGGGATCGGGGAAGCCGAACGACAGGGTCGGATCGTTGGCGAGTTCGGCGATCGGCTGCAGCTTGGCGAGCATCTTGGCGCGGCTCTGCGCCTGCTTGGCGGTCGAGGCGCGGGCCGAGTTGCGCGCGATATACTCCTGCAGCTTGGCGCGCTGCACGTCCTGGTTCGCCTTGGCGGCGGCGATCTGCGCCATCCGCTCGGCGCGCTGACGCTCGAACGAATCATAGCCGCCGGTGTAGAGCGTCATCTTGCCGCCCTGCAGGTGCAGGATGTGATCGACGACGTTGTTGAGGAAATCGCGCTCGTGGCTGACGACGACGATCGTCGCCTTGTAGCTGCGCAGAAAATCCTCCAGCCACATCACCGCTTCGAGATCGAGGTGGTTGGACGGTTCGTCGAGCAGCAGCAGGTCGGGCTGCGAGAACAGCAAAGCGGCGAGCGCAACGCGCATCTTCCAGCCGCCCGAGAAACTGTCGAGCGGCTGGTTCTGCGCCTCCTCGTCGAAGCCGAGGCCGAGCAGGATCTGCGATGCGCGGGCCGGCGCGGTATAGGCGTCGATCGCGATCAGACGTTCGTAGATGTCTCCGAGCTTCTCGGGATCCTGCTCCGTCTCGCTCTGTTCCATCAAGGTCGCGCGCTCGGTGTCGGCGGCCAGCACCGTGTCGAATGGCGTGGCATCGCCGGCGGGTGCCTCCTGGGCGATATAGCCGATGCGCGCGCCGCGCGGCTTGTCGATCGAGCCGCCGTCGGGCTCGATCTGGCCGGCGATGACCTTTACCATCGTCGACTTGCCCGCACCATTGCGGCCGATCAGCCCGACGCGGCTGCCCGGCGGCAAGGAGGCCGAGGCACCGTCGAGGATTGCGCGCCCGCCAAGGCGCACCGTGATACCGTTGATCGTCAGCATGGCGCGGCCCCCTAGCAGGTCTGTGGCTTTGACGTAACAGCTGTGACGCATTCTCCGGATGCGACATGTTCCGTCACAAACTGGTCTCAATCACGGCCTAGCGGCGGCGGCGATCCGCCCATGACGCTTGTACCAAAAGAAGCGGCGCGTGGCCCGGCATCGATCATTCGAAAGGGAAAAAGACGTGTCCTTCGTCAACGCGCGCCGCGCGCTGCTTCTATCCGCCACCGCCATGCTGGCGCTGCCCGGCATCGCATCCGCCCAAACCGCCGACCAGGCTCAGGCGAATCAGGGCGCCGACCGCGCCGCGGATGACGGCGGGCTTCAGGACATCGTCGTGACCGCCGAGCGGCGCGAAGAGAATCTGCAGCGCGTCCCCGTCTCGGTCACCGCCGTGCAGGGCGATTCGCTGCGCCAGTTCCAGTCGGGCGGCGAGGACATCGTCTCGCTCGCCGGGCGCGTGCCGGGCCTGTACGCCGAGACCACCACCGGCCGCATCTTCCCGCGCTTCTACATCCGCGGCCTCGGCAACATCGACTTCTACCTCGGCGCGTCGCAGCCGGTGTCGATCATCCAGGACGACATCGTCCTCGAACATGTCGTGCTGAAGTCGAACCCGGTGTTCGACGTCGCGCAGGTCGAGGTGCTGCGCGGGCCGCAAGGTTCGTTGTTCGGCCGCAACACCACCGCGGGCATCATCAAGTTCGACACGATCCGCCCGTCGATGGACTTCCAGGCGCGCGGCAACTTCTCCTACGGCAGCTACAATACGGTCACCGCTGACGTCGGCGTGGGCGGCCCGATCGTTGAGGACAAGGTCGCGTTCCGCGTCTCGGGCCTGTACCAGCGCCGGGACGACTGGATCGATAACGCCTTCGCCGGGACCGGTTTTGACGGCACCACCGGCGGCAAGGACGTGATGGGCGGCTTCGAGGAGAAGGATGCCCGGCTCCAGCTGCTGTTCACGCCGGTCGAGGATCTGACGATCAACCTATCGGGTCACTATCGCGACTATGACGGCACCTCGACGATCTTCTACCGCAACGCGCTGCCGATGGGCTCCAACAACCCCAACAAGCCGCGTGACGTGATCAATCAGGACGAGGCGTTCGACAATCGTCAGGCCTATGAGACCTACGGCGGCTCGGCGAACATCGCCTGGGATTTCGGCGGCGTCACGCTGACCTCGATTACCGGCTACGAGACCACCTCGGGCTTCAGCCGCGGCGATACCGATGGCGGTGCGGCGGTGAACTTCCCGGTCAACGGCGCGCCCAACGGCTATGGCCAGAGCCAGGGCAACGTCCGCGATCTCGACCAGTGGACGCAGGAAGTGCGGCTCGCCAGCAGCGGAAACAGCGCCTTCAAGTGGCAGGTTGGCGGCTTCTACTTCGACAGCCGCGACACGACCGACTTCTACCAGCGCCGCTTCTTCCTGACCGCGCCGTTCGTCGCGTCGAACCCGAATACCAACAACCCGGACAATTGGGTGCGCCTGCGCAACGTGAACACGTCCTGGGCGGTGTTCGGGCAGGCGAGCTACACGTTCGATCGCCTGACGCTGACCGGCGGCGCGCGCTATACCGCGGAGCGCAAGCGCACCAATCTGGTGAAGGCGGCGGTGACCGGTGCGACGGTGAACTTCCCGGCGACCGCGCCGCGCAACGTGCGCCTCGTCGGCAAGGAGCCGAGCTGGGACGTGTCGGCGCTGTACGAAGTGGCGGACGACGTGAACGTCTTCGCCCGCGTCGCCCGCGGCTTCCGCGGTCCGACCATCCAGGGCCGCTCGGCGGTGTTCGGATCGGCGTTCACGACCGCCGATTCCGAGACGATCATGTCGTACGAGCTCGGCTTCAAGAGCGAGCCCTTCTCGAACCTTCGCCTCAACGCCACCGCCTTCCACTGGAACGTCGACGACATCCAGCTCAACGGCAACGATGCCGACGGCAACGGCGTGCTGTTCAACGCCGACAAGGCGACCGCCTGGGGTGTCGAAGCCGAGCTGGAGTGGCGGCCGATCCGCAACATCAGCTTCACGCTCGGCGGCAACGTGCTGAAGACCGAGATCCAGGACGATCGCGTCTATGCGCAGGTCTGCGCGCTGAACGGCCGTGTCACCTGCACCGTGCAGGATCCGACGATCACCCGCACGATCTTCGGCGCGCCCGCGGTGCTGGCGCAGATCGACGGTAACCCGCTGCCCAACGCGCCCAAGTGGCAGCTGAATGCCGCCGCCCGCTATGACATTCCGCTGTGGAACGAGGGCAATCTGTTCGTAGCCAGCGACTTCAACGTCCAGGGCTATACAAACTTCGTGCTGTACAAGACGCGCGAATTTTATTCGGAGGGCAATTACGAGCTGGGGCTGAAGGTCGGCTACACCGATCCCGACGACCGCTACGAGATTGCCGCGTTCGGCCGCAACATCACGGGCGAGAAGAACCTGAAGGGCGTGATCGAAAACTACAATGCGGCGGTGTACAACGAGCCGCGGATCATCGGCGTGTCGTTCGCCATCAAGACGCGCTGATCGAACAATGCCGGGCGGCTGGTGCCGGCCGGTCAGAGTTGGCCGTCATCCCGGCCTTGCGCCGGGATCCATGGTTCCGCGGACGCTGCGCGTGCTCCTCTCGCGGCAGCGCTCGGGAAGGGTTGGATCCCGGCTCAAGGCCGGGATGACGGTGGGTGCGAGGAGCCCGGTCACCTCCGGAGGCAGCGACGGCGGGCGGGGGTGCGCCGCCCCGACCGACCCTCAATGAACGAAGCGTGCCACCACGTCGCGGTAGCTGCGGCTCACCTTCACCTGCGCACCTGAATCGAGCACCAGAAAGCATTCGCCGTTGGTGTGCGGCTTCACCTGACGGACCTGATCGAGGTTGACGATCGTCGAGCGATGCACGCGCTGGAAACGGCGCGGATCGAGGCGTTTTTCCAGATCCTTCATCGTTTCGCGCAGGATCAGCGTATTGTCTGCGGTCTTGATGCACATGTAGTCGCCCGCGGCCTCAACGATTTCAATCGTGTCGACATCGACGCGGAAGATCTGGCCGCGATCCTTGACGTTGATCAATTTTTCGAAGCGGCTCGACGCCATGCCGTCGCCGCCGTCGACGATCTCCGCTGCCGCCTCGGGCGCATGCTCGGCAAGCGCTTCCTTCAGCTTTTCGGCCTCCCCCACGCTGGACTTCTCGGCAAGCCGCTGACGCACGCGATCGAGGGTGTCGGCAAGCCGCGCTTCGTCGACGGGCTTCATCAGGTAATCCACCGCCTGCGCCTCGAACGCGCGCAGGGCGTGGTCCGAGTAAGCGGTGACAAAGACGAACAGCGGCGGTTCAACCTCCATCAACCCCTGGACCACGGAAAAGCCGTCGAAGCCGGGCATCTGGATGTCGAGAAAGGCGAGGTCGGGCTTGTGAGTCTTGATCGCGCTGATCGCCTCTCGGCCGTTCTGGCACTTGGCGACGATCTCGACGTCGTCGTGCGCCTGCAACCGGAGCTCAAGGCCCTGGATCGCGAGCGGCTCGTCGTCGACGAGAATGGTGCGGATGGTCATGGTAAGGTCGTTCTCCGATGCGCATGCCGCCGCGCCGCAACGTCGGCACGACGATCATCTAACTCCACTACCCCCGTTGCTTTCCCTGTTACTCAACCTGGAACGGTATCTCGATCTCCACGCCGAAGCCCCCCATGGGCATCGCGCGAAGCTCGAAGCGGTGATCCGTTCCGAATGACTGTACCAGCCTCTCCCTGATATTGGCGATCCCTACGCCGGTTGAAAGGCTCGGCCTGTTCTTCGTCGGCTGCAAGCCCGGCCCCGTATCCGATACGCCGATCCGCACCCGATCGCCGACCAGTTGCGCGGTCACACAGATTTCCGCGCCTTCCTCCTTGGGCGTGACGGCGTATTTGATCGCATTTTCGACCAGCGGCTGGAGCAGGAGCGAGGGCAGGCGCGCGCGTTCCGCGGCCGGATCGATCTCGAACTTCGGGCGCAGGCGATCCTCGAAGCGCATCTTTTCGATTTCGAGATAGAGCTTCAGCGTCTCTACCTCCTGCGACAGTGGGACATGCGCGGTCGGCTCGTTGGCGAGCGTGTAGCGCAGGAAGCTCGACAGACGGCTCAGCATCGCATTGGCGCGCTCGGTCTGCTTGAGCAGCACGAGGGTGGAGATCGAGTTCAGCGTGTTGAACAGGAAGTGCGGATTGAGCTGGTAGCGCAGCATCGCGAGCTGCGCCGACGACGCCTGCGTTTCCAGATGCTGGAGCTGATCGATCTGCTCCTCGACGATCAGGTAGAAATTGATCCCGAAATAAAGCGCGGACCAGCCGGCGAGTACTGTGAAGTTCAGGAACAGGGCGCCGATCAGCAGCTTTACGTCCACGCCGGGCGCGGCGAGCTTGATGAAGCTGAACGAGAAGGTGTCGAGCAGGGCGTAGATGAAGGTCGCGGCACCGAGCGTGAAGACCGTCAGGAAGATCGCGGTAATCCGGGGCAAGCCGCGGAAGTAGCCGTAGAGCACCGACAGCAGCAGCGTGATGCAATAGCCGACGATCGTCTCGACGATGTTGGTGACGACGCCCTGCAGCGTGAATCCGTTCGAGATCGACGAGACGGTGCGCAGGACGAGGTAGCCGGACCAGCCCGCCGCCTGGAGGATCCAGAAGGCACGGGCCTTGTCCTCGAAGAAGGGCCGCACGGTGAGGTTGCTGGGCCGGATCGGGGCATTCGCCGGGGCAGGGGCGGGTAAGGTCGTCGCCATCGCCCGCTTTCTACACGCCAGTTCGCCGCGGCGCAAAAAGGAAGGGCCGCCGCTTGTGAAGAAGCGGCGGCCCCGAAGATGATGCCGTCAGGCGCGGATCAGAACTTGAAGCGCGCACCCAGGCGGATGAAGTACAGCGACGGGCGGATTTCCGGCACCGCATCGTTGGCCGGACGGGCATCCGTGTAGCGATACTGTGCGCAGGTCTGCGTCGGCGAGGTGTTCACAACACCAGCGGCCGGCGCGGTGCCCGTGGGCGTCGGGGTCGACAGGCACTGCACGCGGACCACGTCCTCCAGGTACGGGAACACCGCCTGACGGAAGCCGCCCCAATCCTTGTTGAGGAGGTTCGGCAGGTTCTGGATGTCCGCGAACACGGACAGCTTCGAATTGCCGAGGAAGGTCGGGATCTCCTGTTCAAGGTGCAGGTCGATGCGGGTGTAGGCACGCGCACGCGCCACGTTGCGCGGAGCGACCTTGCCGCGGAAGTTCTTCAGCACGGAGCCGTTAATGATCTCTTCCACCGCAGCCTGCGTCTCGGCGCTGTCGTAGCTGACCAGCGCGTCGCTGCCTGCCTGCGGCACGTAGAAGAGGAAGCGATCATCACGGCCGGTCAGGCCGAAGACGGCGCTGCGCGGGGTGCTGCCGGCATCTTCCATCGTGAAGCTGTACGGGCGGCCCGCCTGGGTCTCGCCGAACAGCTGGACGATCGTGCGGGCGTCGCCGAACAGCGCACGATCGAAGCCGACGCCGTACTTGAACGACCAGGCGACCTGATCGTTCGACGTGCCGTAGGCCGCCCGATCACCCAGGAACGCACCGTTGCCGTAGTTCGAACCGGCCGTCGACGAGGTCGCCGGCGTTTCGTCCTTCACGTCCTGCAGCGAGTAGGCGAAGTTCAGCATCAGGCCGAAATCGAACGTCTTGTCGACGCGGACCACGCCGACGTGGCTGCGACCGCGATCGCCGTTCGCCAGCACGATATCGGTGTTGGTGTTGGTGCCCACCAGCGGGCCGTAGCGGGTACGACCGTCGGGCAGGGTACCGACCGCGACCGAGCGATAGTCGGCGAACTGGATCGAATCCTTGGTGCGGCTGAAGTAATAGTCCGCACCAAAGCGCCAGCCGCCACCCAGGAAGTCGCGCGGGGTCCAGTCGGCCGACAGCGTCGCCTTGTACACCGACGGGATCTTGAAGTTGCGATCCAGGGCGTTGATGTTCGCCGTGGGGTTTGCGCCGGTATCCGGAATGAGCGCCTGCAGCTCGGCCGGGATGGTGCTGCCCGACACGTTGTTCAGCACCGCCGCACCGATCGCCGGATCAAGCGCCGCACCGTTGAGCGTGTAGCCGGTCGCCGTCCGCTGGATGGTCACCGAGTTGATGCCCACGCCGCCGACGCCGGCACCGGCGTTCGAATAGCTGTTGGACAGATACACGTCCGGCGTGCCGCCGCCGAAGATACCGAAGCCGCCGCGCAGCTTGACGTCGTCGATCGGCTCCCAGTTCACGCCGATGCGCGGCTGGAACAGGCCAAGACCCTTGAAGTTCTTGGTGTTCGGGAAGCCGTAACGGGTCTGGAAACCCTGGTTGAACGGAATGTCGTTCGCACCGTCGAACAGGTCGTAGCGCATACCAAGCGACACGTTCAGGCGATCGGTGATCTGCCAGTCGTCCTGGATGCCGAAGGTGTACTGACGGTACTTGAAGTCGGCAGCAGCGTCGTTGACGTTGCCCGAGGCCGGGCGCTGGAACGTCACCGAGTTGGCGCGGCGTGCCTGGAAGTCGGCCAGCGAGTCGAAATAGTAATTGCCGGTCGTGTTCTGCAGGAACAGGTTGAAGATCCGGATTTCGTCATACTGACCGAAGACCTTCAGGTCGTGCCCGTTCATGTTCAGGCGCGCCAGCACCGAGCCCGAATAGGTGTCGGTGTAGAATTCGTTCGACTGACGCGAGATGTCCGGGCCGAAGAAGATGCGCGGCGAGCCGGGCTGGCACTGGTTGGCCGTGCCGATCGAGGTCGCATCGGTGCAGACGCCGAACTGAGCGAACTCGTTGCCGTTCAGCGACAGTGCGCCGCGCTCGTAGCTCTTGTAGAGGAAGCGGGCTTCGGTCGAGAAGGCTTCGGTCCACTGCGAGTTCAGCTGGGCGATGCCGGCGCGCAGCAGCTCGGTCGCCTTATAGGCATTCGAGGACAGGCCGTAGGACGGGCTCGACGGGCTGGTGCTGCCGTTCTGGAGGAAGTTCGCTTCGTCGTAGGCGTTGATGTAGCTCAGCGACAGGCGATGATCGTCGTTGATGTTCCAGGTGATCTTGCCGACGATCTTCTCGTCCTTCTCGGTCGAGGTCAGCAGCGGCGTACCCGCGTCGAAGCCGTATACCGAATCGGCAACACCGGTCACGGTGTCGATCAGGCCCTGCGTCAGGCCCGGGATCTGATCGGGGGTCGGCGAAAGCGGATTGCCCTCGGTGTTCCTTTCACCCGAAACCATGAAGAACAGCTTGTCCTTGATGATCGGGCCCGACAGCGTGGCGCCGTAGGTTTCGCTCTTGAAATCGAGATTGGTGTCGATGTTACGGCCGATCTTCTCGCCGGTCAGGCCGTCGGTATTCTGGCTGTAGAAGGCGTTGCCGTGGAAATCGTTGGTGCCGGTCGTCAGGATCGCGTCGATCGCACCGCCGAGGAAGTTACCCTGGCGCACGTCATACGGCGCGACCGAGGTGCTGAACTGGCCGATCGAATCGAGCGGCACCGGTCCGCGGCGGGTGGGGTTGGCGTCCGGGTTCAGGCCGAAGTTGTCCGAGACGACGACGCCGTCGATCGAGAAGCGGTTGTAGCGCGGGTTGATACCGGCGAACGAAATCGAGCGGCCGCCACCGGCGGTCTCTTCGAAGCGCGCGAACGGATCGCGGCGGGCGAGATCGCGGATATCGCGGTTGATCGTTGCGACGCGGCTGATCTCGCGCTGTGTGAGGACCGTCTGCGGGCCGTCCGACGTCACGCCCGCGCGCGACAGTGCCGACGCGGTGATGACAATGTCGCCGCCTTCTTCACCCTCGGCTGCGGCGAGTTCGATCGTCAGGTCATACGGCTGGCTGACGACGGTATAGACGTCGGTGACCGTCTTGCTGCCTTCAGCGCTGGTCACTTCGACGGTGTAGGGGCCGCCGGGGCGAAGATTCGCGATGTTGAACGCACCGTTGGCGTTCGTCGTCGCAGTGGAACGGCTGTTCGTGCCGGTATCGACAACCGTCACGCTGGCGCCGGCGACCGGCGCCCCGTTGTTCGTCACTGCACCACGAACAGTCGAGGTGGTTTCCTGTGCCATCGCACCAACCGGCGCGATGAGCGCGACCGCAGCCGCGCCCAGAAACAGGTTATGTCGCATCTACTTTCCCCTTGAGCGAACGCCGCTTTGTTTCGTCCGGTCCCTAAACCGATCGGCGAACCTTCCGGCGCGCCGTTGCGCCTGTAATATTTCTCTTCCGTTACATGCGCAGCCGGATTCGGCAGGGAACCGGATTCACTTTCGCTGCGTTGCAAAAAGGCGACACGTATATCCGTCGATCACGTTAACCTGCAGCGGACACGATGCCCTGCCATTGGGCCTCGTCGATCACCCTGATGCCCAACTCGGCGGCCTTCTTCACCTTCGAACCGGCGCCGGGCCCGGCCACGACCAGATCGGTCTTGCCCGAAACCGAGCCCGCGACCTTTGCGCCCAGCGACTCGGCCTGTGCCTTGGCCTCGTCCCGGCTCATCGTTTCGAGGGTGCCGGTGAAGACAACCGTCTTGCCGGACACTTCGGACGTGCGCGTTTCGTGGACCACATCCGCCGGTGTTACTTCCGTAAGCAGATCGCGTACCGCCGCATCGTTTCGCTCCTCGGCAAAAAAGTCGATCAGCGCCAGCGCCACTTCCGGCCCGACCTGCTTGGTATCGACAATAGCGGCGAGTTCCTTGGCCGTGCGGGCGAGATGCTTGTCGTCGCTTTCCCCGATGGCCTGCAGCATCGCATCGCGTGTCTGGATGCACGATTGCACCATCGCGCGAAATTGTCCCCAACTCCGCCAGCGACGGGCCAGGTCCCGCGCCGTGACTTCGCCGATGTGGCGGATGCCCAGCGCGAACAGAAAGCGATCGAGCGGCGGCTGGCGCTTGGCATCGATCGCCGCTACCAGATTACGGGCCGATATCTCGGCCCAGCGTTCGCGGGCGAGCAACTGTTCCTGCGTGATGCGGAAGATGTCTGCCGGTCGGGCGATCAGCTTGTCGGTGTAGAAATTCTCGATGTTGGTGATGCCGAGCCCTTCGATGTCGAGCGCGTGACGGGAGGCGAAATGGCGGAGCCGTTCGATCGCCTGTGCGGGACAGACGAGCCCACCCGAGCAGCGCCAGTCGACCTCGCCCGGCTCACGCACCGCCTCGGAGCCGCATTCGGGGCAGTGGCTGGGGAAGTGCCAGTCGGGGCGGGTCACATCGCGGGTGAGGTTCTCGACGATCTGCGGAATGACATCGCCGGCGCGTTGGAGCACGACTCGGTCGCCGGGCCGGACGCCCAGCCGCGCGATCTCATCAGCATTGTGAAGCGTGGCGTTGCGCACCACGACGCCGCCGACGGTAACCGGCTCCAGCTTCGCCACCGGCGTCAGCTTTCCGGTGCGACCGACCTGGATGTCGATATCGTTGAGCGTGGTCTGTGCGCGCTCCGCCGGAAATTTGTGCGCGATTGCCCAGCGTGGCGCACGCGCGACGAAGCCGAGGCGATCCTGCCAATCGAGCCGGTCGACCTTGTAAACCACGCCGTCGATATCGAACGGCAGATCCGCGCGCTGTGCCTCGATCGCGCGATAGTGCGCGAGCGCCTCGGCGGCGGTGGCCACGCGCACGAAGCCTTCCGCGACCGGGAAGCCCCAGCTGCGGATCTGCTCGATCATCCCCGTCTGCGTGTCGGCGGGGAGCGCGCTTGTCTCGCCCCAGCCATGGGCGAGGAAGCGTAGCGGACGGCTTGCCGTGACGGCGGCGTCCTTCTGGCGCAAGGAGCCGGCAGCGGCGTTGCGCGGATTGGCGAACTGCCGCGCTTCCTTGCCCGTCTCCGCTGCTTCATCCGCAAGCCGCTGATTGAGCGCGGCGAAATCGTCCTTCGCCATGTAAACCTCGCCGCGGACCTCGACGATGTCGGGCGCGCCCGCCGGGATGGTGGCGGGGATGTCGCCAATGGTGCGGACGTTGGCGGTCACGTCTTCGCCGGTCGTGCCGTCGCCTCGAGTGAGCGCCTGCACCAACCGGCGGTTCTCGTACCGGAGCGAGCAGGAAAGACCGTCGATCTTGGGCTCAGCGGTGAGCGCGACCTCGGCATCGTCGGCGAGGCGAAGGAAGCGGCGGACGCGGGCGACGAACTCCTCGACCTCCTCGTCAGAAAAGGCGTTGTCGAGGCTCGTCATCGGCCGGGCGTGCGCAACCTTGGCGAGGTGTCCTGCCGGCGCCGCGCCCACCTGGCGCGACGGCGAATCGGCGCGGATCAGTTGTGGGTAAGCGGCCTCGATCGTGCTGTTGCGCCGGACGAGCGCGTCATACTGGGCGTCCGATATCTCCGGCGCGTCATCGGTATGATAGAGGCGGTTGTGGCGGGCGATTTCCGCGGCGAGCGTCGCGAGCTCAGCGGCGGCCTCTGATTCGGAGCGCGGCGTAGATGGCATGTGCACCCTCTACTCCGTCGGCCGCGAGCTTGTCGAAGGCACCCTGTGCGATGGGCACCAGGCCAGCTTCGCCAAGCTCGCGCCGGTAGATCAATGTGCGCCGGGTACCGGCGGATCGATCTCGCTCACGGCCTCGTCCTCATGCACTTCGATGATGCCGCGACCGAGATGCGAGGCGCGATAGCTGTAGCCATAATAGATGACGAGCCCGATGCCGCCCCAGATCGGGAGCACGAGCATCGCATCGAGCGGCAGGTTGAAGAACAGGAAGACGCAGCCGACGATCGTCGCCGGGCCGATCAGCCAGAGCGCCGGCGTCTTGAAATCACGCCGACGGTTCGCGGCCGTGCGGCGCAGGATCATCACCGCGATGGCCACCATCATGAACGCATAGAGGGTGCCGGCGTTGGCGATGTCGGCGAGCTTGCCGACCGGCAGGAAGGCCGCGGCAAAGGCCACCGCCGCGCCGGTCAGCGCCGTCACGATATACGGCGTCTTCCACTTCGGGTGCACCGCGGAGAGCTTCTCCGGCAGCAGACCGTCGCGGCTCATCACGAAGAAGATGCGGGTCTGGCCGAACATCAGGATCAGGATCACCGACGGCAGCGCCAGGAAGGCAGCGATGCCGAGCATGTTGCCGACGCCCGACCAGCCGATCTGCCGCAGCACGTGCGCCAGCGCCTCGTTCGAGCAGACGAGCGGCCGTTCGTCGGCGGCGTAGGTGGCGCACTGGCGCGCCAGTTCCTCCGAACCGGCCGGGAAGGGTATGCCGTTCGGCCCCATGATCGGCTGACCGCCGACGGTGCCGATCGCGCCGGCGGCGACGAGGATGTAGAAGACGGTGCAGAACAGGAGCGAGCCGACCAGGCCGATCGGCACGTTGCGCTGCGGGTTCTTGGTCTCTTCCGCTGCAGTGGAAACCGCGTCGAAGCCGACATAGGCAAAGAAGATCGTCGCCGCCGCGCCCACCGCGCCAAGCCCGGAGCCGAAGCCGCCGAACACGCCGGCAGGGAGGAACGGGTTGAACTTGTCGGTGGAGAAATAGTCCGACGGCAGCGTCAGGAGCACGAAGGCGGTCAGCGCCGTTACCTTGATCGCGACCAGCACCGCATTGACGCGCGCGCTCTCGGTCGTGCCCACCATCAGCAGCCAGGTGATGAGCAGCGAAATCAGGACGGCGGGCAGGTTGATGAACCCGCCCTCGACGCCGCCCAGCGCGAGTGGTGCGCCGGACAGCCAGGCGGGCAGATGTATTCCTAAGAACTCGTTCAGGATGGTGCCGGTGAAATAGCCCGACCAGCCGACCGACACGGCGCTGGCCGCCACGGCATATTCGAGGATCAGCGCCCAGCCGACCGTCCACGCCAGCACCTCGCCCATGGTGGAATAGGTGTAGGTATAGGCAGACCCGGCCACCGGGATCATCGCGGCAATTTCCGCATAGCACAGCGCCGCGACGATGCAGATCGCACCGGCGATGGCGAAGGCCAGCATCAGGCCCGGCCCTGCCTTCTGCGCGCCGGCTGAGGTCAGCACGAAGATGCCCGTTCCGATCACGCATCCGATGCCGAACAGCGTCAGCTGAAACCAGCCCAACGTGCGGTGTAACGATTTCTTCTCGGCAGTCGCCAGAATGGCGTCGAGCGGCTTTACTCGGCCAAAGATCATGTGCGGCCCATCCCCCGGGTGTGCGGCCTTATCCGACCGCTGATGTCACGAAAGGTGCGAGCCTAGCGGGAGATCGGGCGCGTGCAATCCCTTCAGCGTCTCTTGGGACGCGATTGCAGCATTTCTGTCACGCCTGACCCGTCACTGCCGCCCGTCGTTCTGCACCAGCATGGGGCCGAGCGGGCGGCCCGCCAGGATGTGGACGTGCAGGTGCGGCACTTCCTGGTGGCTGTGCGGCCCGGCGTTGGCGAGTAGGCGGTAGCCGGGCTCGACCAGTCCGGCCTCGCGCGCCACCTTGCCTACCGCACGCACGAACCCGGCGATCTCCGCCTCCCCGGCGTGCAGCGAGAAATCGTCCCAGCTGACGTACGGCCCCTTCGGGATCACCAGGATGTGGGTGGGCGACCACGGCGCGATATCGTGGAAGGCGAGGGCGTGCTCGTCCTCATAGACCTTCCGCGACGGGATTTCGCCGCGCAAGATGCGGGCAAAGATGTTCTGATCGTCATAAGGAAGGGTGGCATCGACAGGCATGGCGCTCACTCCGGACGGAAGGACAGGGGGCGGCCGGCCTTTTCGTCGTGGCCCGACTGCCCTTCGCGGCGCGCGAGCTCGGCGCGTACGTCGTTCAGCGACAGCCCGGCGTCGGCGAGCAGGATGAGCAGGTGGAACATGAGGTCCGCCGCTTCGGGGATGATGTCGCCATCCTCACCCGAGCAGGCGGCGATTACGGTTTCCACCGCCTCCTCGCCGACCTTCTGAGCGATCTTGTGGCGGCCCTGGAAGAACAGGCTGGCGGTGTAGGAACGGACGGCGGGGCTGTCCTTGCGGGCGCGGATCGTCGCTTCGAGACGGTCGAGGATGTCTTCGGCCATAGACGATGCGAGGTGCCCCGCGCGCGGTGCAAGGTCAACCTTTGCGGTTGCGGTTGCGGTTGCGGTTGCGAAGCGCGCGCCGGGTGAACCAGACGGCGACGGCGGCGACGACGAACAATGCGACATCGGACAGCTCCGGCCCGCGCCGCGGTGTGAAGGTGGCAGCCGCCGATGTGAGCGCCTGGAGAAACACTAGGTCAATGCGCGCGTACCGGCACGCCGGCGCGTGCCAAGGCGGCATGCGCATCCGCGATCGTCGCCTGGCCGAAGTGGAAGATCGACGCGGCCAGCACAGCGGAGGCATGCCCCTCGGTCACGCCGCAGACGAGATCGTCGAGGCTGCCGACACCGCCGGAGGCGACCACCGGTACGCTGGTGCGATCGGCCACCGCGCGCACGAGGTCGAGATCATAGCCGTCGCGCGTGCCGTCACGATCCATCGAGGTCAGCAGTATCTCTCCGGCGCCGAGTTCCGCCAGTCGGAGTGCGTGGGCGATCGCGTCGATACCGGTCGCGCGGCGGCCGCCGTGGGTGAACACCTCCCAGCCGTCACCGACCCGTCGCGCATCGACACTGGCAACGCAGCATTGGCTGCCGAAGCGCTCTGCAATGTCGGCGACCACCTCCGGCCGGGCCACCGCGGCGGAGTTCACCGCCACCTTGTCCGCCCCGGCGAGCAGCAGGGCGCGGGCGTCGTCCGCGGTGCGCACGCCGCCGCCGACGGTAAGCGGCATGAAGCACACCTTGGCGGTGCGGCGCACCACGTCGAGGATTGTGTCACGTGCTTCGTGGCTGGCGGTGATGTCGAGGAAGCACAACTCGTCCGCACCCGCCGCGTCATAGGCGCGGGCCTGTTCGACGGGATCGCCGGCATCGATCAGATCGACGAAATTGACGCCCTTCACGACGCGACCGTTGGCCACGTCGAGGCAGGGGATGACGCGGGCGCGGACGGTCATGCCGCGGCTGCTACGTTCAGCGCCGCCGCTAGATCGAGTCGCCCGTCGTACAAGGCGCGCCCGGTGATCACGCCCTCCACCCCGTCACGGGTGTGGAGCGCCAGCACGTGAATGTCGCCGATGCCCTTCACGCCGCCGCTGGCGATCACCGGGATCGACACGGCGCGGGCGAGATCGACCGTCGCCTCGACGTTGCAGCCCTTCAGCAGCCCGTCGCGCCCCACGTCGGTGAACAGCAAGGCGGCAACCCCGGCGTCCTCGAAGCGACGGGCGAGATCGACCGCGCTGGTGGTCGACACGTCTGCCCAGCCCTTGGTCGCCACCATGCCGTCGCGCGCATCCACCGCAACGACGATGCCGCCCGGGAACGCCGCCGCCATGTCGCGGACGAATTGCGGATGTTCGAGCGCGGCGGTGCCGATCACGACCCGTGCGACCCCGGCATCGAACCACGCCTCGACGCTCTCGGGCGTGCGGATGCCGCCACCCAGCTGGACGTGCCCGGGGAAGCGCTCGACGATAGCGCGCACCGCCTCGCCATTGCGGCTTTCGCCGGCGAAGGCACCGTCGAGATCGACCACATGGAGGTGGCCGGCCCCCGCTTCGGCGAAGATCGTCGCCTGCGCAGCGGGATCGTCGCCGTAGATGGTGGCGCGATCCATGTCGCCTTCGGCGAGGCGCACGACCTGACCGGCTTTCAGATCGATGGCGGGAAAGACGATAAGGCTCATGGACGCCACTTCAGGAAATTGGCGAGGAGCGCGAGGCCGTAGCGCTGGCTCTTCTCGGGGTGGAACTGGACGCCGACGATGGTGTCGCGGCCGATCGCGGCGGTGACCGGGCCGGCATGATCGGTACGAGCGATCACGCCTTCGCCCTCATAGGCGTAGCTGTGAAGGAAATAGGCCTCGCCGCTGGGGATCAGTGGATGCTCGCCGAGCGGGGCGACGTCGTTCCAGCCCATGTGCGGGACCTTGGCGTCGCTGCCGGCGGGATCGAGCCGCCGCACGCTGCCAGCAAACCAGCCGAGGCCGCGGTGCTGGCCGAGCTCTTCGCCGTGCTGGGCGAGCAACTGCATGCCGACGCAGATGCCCAGGAACGGCGCGCCTTCATCGAGCACGCGCCGGCGTAGCGCCGATTCGAGCCCGTCCACCGCGCGCAGGTTCGCCGCACAGGCGCCGAACGCACCCACCCCGGGGAGGACGATGCGGTCGGCACGGGCGATCGCGTCCGGATCGGCGGTGATGGTGACGTCGGTCGCACCGGCCGCGCGGAGCGCGTTCTCGACCGAGTGGAGATTGCCGGACTGAATGTCGACGAGGGCGAGCATCAATTCCCCTCCCGCTTGCGGGAGGGGCTAGGGGAGGGGCTGTCCTTGAGCGCTGGCTCAGCATAGGAGATAGGCCCTCCCCCGACCCCTCCCGCCAGCGGGAGGGGAGAAGAAGTGGCGCTTACTTCCCTCACAACACGCCTTTCGTCGACGGGATCGCATCGGCCTTGCGCGGATCGATCTCGATCGCCTGCCGGAGCGCCCGAGCCAGCCCCTTGAAGGCGCTTTCGGCGATGTGATGGTTGTTCTCGCCGTGGAGAGTTTCGACGTGAAGGGTGATGCCGGCAGCCTGGGCGAAGCTGTGGAACCAGTGCTTGAACATCTCGGTGTCCATCTCGCCGAGCCGCTTCTGACTGAACTCGGTCTTCCACACCAGCCACGGGCGGCCCGAGATATCCAGCGCGACGCGTGTCAGCGTCTCGTCCATCGGCGAGAGCGCGTCGCCGTAGCGGCGGATGCCACGCTTGTCGCCCAGCGCCTGCGCGATCGCTTCGCCGATCGCGATGCCGGTGTCCTCCACCGTATGGTGCTGATCGATGTGCAGATCGCCCTTGGTATCGACGTCCAGGTCGATCAGCGAATGGCGCGACAATTGCTCCAGCATGTGATCGAAGAAGCCGACGCCGGTGGAGACGCGGTAGCTGCCGGTCCCGTCGAGGTTGACGGAAACCGCGATCTTGGTTTCGCTGGTATCGCGGCGGATCGTGGCGGTGCGCATGCGCGGGCACATAGCGGAGCGGTGGCGCCATGCAATCTTGACCAAGCGCTTGGGGCCGCTACCCATGGCACAAATGGACGACCAAGCACCCGACAGCCTGATTCCGTACGATGAAATCGTGCAGGAGGCCCTGCGCGCCGTTGTTGGCCGCGTGCTGGGATCGGTGGCGACCGGCGGCGGGCTGCCGGGCGAGCATCATTTCTACATCACCTTCAAGACGCAAGGCGCGGGGGTCGATATCCCGCAGCGGCTGATCGAACGTTTCCCGGACGAGATGACGATCGTGCTGCAGAACCGTTTCTGGGATCTGACGGTCGATGCCGAGCGCTTCTCGGTTGGGCTGAGCTTCAACCAGGTGCCCTCGAAGCTGGTGATCCCCTATTCGGCGATCACCGGCTTTCACGATCCGGCGGTAAATTTCGAGCTGCGCTTCCAGGCCACCGAAGGACCGGGCGATGGCCCGGAGCCGCACGATCCGGCGGAAAATGACGGCTCGCCAACGCCGGCCGGTGAGGACGGGTCGAACGTGGTCAGCGTGGATTTCAAGCGGAAGAAGTAGGGACCGAGCCGCGTAGCACGGCTATGCGGCGGTCGCGCAGCGAGGCGAACCGCCGGCCGACGCGGCAGCGCCGCGTTCAACGTCATGGGAATTACTCCCATGACGGCGGTGTTTTGAGCGATGCTCTGCAAAGCGACGAGCCCCAGCTTTCGTCGATCGTTGGACACCGGATCGACGCCGGGTTGGCGCCAACCCTTGCACCTCTTGCGAACGCATCGCATCTAGCGCCCGACATCAACGATTGGCGAGCGCATGACCGACACACGCACCGAAACTGATTCGATCGGCGCCATCGAGGTGCCGGCAAACGCCTATTGGGGCGCGCAGACGCAGCGTTCGATCGAGAACTTCCCGTTCGGCGCGACCGAGCGGATGCCGATCGGCATCGTCCACGCGCAGGCGATCGTGAAGCAGGCCGCGGCGCGGGTGAACGCCAAGCACGGCCTGGACGCGAGGATCGTCGCCGCGATCGAGGATGCCGCGCAGCAGATCACCGCGGGCAAGCTGGATGACCAGTTCCCGCTGGTCATCTGGCAGACCGGATCGGGCACGCAGACCAACATGAACGTGAACGAGGTGATCGCAGGCTACGCCAACGAGCAGCTCGCGGGGACGCGCGGCGGCAAGGCGCCGGTGCATCCCAACGATCACGTCAACATGAGCCAGTCGTCGAACGACAGCTTCCCGACGGCGCTGCACGTTGCCACGGCCATCGCGACCCGCGATAGGCTCTTGCCGGCGCTGGAGACGCTGACCAAGGCGCTCGCCACAAAAGCGGAGGCTTGGGACCATATCGTCAAGATCGGCCGCACGCACACGCAGGATGCGACGCCGCTGACGCTGGGACAGGAATTTTCCGGCTATGCCGCGCAGCTCATCAGCTGCCGCGCGCGGATCGAGGGGGCGCTGAACGGCAACATCCGCAAGCTCGCGATCGGCGGCACCGCGGTCGGCACCGGGCTGAACGCGCCGGCTGGCTGGGCCGGGGACATGACCGCGGCAATCAGCGACATCGCCGGTTGGGATTTCGAAAGCGCGCCCAACAAGTTCGAGCAGCTTGCCGCCAAGGACGGGCTGGTGTTCTTTTCCGGTGCGCTCAACACGCTGGCGGCGGCGCTGACCAAGATCGCCAACGACGTTCGCTTCCTCGGCTCCGGCCCACGCTCGGGACTCGGCGAGTTGTCGCTTCCCGCGAACGAGCCGGGCAGCTCGATCATGCCCGGCAAGGTGAACCCCACCCAGTGCGAATCGCTGACGATGGTGGCGGCGCAGGTGATCGGCAATCATCAGGCGGTGACGGTCGGCGGCATGCAGGGGCATTTCGAGCTCAACGTGTTCATGCCGCTGATCGGCGCCAACGTGCTCCGCTCGATCCACCTGCTGGCGACCGGGATGACGAGCTTCGCCGAACGCTGCGTCGAGGGGATGACGGCGAACGAGAAGCAGATCGCCGATCTGGTCGGCCGGTCGCTGATGCTGGTGACCGCGCTGGCGCCAGAGATCGGTTACGACAATGCCGCCAAGATCGCCAAGCACGCCCACGAGCATGACCTGACGTTGCGCGAGGCGGGCCTCGCACTCGGCCTGGTCGACGGCAAAACCTTCGACCGCGTGGTACGGCCGGAGGCTATGCTGGGACGGTGATGCGGGCGGGAACCTGACCCGCTCGCCGGTGGTTTTCGAAGCGTAACAAAAGGATTGCTTATGCTTCGGACCATCATCGGCGCGCTCGTCGGCAAGGAGATTGACCAACGTGATGGGCGTGGTGGGCTGAAGGGCGCGGCCATCGGCATGCTTGCCGCCCGCGCCGTCACCCGCACCGGTCCGCTCGGGCTGCTGCTCGGCGGTGGTTATGTGGCGAAGAAGATATACGATCGTCGTCGCGCGTCGAAAGGTATGGCGGGACGCGGGATGCGGTGACGTTGGATCACCAGACCGACGTCATGCCGGGAGTGTCCCGGCGTCATCGTTCCGGAAAAGTCGACGAGTTCTCCGAACGGTAGATCCCGGCGCAAGGCCGGTACGACGGCGGCGAGGGTGCTGACGTCCGGCTCCGATGCCACTGACGATGTGAAGCGTCATACAAAGCGACCTTGACGCTCCCGCCCTCCACGCGGCACTAGCGCGCATGCCCGCGTCCTCCTCCACCGATCCGCACGGCATGCGCCGTCGTGGCGTGCTGTTCGTCCTTTCCTCGCCATCGGGAGCCGGAAAGTCGACGATCGCGAAGAAGCTGCTCGCCGCGGAACCCGAACTGTCGATGTCGGTGTCCTACACCACGCGCGCGCCGCGGCCCGGCGAAGTGGACGGCAAGGATTATCATTTCGTCCCGCTCGATCGCTTCCGCGAAATGGCGAACAATCACGAATTCCTCGAATGGGCGCACGTCTTCGACAACCGCTACGGCACGCCCAAGGCCGACGTGTTCCACACGCTGAGCGAGGGCGGCGACATCCTGTTCGATATCGATTGGCAGGGCGCGCAGCAGCTGCACCAGCTCGCCGGTGGGGACGTGGTGCGCGTGTTCATCCTGCCGCCCTCGATGGCGATCCTGCGCGACCGGTTGGAGAAGCGCGCCACCGACAGCCAGCAGGTGATCGATGCCCGCATGGCGCGCGCCGCCAACGAGGTGAGCCACTGGGATGGCTATGACTATGTGCTGGTCAACGACGATCTGGAGCAGTGCTTCGAGTGCGTCCGGACGATCCTGGCCGCCGAGCGGCTCAAGCGGTCGCGCCAGACCGGGATCATCGGCTTCATCCGCAGCCTGCTGAAGAACTGATCGCGCCGATCAGTCGAGCAGGCGCAGGAAGCGGACCGCGGCGTCGAAGTCGCGCCGTCGTGCTGCACGGGCGTCGGCCGCCAACGGGTCGTCGCCCCATTGTTCGACCTGCCAGCGCTCGTCCACCGTCGCCGCATGCCACAGGCCATCGGCGTCCACCGCACCTTCAGCCAGCGCCAGCGTTCCGATCAACGTGCCGCTGATCGTCACCAAGGGCTGCAGCGCAACCAGCGCGAATGCCGATCGGCTCGCCACGGCGTCGGCGAGCCGGGCAAGGGTGGCGGCCGGCTGCGGCCGGTGGATGATGCCGCTGACCGGTTCGAAGTGGATGTCGTAGCGGTCGCGCGCCCAGTCGAGCAGGGGATCCCATGCCGCTTCCTCACGCGCGATCAGTTCGGGGGGCGACTCGGCGCGATAGTACAGCAAATCGCTCTCGCCATAGGCGGCCAGCCCGGCTGCGAAGGCGCCGGGATCGGGCGCAACCCGGTCGATGGCTGCGTTGGCCAGGCCGGTCAGCGGCATCGCGCGGGGATCCACCGTCTCGCCGACGTCACGCCATTCCTGCGCCACCGCCGCCGCAAGGGCCGCGGTAGGCAGCGCGAGCGGCTGGCGGCCGGGCGTGCGGACCGGTCGGCCGTCAAGATGCACGACCCCGTCGGCGGCGACCACAGCATTCTGCCAGAACCGCTTCATTCCACCGGGCTCCGCCAGCGCCGCGCCAGCGCCGGGGGCAGCACCGCCATGGCCCAGAGTGAAGCCAGCAGAATTGCGCCGCCCAACAGCTTTCGGCCCGTCTCCTCGCCCTGTGCGAGCAGAATAACGCCGAGCACGGCCCCCAGGGCGGTTACAAGGCGGACGAGGACCAGGGTGAGCCAGCGGTTCCGGGCGGGATCGGGTGTCATGCCAGCCGCTATGTCGCAAGCGCCGCCGCCTTACCAGTCGCGACCAGATGAACCCGGAACGGGACCAACGGGCCGGCAAGCTATTGGTTACCGATCGGCTTTATGGTTTACCGCATGACATAGCGAGAGCGGGCCCGGGGGGGCAGGCCTCACCTTTACGAGCCTTGGACAACGGGAACGGCGATGGTCGGCACGGCGGTATTTTTCTACGGATTGCTGGTGAGCTTCATTTTCTCGGGCGCGTCGCGCAACGCCAAGTTGCGCCGCCCCAACCCGCCCGTGCTCAACTATGTCGGCTATGTGCTGTGCGGGATCACCGGCGGCGCGTCGCTGATCCTGTTCACCCATGCCGTGACCACCGCGGCGGGCATACCGCTGCTGACCCTGACGAACTAACCGAAAGGTCTCGCCGCAACCGTCGTTGCGGCGCTCACCCTCGGTCGCCGCGCCCGCGCCGCTCGCCGCGCCGCGCCTTGCGCACCTGCTTGGCGTGCGCGCGGGCCTTGGCCTTGCGATCCTCGCGGGTCGGCTCGGGCTTGGTGTCCATCGGCATCATCTCGCCGCTCATTTCTTCGAACCCGAGCCCCTTGAGACTTTCAGCGAAATGGGTCGGCAGGTCGGCCGTCACGTCGATGGCGCCGCCGTCGGGGTGGTCGACGCGGATGCGCCGTGCGTGAAGGTGCATCTTGCGGCTGATCCCGCCGGTCAGGAACGCCGCCGGACCACCGTACTTGCCGTCGCCGACGATGGGGTGGCCGATCGCCGCCATGTGAACGCGCAACTGGTGGGTGCGCCCGGTGAACGGCTGTAGCTCGACCCAGCAGGCACGGTTGCCAGCACGCTCGATCACGCGATAGCGGCTGCGCGAGGGCTGTCCGTTCTCCTCGTCCACATGCATTTTTTCGCCGCCGGTGCCCGGCTGCTTGGCGATCGGCAGGTCGACAGTGCCGTCATCGATTGAGGGAACGCCGACGACCAGCGCCCAATAGACCTTTTTCGCCGAACGGCTGGAGAATGCCT
>JBELMF010000007.1:0-38951 GCA_042096015.1 Sphingomonas sp.
GCGATCGTAGACGATGCGGGTCAGCGAATAGTCGCGAGACTGCAGGCTGGGCTGGTAACGCTCTGCCGCCACGGAATTGGCGTTATAGATCTCCGGGCGGTAGATCTTCTGGAAGGTTTCCATCGTGCTGATCGTGCTGGCCAGTTCGAAATTGGTATAGTCGCTGACCAGATCGCCGATATGGTAGAAGGCCAGCGGGGCGACGCCGTGCGGCGGCATGAAGTACCGCACCTTCATCCCCATCTTCGCAAAATACCGATCGGTCGGTGAGAACCTGTCGTTCCTGTATTCCACCCCGAGTATCGGATGCACGTTCGCCGTCCGGTGGTAGACCTCTTTGCTTGAGATGCTCAGGCAAATGACCGGCGGCTTCCGGAAATTTTCGCGATAGGCGCCGGAATGGAGGAATTGCTTGAACAAATTGCCGTGGAGATCACCGAAGCCTTCCGGTGGCAGGCCGTTCGCAGTCTTTTCGAGATGGCCCGGCAGAACGACACTGAAGTCGTAATCCCGTATGTAGGAGGAGAAATTGTTGCCGACCATCCCGTCGGTCCGCGCGCCGCCGATCTTGTCGGTGACGGTGGTGTGGAGGATTTCGATCAGCGGAAACGCTGCATTGCTGTCGCCGGCCTCGATCCCGAGCGCTGCCGAGACGATCTTCAGCTCCACCCTGTAGCGATCACCGGCAGGATTGTCCCAGTGCATCAGCGCGTTGAAGCGATGGTCGATCATCGCCAGCGTGTTGCGCAGATTCTCCCGACGACTCTTTCCGCGAGCGAGATTCGCGAAATTCGTGGTGATGCGCGTGTCGTCGGCAGGACGATACTCCTCATCGAACGGGATGCTGCTGATCGTGAACGTGAACCCGCTATTCGTCATGACTCACCTGCTTTTGCGGGCAGGGGGCAGGAAGAGCGCGCAAGGCATAGACAGGCCGGGATGGCGTAAACCACGGGCCTTGCGTCAAGCGCGATCCACCGGAGGAACCCCCGTCCGAGGAACGTTATCGCGTCGGAGGCAGGTCTCCTGGCTCACGGGTCAACGCGGTGGTTCCGGCCTTCCCGGGCTCGTTGCGGGAGCCCAGTGACACAAAAAAGGAACCGCCGCTCGCCGCTTACAGTTGCGGGGGCAGCGCCGGATTCTGCCCCGAAGAGCATCACCGGCTTCCCGTCTTAGCCTCATCGCCATGCCTGGGGTGAGGAACCTCGACACGGCGGTTCAACACCATCACGATAGGTGCTGTCAACCGGCATATAAAGATATCTTTATATCTTGATACGACGCCTGCGCGTGCCACGCTTACCGAAGCTTGTTTGCTCGACCCGGGCGCCGTTCGTCACGGCATCCTCGGAGAAGATCGATTTTACCTCGCCTGCGCGGATCGGCGATCTCATCATCGCGACCGCATGCGTTACGAGGGTGGGGCGTAGCTCACTGGACGTAGCGGTTGAACTCGTCGCCGACGGCATGACCAGTGCGGAACGCCGGCTCTGCACGCAGGGGCGGTTTACCCTCGTTGCGGTAAAGGGGCCTGACACGCGTCTGCCGCTGCCGGCGCGCGTGTCGGCCGGCGCGTCGCAGGACAACAAGCTTCGGATGGTCGACATGATCTTTCCACCACAGACCAATCACTACGGCACGCTATATGGCGGCGACGCGCTCAAGATGATGGGCAAGGCCGCGTTCGTCGCCGCGACGCGCTGCAGCCGTGCAGTCATCGTGATGGCGGCCTCCGATCGCATCGATTTTAGGTCTCCCATCAAAACCGGCGAGATGATCGAATTGGTCCCGGCGATCTCCCGCACCGGACGCAACGCAATCAATGTCAGCGTCGAACTGTGGGTAGAGAATCTGCTGACCGGTCAGCTTTGCCACGCGGCAACGACGGACTTTACAATGGTTTTCGGTCGACGAACATGATCGTGCCAGTCGCTTCCTGACAACCGCCAGAAGTCGCGGACGTGAAATTTGACCGGTTACCCCGGCTGGGAGCTGAAGCGAAATCACCGCTTGACGTTAAGTCGACCTAGGTAGATTTATTGTACATGTCTCGAACACGTGCGCTCTCACCCCATGCCCGGATGGTTCTCGCCGTCCTGCTCGATGCCGGAAGCCGATGGTCTCACGGCTATGAACTGGCACGGCTCGCCGATGTGAAATCCGGCACCCTCTATCCGCTCCTGATCCGCCTGGAAGCGCAAGGCTATCTCGAAGCCGAATGGCAGCAGCCGGTTGAAGGAGGGCGGCCGCCGCGACATGCCTACCGGCTGACGGCGAGCGGCGTGCAGCTCGCCCGGGCCAATCCCCCGGGACAGACGGCGACATCTGCCGTGCCACGCCGGGGGGCGACCATATGAGCGCCGGCCTTCGCCGGGGTCTTACCGACCTGGCCTGCCGCGCACTGCAAGCGGTGCTGCCGCCCCCGTTGCAAGCGTGGGGATGGGCGGTTCGCTGCGAGGCGGCCAGCATCCCGGACGATACCAAAGCGCTCCTGTTCACGCTCGATAGCCTGTGCGGGCTGATGCCGCGGGCGGTCGCGTCGCATCTTCTTCAACCCTTCGCCTCGCTGACCGGCGACGGCGCTCCGTTCTCCAAAGGATCGACCACCATGCACATCCTGGACGCAACGATGCGTCGCCCTCGCGCCCTCGGCATCGCCTGCGCGATTGGTGCCGTGGTGCTTGGTGTTGCCTATATGGCGATCGCCGGTGCGCCGATGCGCTATCTTGGGATCAACGCCGGCGCATTGGTGATCGGCCTGACGATGCTGGCGCTGCTCGGCCGCACAGTCGCCGCGGGTCAACGATGGACGGGCGGTGCGATCATCGCGATGGCGGGCGCGCTGCTCGCGACCGCGCTGCTCGGCTCCGAGGTCGAAGGCGCGGCGCGCTGGGTGAGCCTCGGCGGACTGGCCATCCAACCGAGCCTGATCCTGTTACCGGTGATGCTCGTCGCCTTCTGCCGAACTCGCAGCGTAATGGCGACCGCCGGCATCATCGCTGGCGCTGCCGCAATGGCGCTTCAACCCGACCGGGCGATGGCGGGGATGCTCGTATTATGCCTCGCTGCCGTGCTGGTCATACGTCGCGACAGGCATGTCGTCGTGGCGCTCGCCGCCAGCGTCGCCGGCTTCGCGGCAACGCTGGTTCGTGCCGATACACTGCCGGCGGTCCCCTATGTCGATCAAATTCTCTACTCGTCCTTCGACGTTCACGCCGGTGCCGGTCTGGCAGTGTGGGGGGGCTTGGCGCTGCTCCTGGTCCCGGCGATCGTCGGTTGGAATCGCGATGCCGAAAACCGCGCGACCTACGCCGCTTTCGGCGCAGTCTGGTTCGCCGCGATCATGGCGGCCGCGCTTGGTAACTACCCCACGCCGATCGTCGGTTATGGCGGCAGCGCCATCATCGGCTATGCGTTGAGCCTCCTGGCGCTGCCGAAACTGGCAGGAGTCCCCGCCGCGGTCGGTTCCGGAACGTCCGGCACAACGGATGGATCGTCGTCCGACCGGCATCTGCTCGTCGCACTGGCCTGAGCGCGTGTCCGGGTCTTCTGCTGGCGGCAGGCTCCGTCGCGGGGCAAGGTCGATGCTGACGCGCCCCTATCGATACTGGCTTGTCGCGGCACTCATTGCCGCCCTGATCTACTACGCATGGGGAGAGATCACGCAGACGCGGGGCGCTCAAAAGGTGTCGTTCCGCCCGGCGGAGGAAGCGTGCGGTACGTCCGGGTCGCTGCGCTACTGCGTCTATCGCGATCGGCGGGGGACGAACGGCGATGTCGTCTATCATATGCATGGTCGCAACCTCGACGAGCGCATCTGGAACGACGACACCTATCTCACCGCGCTGATCCAGTCGGAATGGCAGCGCCGCCCCGGGCTGCCGCCCACCGTCGTGACAATATCCTATGGTTCGACCTGGCTGCTGACCCCGAAAGGAACGAAATCCGACAGCGGACTGCTGGATGATCTGATGGCCCGCCTGCCGGCGATCGAAACGAAGATCGGGCGTCCGCGTCGCCGCCTCCTGATGGGAGAGTCGATGGGCGGCCTCAACGTCCTGATCGCCGGCCTGTCCTATCCGTCGCGGTTCGCCAAGATCGCGGCGCTATGCCCCGGCGTCTATTCGACCTCGCCGTTCGCATCGCTGTCCACGATCCGCGCGACGATGCAGCGCACGGGTGCGAACCCCGAGATCATCTTCGGCGTATGGATGATGGCGCGGAAATATGCGGCGAACGATGCCCAGTGGCAGCGCGTTTCGCCGCTCGCCCTGATCGAGCGGGCGGGGCCGGCCTATCCGGCGCTCTACCTGTCGAACGGCCTGTATGACGTTTACGGCAATTTCGAGGGCACGCAGCGGCTTGCCGACATGGCGCGCAAGCGCGGCGTCAAGACGGAATGGCACCCGCTCTATGGCGGGCACTGCGCTACGGACGCAGCGTCACTGGCAGCATTCCTCTCATCCTGACGACCTTCCCGATCGGGAACGGCGATCGAGATGGCTGAGGCGTTCCGAAAAGGATGCAGAAACGGGAATGCCGGCGTGTCCTCGACGCTTGCCGTTTCGGTCCGCCAGCGCAATGAATGGTCCATGCCCGACGCCAAGACCATCCGAATAGCTGCCGCCTTGATCGATGACGGCCAAGGGCGAACGCTTCTGGTCCGAAAGGCCGGCACCAGATGGTTCATGCAGGCAGGCGGAAAGATCGAGGCGGGGGAAAGTCCGCTCGAAGCCCTCTGCCGCGAATTGCACGAAGAAATTGGCTTCTCCATCGACCACGCGCCGGCCCGGTATCTGGGCTGCTTCACCGCGCCGGCCGCGAACGAACCAGGGCGATCGGTTCAGGCGGAACTATTTCATGTCCGTATCGCACATGATCCGGAACCCAGCCTTGAAATCGAAGAAGCCGTTTGGGCGGACCCGGCGATGGCTGAGGCAATGCCGCTTGCACCGCTGACGAGGGAACATGTGCTGCCCCTGTTTTCTGCGCTCGCGGTGAACGCATGACGCTGGCCAAGGTGCTGGTCAGTGCCTGCCTCCTCGGCAGGCCGGTACGATACAACGGCTCGGCGAAGACCCTTCAGGACGCGCTGCTAGACCGCTGGATCAGTGAAGGCCGTGTCGTGTCGGTCTGCCCGGAGGTGATGGCTGGATTACCTACGCCCCGACCGCCAGCGGAGATTGCGAATGGGGAGAGCGGAGCGGCCGTAATTCAACGGGACGGCCGCATCGTCGAGGCGGATGGCAACGACGTGACGGAAACCTACCTCGCCGGGGCGCGGATCACCCTTGAACATGCTGCCCGGCACGGTTGCAGATACGCGCTCCTGACGGATGGAAGCCCGTCATGCGGAGGCAGCTTTATCTATGACGGCACTTTCAAGGGCCGTCGCATTAATGGTGAGGGCGTGACTGCCGCTCTCCTTCGTCAGCACGGGATTACCGTATTTTCGCATGCCGAGATTTCGTCTCTGGCAGCAGCACTGGACGGATGAAGTAAGCGTTCGCGCTTCCGACTTTTCTTTCCCGTTGGGATCGGGAAATGGGAAAGTCGATTAGCCCCGCTGGGCGATGGCCTGGACTTTTATCTTCGCACCAAAGGGCAAGGCGGCTGCTTCATAAATGGTACGAGCCGGCCTAGGATCAAACAGTTCTCCATAGAGGCAGTTCACCTCGGCAATGTCCCGTTGCAGATTCTGGAACGCGATATCGACATAAACAATGTCGTCACGGCCAAATCCTGCTTCCTTTGCAATCAGGAATACAAGTTCGAAGGCACGCCGGGCCTCTTCCCCCGATGTCCCTTGCCGGTAGCCATCGTCATAGACTGCCAACTGGCCGGATATGTAGCAAATGTCTCCACAAACGACTGCATTGGATATGGGAGAGGGCGATGATGGCACGCCGGGAACTTCAACGATAAAACGCTTCGCCACTACGATCTACTGCTTATGTGTCAGCGCATCGTCTCGCAATGTTTGCCATCGGGCAAGCATACGCCGCAGCCCAGCGGCACGACTTGGGCGTTTACCCTCAAGTGCGTCCGGGCCGGGATTTTGCGCCAGTCCATTCTGCAAACGCCACCCCTGCGAGCATGAAGAGCGCCAGGATCGCGATGGTGATGCCCAATGCGTTCCAGCCCCATTCCTCCGCGATCAGGCCACCCAGCGGCGGACCGATGAGTGCGCCCCCAGCGCCAAACTGCGTAAGCAGGCCGTTGGCGGTCGCGATGCGCGGATCATGAGGGCTTTCGGCTCCCGCCAGTATGGGGAGCCGCGCGAACATCAGCGGCGACACGAGACCGCTCAACAGGACAGCGATCACGACAACAACGCTGGTCGTGTTCATGTCGGCCGCGCGGCCAAAGGCCAGGGGGACGAGCAGCGCCGTCGCAGTGAGCGCGGGCACGGCAATCGTCAAAAGGCGTCGGGCCGACAATACTCCCTGACGGATCAGCAAGATGGCAATGCCGGATGCCGGCAGCGCACAGAGCGATGCAAGCGATGCGACCAGACTGGCTTCGTTCACCGCCGCACCGCGCTCCCCGATCAGGAACGTCGGCAGCAGCATGGTCAGCGCACAGAGGAACAGTGTGTAGATGCCGAACGTGAAGGTCGAGAACCACGCCGCTGGGGCAGGCAGCACGATCCGCCGACTGTCGCCATCGACCACCGGCCAACGCAGCACCGGAACGATCGCCAATGCCAACAGGCCCGCCCACAAGAGCAGAATGCCCTGCACGCCAAAGGTTGTCACCCCGAAACCGGTGATGGCGCTGCCCATCGCGATCCCTACCGGCACGAAGCTGCTCCACAGGGCCAGCGCGCGTGAACGGGCGCGATCATCGGCTACTGCGGCGATGGCGGTCGGCGCGGCGATAACGACGAGCAGATAGCCGACACCTTCTGCCGCGCGCGCAGCGTAGAGCATGGTCGGGCCTGTCGCCAGCGCTTCCGCGAGGCTCGTGGACGCCAGAATCACCATTCCCGCAATCAGGGACCGTCGACACGTTATCCAGCCAAGCGCCAGCCCGGCGACGAAGCCGAACAACCCTCCACCCACTTCTAGCAGTGAGATCAGCAACCCCGTTTCGGGCAGCAATAAGCCGAAGCGATCGCGCAATAACGGCGCGATCGTCGAAAATTTTGCCAGCTGTGCGGCGGCAAGTACACCGATAAGCCAGAGGAACAGGATCGCAGGCCAACGTCTTTGCATGACGGCCGGCCTAGAAACTCCGGCAACGTTCACCCACGAAAAAAAGATGCGTCAGTCGATCGTGGTGGTGAGCCGTCCGATACGACCATCCGCCAGCGGCACCGTTTCCCACTGCATAAGGCTGGGACGCACAATCAGGATGTCGCTATTGTTGGAGCCGGTCTCAAAGCGGAGGCGCTGGCAAGGCCGCTCGAACCAACCGTGATCTCGAAGCCCCGCCTCCGCTGCTACGATCTCCGGACTGGCAAAGCGCCATAGCGATTGGCCAAGATACTTATCCTCGCTCGTCGCCCAGCTCGCCACGCGGGATGGAGATGCGGCCAATAACCGGTGCGTCGCATCGCACACCAGATGCACGGCGAGAGTTGAGCTGGACACCAGACGCCTCAGCGCCGCGTCGGCATCGTTGTTTGCCTTCGCCGCGATCATCGCGACAATATGGTCGCGGTGGTGCGTTTCGGGTTCGTGTGCCCCGCTCTCCCATCGCGATACGCTGCCCTGCGACACGCCAAGCAATTCGGCGACATGGCCTTGCTTTATGCCGTTGAGGCGACGGAAGCGGCGTAACGCCCTTCCCACAGGAAGATCGGGAATCATAGGCGCAGCATAGTCGAACCAAATTTCAAAGACAGCAATCGGGACATACTGGAACAGACCGGAACACATGTTTTTGGAGTGATGCCCGCCCCACCGATCCTTCCTGATTTGGATCCAGACCGTGCGGAAACTCGCCGTTTGCTGATGCTGCGCCTGGGAATGCGCGGGATGAGGACCAGGATATTGGCTGAGTATCACACGGTGCACGGGGCCAACGGTAGAGCGCCATCTGCCGCGATGCCCGGCCGGGTTGGGGGGATTTTAGCGTTGGGTCAGGCCTGCACTGCCCGGATCAGTTCCGGTACGCCGACGAGGTTTATCGCCCGCCTGAGGTTATAGGCGAGCGCGGTCAGGCTGAACTCGGCCCGGACCTTGTCGAGCCCGCGCATCAGGAAGGCACCCTGGTTCATCCATTGCTTGATCGAACCGAACGGGTGCTCGACCGTCTCGCGCCGGATGTCGAGAATGTCGGGTCGGGCGGCGAGACGTATCGCCATACGGTCGAGCACCGCCTCGCCCTCCCACCGCGTGATGCGGCGGAAGTTTCCGCGGGCGCACTGCGCCTTGAGTTCGCATCCGCCACAGGCGCGCGGGTTCGAATATTGCACGATGGTGTGACCGCCCTGAAGCCAGCGGTAGCGTGTATCGAGGCGCTGGTCGCCGGGGCAGTGATAGCAATCCGCGCCTTCATCGTAGCGGAACCGCTCCTCGGGAAAGCGGCCGTCGCCGACCGCCGTGCCGCGCTGGGGGCGGGCGACATAGGCCGTGATGCCGGCTCGCTCGCACGCGGCGATGTCCTCGCCCATGTAATACCCCATGTCAGCGACCACATCGATCCGCTCGACGCCGAGGAGGTCCTTGGCTGCACCAGCGGTTTCAGCCAGAAAACCAAGATCGCTGCCCGCATTGGTGACGTGCTGTTCGACGATCAGCTTGTGCTTCGCATCGACCGCGACCTGCGCGTTGTAGCCGACGCCGACCTTGGGATGCGCCGCCATCGCACGCGCGTCCGGATCGGTGAGCGAAATCTGGCTTTCGCCGCCGGCCTTCAACTGCTCCAGCATCGCCTCGCTCACCTGGCGCTGCTCGCGTACCTTTGCGATCTTCGCGGCCAGCGCCTCGCTCCGTCTGGTCGTGCCGGCGTCCTCGCCACGGTCGGCATCATCGAGCTGCGCAAGGTACTTCTCCAGCCGCTCGTCGGCGGACTTGATGTACTTGTCGAGCTTGGCCTTCGTGAAGTTACGCTCGCGGCTGTTCACCGCCTTCAGCCGCGTGCCGTCCACCGCCAGCAGCTCGCGCCCGAACAGGTCGAGCTTGCGACACAGCACCACGAACGCGCGGAACACCGCCTTGAACGCGGAGCGGTTGTCGCGGCGGAAGTCGGCGATCGCCTTGAAGTCGGGCCGCAGCCCGCGCAGCAGCCAGATCAGTTCGAGATTGCGCGTTGCTTTCGCCTCCAGGCGCCGGCTCGACCGCGTTCGGTTGAGATAGCCGTACAGGTACAGCTTTAGCATATCGCCCGGGTCATAGCCCGGCCGTCCGGTGGCCTCCGGCTGCGAGCGATGGAAACCGGCCTCGCCGAGATCGAGATCGTCGACGAAGGCATCGATGAAGCGCACCGGGTTGTCTGTCGATACGTAATCCTCGACCGATGCCGGCAACAGCAGCGCCTGGTCGCGCGCGTGACCCTCGATATACCCCATGCCCGTACCATACGCCGATCCGCGGCCCGGCGGAATCGCAGACGCAACTTTTCACACGGTCTGGATCCTTTTTGGGAAGGTGAGGACCGCCTATCAGAAGGGTGCAAGAGCGCCGGAGGCTTGAATGAAACGCGACACGCTTGTCATCCTCAAACCTGATTTCGCCGATCCAGCGTTTCCGGGCACTCGGTTCTACTGCTGGCATTGCGCTTTGATGGAGGGCGTGATCGCGAGCTTTCCCGAACTGGCCGAGAAGATTGACGTGCTGCGGATCGCGTGGCCCCGGCCTCGGAATGAGGTTGTCGAGCTGATCGGGGCCGAGAACCAATCGCTCCCGGTGCTTGTCTTTGCTGATGATGCTAATGCAGGACTAGCGACCGGGAACTACGGTGGACGCCTGTTCGTAGAAGGCAAAGATGCGATACTTGACGCGTTATCCGAACGCCACGGCATACCTCTCCCACATCCATGACCGTGCTGGCGCTTTCCCGATCAACCATGGTTGACTGGGAAAGCGAACGCATTCCCGAAACCCGTCTCAATCGGTGAAAACGGGAAAGGATTGATAAATTGGCGGTGTCACCCTCGTTCGGTTTTGACATCGAGGCGTATGCGCAGTCCGTGGGTTACGGGATGACACAAACGGCAATGTACTATTTCGGTTTGAAATATTATTGTTCATGGCTCACCCCCAAATGGTAGGCAACGGCTTACTTTCCAATTCTGGCAAGCATCCTCTTTCGACTTTCAGTTTTAAATGCTTCGTTCATAGCGTTATCAAGATTCCAGAGACTTATATGCTCGTCACGTGAATCAACAAAGATCTTGGTAATTCGTCTACTCGCTTCGTCGTCCCTCCCAAACGCGTTAAAATAATCCGCGATTTTGGTGAGGTCGAATTCGGATCGAAGGAGACGCGTGCGGCCAACAATATTCTGATGTGGAGCGGCCGATCCGAGTCGGGCGGAAACGATCTCATATATATGAAGGTCGCGACTGTCGCTCGGTTGATTTATGTACTCGCCATAGACGATGTTCCCGACGTTGGACCTTCCAAACGCGTATTGCCTCTTAGGCTCGGGGCCGCCAACCCCTCCGAAGATGAGGTAGTAATTGTCGGGCGGTGGACCTTTGACCGATCGGCTCGCCCGATCGTAGCGTAGCGTCGGGTCAACATTTGGATGAATGATCACCGCGCCGGGCCGCTGCAACGGCGGTATCCCCAGCAAATCCTGCTGGGCGATGAACCGGTCCCGAAGCTCTTTGTAACTCGCCATTCCCGGTATCCTTGCTTGAGAGTGTGGCGCGCGTGAGCTGGACGCAACCACGTGCGATGCTGTCGAGCGCACCCGGTAGTCATTGACCGCCGCTTCGTTCTTCATTGCGTCAGCCCTTCTGGAACTGTCGTCGGTGCACCCGCCTGCTAGTACGAAGCTCATCATCGCCGCCATGTTGGCTGTGGTATAACGCTTCATTACCCCTGCCTCCGGCACCTCGCAAAAACGCGACTATAGGTCTGGTAGGTTAACGCCCCTCACCGCTTAGGTGAAAGCGGACGAGCCGACTTTCCCAAAAACGAACGGCGATCGAGAAGGCCGGAGCGTTCTCGGAATCGATGGTAAATTGGGAATCTGGGAGTCTTCTCAAAACCCGCTTGATAGGCAAAGCGAAAAACAATCGGTGACGGCGAAACGCTGTCCGGCACGATTGCCTTGCATAGCAAGTTAGTTTCATCCAATACCCTTGCATGACAAGGCAATCTGATGATTCGCAGGAAACGATTGGCAGGTGGGAGGTCCAGCTTCGCAAAGGCGTTCTGGAGTTCGTCATCCTGTTGTCGCTCAGCGACCGCGAGCAATATGGCTTCGAGCTGATCTCAGGCATCGCCAAGCGCGCCGCGATCGACGTGCCGGAAGGGACGCTTTATCCACTGATGCTGCGTCTGGCGAAGGACGGGCTGATCTCGTCCCGCCTCGCTGATGGCGATGGTGGCGCACCCCGCAAATACTACACCCTGACATCCCAAGGCCGGGAGCTTCTGCGGGACATGATCCCGTCATGGTCGAAGCTCGCATCCTCCGTCGATAGCCTGTTGCCAGGAGCTTCCGCATGATCCCCCCTTTCACCGATCCTGCCGCGCGCCGTCGCTGGGATGCCTATTTCTCCGAGATCGATCGCCTGCTCGCGCGCGCCGATGCGGACGTGGCCGAACTGCGCGACGATCTGGAAGCCCATGCCGTTGACAGCATGGCTGCTGAATCGAGGGGAAGCGAAGGGGAGCGACTCGACGCCGCCCTGTCGCGTCTCGGCCGTCCTGTCGACTATTTGCGCCCACTGCTCGCCGACGAGCTGATCGAGCGGGGCACCCAAACCTACAGTCCGATCACGATCGCACGGGGGCTTTCCTATGCCGTCATGGCCGGATCACGCCGGGCCGTAATCGGTCTCGCGTTCGGCCTTGGTTATCTACTGCTCGCCATCTTCACCGGCATGGCGCTGCTCAAGCCGCTCTGGGGTGAGCATGTCGGTGTGTTCCGTTATGCGGACGGCACGATCAGCGCCGGCATCGTCGCACAATCTGACGGCGCTCGCGAACTGCTGGGCTGGTGGTCGATCCCGATAGCGGTGCTGCTGGCGGCGCTGCTCTACGTCGCCCTGACAAAGGGACTTCGGGCTCTCCGACAGCGACGCTGAACTTTTGCCTAAAAACCTCGTATAACAAGGAAATCAAGATGGCTGACAACACAGCCGGTCGCGCGCGACCGGGTGCGATGGCGTTCGTCCTGCTGACTGTGGCGTTGAGCTGGTCGATCTGGATCGCGACATGGCTGGCAACCGGACGGCCGACTACGTTTCACGGCCCAGGAGCCATGATGGCGGCAATCTATGCCGGTTCGTTCGGGCCGGGTGTGGCTGCGGCCGTTCTGTCTGCGATTTCACGCCCCGGTTCGCTCAAGGAGTGGCTGCGCGGGTTCATACGTTTTCGCTGTGGATGGCGCGCCTATGCCGCCGCGCTGCTGCCATTCCCGTTGGCGCTGCTCCTTCTGACGATCGCCCTCGGCTATGCCCCCCGGCTTGAAGGGCTGCACGGTCAGGCACCGCTCCTCCTATACCTGACGGTGTTCCCGGTTTCGATCTTCAACGGTGTGGCGACCGCAATCATGGGTGCCGGTCCGTTAGGAGAGGAAGGCGGGTGGCGCGGCTATCTGTTGCCTCGACTGCTGGAGCAGGGCGGCGAGGTTCGCGCCTCTCTCATCATCGGTATCGTCTGGGCGCTCTGGCATCTGCCGATCATGGCGATGTTCGCCGATTGGCGAAGCGGCGTTCCCTTCGTCGCCTATCTCCCTCTCTACACACTCGGCGTCATCGGCCTGTCCTTCGTGATGTCGCGCGTATGGCTGACCGGCCGTGGCAGCCTGATCCCCTGCATCTGGCTGCATGGGCTGGTGAACGCCGTTGGCGGCATAGCCTTCGACCGTAGCCTGTGGACGAGCCGCTGGTCGCCGGAAGCCGGTACGGGCCATTTCGCCATCGCTGCGGCCCTCTCCGCCGCCTTCCTGTTCTGGGCTGCACGGTCGACGCGACATCCCTGATATGCAGCGCACGCATTCCCGATTGGGAACCCGTAGCGAGATCGTGAGGCTTACTCGGCAACGTCTAAGCGCCCAGCGAAGCAATTTTCTCGAAATCTGTTCCCGATTGCCGTTTCCCGAAATGGTCGGTCGGGCATGGGGAAACGGGAAAGCGTGAAGGCGGTCCGATTGGTGGGACCGTACGTAGATCGGTCGAACAGGAATCGAACCCCCCAGCAGGAAATATCGACCTGGGTCAGTCCCAGTTGCAACGTCGAGGCGGATCGACTGGAACCACAATCTGAAGAGCCGGCCTCAGTGAAACTGACGGAAAGATATGTTATCCGGCCGGGACGACTGCGGGCGCGTACCAGTCGGCGACGGATCGATGAGGTGGACCATGCGCGAACTGGACGACGACGAACGCGCCATCCTGGCGACACTCGATGCCGGCGTGTCGGACGCGGACCTCGCCGCAATGCTGCGCGACCTTGCGGAGATCCTGCGTGGCAAGGGCAGTCATGTCGCGGCCCGTATCGCAGAGGCCGCTTCCGCGCGGCTTGCAGCGCCCGGTCGTCCAGACTGATGCCGTCGCCACCTTCGTAGATGCTCTGCGACGCGAGGACGCTGCCGACCGCGTGTACAGCCGGAGGCGAGCACATCGACCTCGTCAGCGCCCCTCGCCGGACAGGCCGCGCCAGCCTTGCCGGTTCGCGGCGCTGCCATAGCAGCCCGCCGGCGCATAGGCGGTCAGATACTCGACATAGGCCGGAAGTGCGGCGCGGTTCTCCTCGTCGGCTCCCTGTATGGCGCCGATCAGGTCGTTCGACAGCAGGCAGCGATAGAAGGTGCTGAGCGACGCGCCATAGCCTTCCTCGATGTAGCGGCGGATGCGACCGCGCCCCTCCACCGGCAGCATATCCAGCTTTTCGATCCAGAGTGTGTTCGTCATCGTCCCACCTTCCCATCTGCGAAATGAATCGTTCGCCGCCCGCACGATCGCACCCGGCCGGGATCCGCCGGACAGCTCACCAGTCATGGACGTCGAGCCCCTCGATCCGCCCGGCATCGCTGTCGAACAGAAGGTGGTCGAAGCCCCACGCCCAGCCGAAACGCATCGCGGCGAGGAGATCCGGCGGCAGCGGTTCCGCCGGCATCTCGGGCTCGCGGGTCGATACGAACCAGCCATGGAAGGTCGTGGCGATGGCGACCGGCGGCGGCGGTGGGGGTCCGAGCGACCAGCGCTCCAGCCATTCCGAGGTGGCATGCGACAGATGCGCGGTCGACAGGACGCAGTAGCGTCCCTGCTCGGGTCCGGGGGCGTGGGAAGCGATCCGCGCGCTCCCGATCGCGAAATACTCGCTGATATCGCCGGCGAAATATGCGCGGACGATGTCGTCATCACCGAGCGCGGCATGATCGCGCGGGTCGCCGGTGCGGTCCCAGCGGGGCCGACACCACGCGGCGAGTTCACGGATCAGCGCGGCGTCGCTCATCGCGACGAAGCAGCGGATGCCGTCACCGGAGTCGATCACCGCGACCTCTACGAGGACCTGGTCGGAAACCGCCATCGTCACGGCCACCGCCAGATCCTCGATCAGCGAGGCGCGGGCCATCTCGTCGACGTCATCAGGCGTCTCCAGCGCGGCGCGGGCGCGGATCAGCAGGTCGCGGCATGCACGACGGGTCAGGTCCGTCATCGAAGATTCTCCGGGGGCAGGAAGGATCATGCGGCTCGTCGCAGCAGCGGCAGCGCGGTCACGTCGCCATCGGTCAGGCTGCGGTCGAGTATCGGATAAGGCTGGTCCGGCACCCGGGCGGCGGCGTGTCGCGCCGCGCGGGTCAGCGGAAAGACGTAGGCGTGGCAGCCGGGATGACGGCGGCGGCGCAGGAAGCCCGTGCGCTCCAGTCCTGTCAGCCACGCGGCCCGGTCCTCGCCGTGCCGCGGCGGCGGCGCCCCGGCGCGCAGCAGGTGGTCGATCGCATAGCGCTGGCCGCACTCGGCGTTGCGGATCTTCGACAGCGCGCGGGAGGACACCGGACGGCCATCGGGCAGGAGCAGGTCGGTGCGCGGACTCGACCGGCCGACATAGCGCGCCGCCATCACCGCATAGAGTCTGCCGACATGGCCGGGCATGAACACGCGGCCCTGTCCGTCGGTGCGGCGCACGGGGTCGGCATAGGAGATGACCGACAGGATCTCCGGTTTCTCGCGGCGGAGCAGGCGGAAGGCGCGCGCGACCAGAAAGCTCTCGGCATTGCCACCCTGGCAATCGAGCACGACCAGCCGTCCGAGGTCGCAGGCGGCGCGCGGGTTCTTCAGACCGGCGTTCTTCGGCACGCTGGCGTCGTTGACCGGATGCGAGAAGACGCAGACGCCGACCAGCTGCGGCCTGCCGCCCGCGCCATCGGCGAACAGGCCGACCGACAGCCGCGTCACCGGCATCGATGCGGCATAATGGTGCGCCCGCACGAACGGCGCCGCGACCTTGCGGCTGTCGATCACGTCCACGGCGAGCCGCCGCGGGTCGATCTCGCTCGCGGCGGGCACCCAAAGTGCGCGACGATCGCGCCAGCGTTGCGAACGGGTAGTGTGCATGACGATCTCCCGATGTATCGCCATCCCCCCCCACTCCCCTTCACGACCGCGGCTATCGCTTGTCGCGCGGAAGCGGGATCGGCACGACCTGCCCGCTCGCGAGATTGACGAAGCCACCCGCGTGACCGATCGAACCGCGGCCCAGCAGATCGAACAGCAGCGCGAGCGCGTGGCTCGCGACGACGCGGTTGACGAACAGCGACTGCCTGTCGAGCGCCTCGGCGACCGAGCAGGACGGCGCATTTTCTTCCGGTACTGCCTCGTTGCCGAGTTCGGGGAAGGCCTCGATCACGGTCGGCAACCGGCAGTGCCCGTCGTCGTCCGCACGGGCCGGGCAGCCGAGCAGATACTGCCCGTCGGCCGCGCGGTTGCCGAGATCGAGCCAATAGGCGGGTATCCGGGTCGCACCCGCAAGTGCCGCCCCCAGCGCGCGACGCGCGGCGGCGGTATCGACGCAGCTGATGAGGATATCCGCGCCATCGATCCCGATCGCCGCCGGTGCGCGGCCATGCACCGCGGTCCAGGCGAGACCGTGGGCGATGTTGATCCGTTCGGTCAGCGTGCGCGCCTTGGAATGGCCGAGATCGCACCGGTAGAAGGGCTGGCGACCGAGGTTAGCCTCGGTGACGATATCGTCGTCGACCACAGTGACGTGCAGCGATCGTGCGGAGATCGCGCGGAGCGCCGTATCGAGGCTGGCGAGGCCCATCAGCATCTGGGCGCCGTTGCCGCCGCAGCCCACCAGCAGGACCCTGATCGTGCGACGGTCAAATATGGCGGGCAGATAATGACGCGCGTGATCGTCAGGCGACATCGGAACATCCGGAGAATGGATCGTGCGGCAGGGACAGGAACACGCCGCCGGCGCACAGTCGTGACACCATGACCGGCCCGGCCGGACGGTCGAGATGGCCGACGACGGTCGCGATCTTAGTCCCATGCAGGTCGTCGGCATCGTCGGTGGCACTGAAGAAGGCAGGCGCCGTGCCGTGGCTGTGGACGTCGCAGACCAGATGGCAGCCGGGCGGCAGGACGGGGGAGCGATAGACGAGACGCGACGGCGTGGCGTCGTCGATGACCGGAAACTGCACGTCGAATTCCTGTGTGCTCTCATTCCAGAGGACAAACGCGGCCGCCTCGTTGGGCAGTGCGGCACGGAAATGGTCGAGGATCGATACGAGATGCTCGTGCGGGATCAGTCCGCAGCGCAGCTCCGCCTTCATCGCCCCGATGCTGCCATAGGGCAGCCAAACCGGGATCGGCGGCGTCACCGGAAGGTCGATCGCCAGCCATGGCCGGCGCAGGATCAGCATGACCCCGTCATGGCCGATCGCGAAGCCTTGGCCGGCCCGCGCGCTGCGCAGCGCGTCGATGGCCGGCGAGTGTCCGGTCGGCGGCACCGGATGGCAGGGCATGGCGGCGAGGACCGCCGCCGCGGTCGGATCGTCAGCCAGCAGGGTCATCGCCTGCTCCTTGCGATCAGTGTCGCGACCGTCAGCGGCGGGGTTGCGCTCCCCGGTCGTCGCCGGGCGTGCCGGCCGGTGCCGGGCTGGAAGGACCTGAGCCGCCGCACCGGGAAGCGTTCCGCCTTGCGCGCGGCGAGCTCGTCCCACAGCCGGACGAGCCCGCCCTTGCCGGTGATGGTCAGGTCCTGCCCCGGATTGGGGTGGGTCGACCAGCTGTCGAACACCGCGCGCTCGAACGCCGCGATCGAGGCGACCCCGAGCGTACTCGGCCGGGCGATATCGCCCCAGCACAGCCGGCCATCGGCGAAGACGTTGAGGATGGGTGAGTGACGCAGTTCGGTATCGGCGACCGGCCGCTCGTTCGTCGGCAGGGCGTAGACGCCCAGACCCGACCGGGTGGCGACGAACAGATGCGCCGGATACGGAACGGGCACGATCGTGCGTTCCGACAGGACGCGAAGGTCCGCGGGCGGGGACGACAGCGCGAAATAGCCGGGCCGCACCTGCGCCGGCGTCCACCAGGCGAGCATGTCGGCATGCGCCACCAGTATGTTGGCGGGGAGCAGTTCGGGGGACGCGGTCCGCCCGAGCGCCTCGCTCCATTGCCGCAGGCGCGCGCGCGACAGCGACACGCCCGCCGCGATCGTCGGGCACCCGTCTTCGTCATGCTCGACGGCGTGGATGCTGGCGAAGGCGGCGACGTCCCGGCAGGGCGCGCCATACGGATCGGAGGGCCGGGCCGTGCCGCCGCGGTAGAGCAGGATGGCGCTGGTCAGGACCAGCCCGCCACCGGTGGCGTCGAAACGGGTGCGATGGTCGGGCATCGGAAACCTCACGGGTTTGCGGGGTCGAAGCGGATCAGGTCCTGAACCGCGCAGAGGAATGCCGCGCCGAGGCGCAGCGACACGAGCCAGTCATCGATCCGGGCCGCATCGGGGAGCGGACAGAGACCGGCGATGTCCATGAAGCCGGTTTCCATGCCGTGGCGCGCGACGTCGTCCAGTTCGCAGGCGAATTGCGCGAACGGCACGAGCGTCAGCGGCGGGAGGTGCGAGCATTCGTCGATGCCGGGGATGTAATCGCAGGCCTGTTCGTGATCGTAGTGCCAGGCATCGCGTTCGGGCGGGAGGCTACCCAAGGCGACATGCGCGAGGTGGAGCCGTTCCAGCAATCGGCACAGACCGCCCGGGAGCGGCGCCGGAGGTGCCGCATTCGCGGCGATCATCCATCCGGGGCGGCGCGCGTTCATCGTGGAAGGCAGCGCCATACCATCGAGCTCCTGCTCGTCGACACCGTGATAGTCGATCAGCACCCGGCGCGCGGCTTCGTCATCGATCTCACCATCCCAGTAATACATCGCGATCTCGTCGAAGAGATCCTGATAGCCGAAGACCGGAAGCACCCGCCCCAGCATGCGCTCGATCGTCGTGTACGCGGCGGCGCGCCAGGGCATCGGGGCATCGCCGGTCTCGATCCAGCCCAGGTCGAGCTGTCCGACGTCCTGACAGCTGATGGCGATCGCCGGTGACCGCACGTCCCCGCCGGACAGGACTGTGACCGTCAGATCGGCAAGATCGACCGGCGCGAGAATGGCACGCACCGCAAGATCGAAGGTCCGTTCGATATGACGGCGGGCGGCGACGCGCGTGTATCGCTTCGGCGACCGCTCCCGCGCGGCGATCCAGCCGCCGATCAGCCGGTGATGCGCGGCCAGCGGCGCGTCGAAGATGGCGGGGATGTCGGCCGAGAGCGCGACCGCTCGCCCGGCGAGATCAGCCGAGCGGTGCGAGCCGCAATCCTGAAGGGGGCGCAAGCGGCTCGGGACGGTCGCCTCCTTGCGGATCGGCAACGATCCGCGCGTGAAGGGTGCGGTCCTGCCTGCCACAGGCCGGCAGGACCGGGCCGGATGTGTCGCCATCACTGCACGTGGTCCATTCGAGGAGGGATTTGCGGGGCGCGGGCGCAATGGCCTCGCTTCGACGGCGCGGCACCGCTCAGCCCTTGGTGCCGATAGCACGGCGATATTCGACGACATGCGTGGTCCCCGACACGCCGGCATCGATCGCCTCGGCGTTGAGGATCGCCGGATAGAGCGTGGCGTGATAGCCGCGCAGGGCCGCCGGATCGTCGGCGAGATGCGGCGGCACCGGCAGATCGATGCCGTCATAGCGATAGCTTCGGGTCAGTTGGCGGATCTGCATGGATGGTCTCCTGTGGGCCGGTCGTGGTGGGTGCGTTTTCGAGGCCCGTCAGAAGAGACTGGCGGGTTCGCCGGGCCTGGCGTCGGCCGGCGGACTGGTCGGGGCGGGTTGCGCCACGCTCGCGGACACGGCCGCCCTGGGCGTCGCCGATGCGGCTTTCGCCTTCGCGGCCTCCGCGGTCGCCTGCCTGGCCGCGTCGGCCGCCTGCCGCTGCTCGGCGATCTGGTCGGCGAGCGCCCGGCGCGCCGCGATCAGCTGGCCGAGCGCACCGTCCGTCCCGCGGGCGAGTTCGGCATCGATCTCGGCCGCCCGCGCGGTGATCGCGATCGGCCGGGTCTCGCCGGTTTCCGGGGCGCTGCCTGCGCCTTCGGCCCTGCGGGGAATGATCGTCAGGGTGACGGTGTCGTCGGGGCCGGCGACGAGATCGAAGCCGAGCGAGTAGCGGCGCAGCAGCGGCATGAGGGTTGCGATCAGCATGGCGAACGGTCCTTCGTGCAGGAAGATGGGGAGCTGGTTCAGGCGGCTATGGCGGTGACCGGCACCGATGGGGGTAGACGAACGGGCGGCGGGCCGTAGGCACCGTCGAGTGTCATCGCGCCCGGCAGGCGCCCGGCCCAGTCGAACCCGGATCGATGGAGCATGGCGGTGACGAGATCGGTTTTCTTTCCCGCCAACAGCTTCGCGAACGCCTTCGCGCCGATGTGCGCGACCAGCCCGCATTCGAGGGCGACGAAGCTCAATTCGTCCTTCGTGTAGCGTTCGAGAAACGCCCGATCGACCTGCCAGCTGTCACGCAGGTCGACATCGAAGGCGCGCGCCAGGTCCGCGACATGCCCGAAGCTGTCGACGTCCTTCGCATAGGCCGCGCCGATGACGGCCAGCACGTTGGCCGCCTGCGCATCGGCAAGCGCGCGTATCGCAGCGATCTTGCCGTGATAGTCGAGGGTCGGGAAGGTCGCGCCGACCAGCAGGCCGGCGCGCGATGTCAGCGTCGCGGCCTTGATCTGGGACAGCGTGCCCGACAGCGCGGCGACCAGGATCGTGGTGCGGGCATGGATTGGATCCGCCGCCAGTGCGCGAGCGAGTGCGGTCCGCCACGCCGCCTCGCGCCACTCGCTGGTACGGCCGGCGATCGACGCGGCGGTGACCTTCGGTACGGCGCCTGCCGACGTCGGGCTCCCGGCAGCAGCCACGGGTGGCTTGACGGACGCGACCGCCCGGTTTCGAGCGGCGGGTGCGACCGGATCGACCGACGGGTTCCCAGGCTCGACCGCGGCGGCGTCATCGATATCGCCCTCATCGGTGTCGTCGTCATCGACATGCCCGGGAACGGGATGCGCCGCTGCTCGCTCGGCTTGCTGCTGCGCCTCGAAGCGGATCGCTTCGGCGGTTTGCGTCTTCAGTTCGAAGCACGCAGGATTGGTGCAATGCCCATCCTCGACATGGGTCTCGAAGAGCACCGCCTGCGCCGCCGAGTTGAACGGGCAGGCCGTGCATTCGCTCTTGTCGAAGCAGGCGCTGCCCAGAGCCTGCGTGACGCGCATGAGCAGGTCGCGGGTCTTCGCGACGTCGAGGCCGGCGGTCAGGATGGTGTCGAGCGCCTTGTCCTGCTTGTCGCCCGGGATCACCGCGAGCAGTTCGGCATGCCCGACCTTGATCCGGCGCTCGTCGAGCGCGCTCTTCACCGTCTCGGTGAGGTCCGCGAGTGCCAGCCGCCGGTCGAGCTTCGCCCGCGACCAGCCGAGGCGGCGCGCGGCTTCGGCGCGGTCGTTGCCGCATGCGGCCAGGCGGCGGGCGGCGGCATCGGCCTGTTCGGTCTCCGACGCATCGTCGCGCACGTCGTTCTCGTCGATCGCAGCTTCGAGCGCTTCCTCGTCGGTCATCTCGCGGATGGCGACGGGGACTTCTCCGTCGGAGCCATAGACCTCCAGCGCGGCCCTGTAGCGACGTTCGCCGGCGACGATGGCGAACAGGCCGCCGGCGACGGGGCGAACCACGATCGGCTGGAGAAGGCCGCGCAGGCGAACGGACACGACCAGTTCGTCATGCTTCGCGCGGTCGAAATAGCGGCGCGGGTTGTTCCCCTTGATGATCGTCGAGAGCGGCAACGTGGTCGCGCCGATGACAGTGGGTGCGGTCAAGGCATGATCTCCTGACAGGAGGGGCGGACGCGGATCGGCGGCGGTGACGACCGCATCGCCTGTTCGCGCAGATGCACGCCCCGGCCGGGACCGGGGCGTCCGATGGACGGATGGCGCGTGATGAACGGGGGTCAGCGCACCTGTTCGAGCAGCTTCCTCGCCTTGCCCTCGAGATCGAGCCGGCTGTCCTGATGCGGCTTGCCGCGCGCCAGTGCGGTGATGCCTTGCACGAAATCATAGACCGACGCGGGTGGATGCCCCTCCTCGGCCAGCACCATCCCGATCACGCGGCACGTCTCGGTCTTCGAGAAGCCGCGCTTGCGCAGGAAATCGGCGCGATCCTCGTCGGTGCGCGCCACGATGCGGTCGCGCGCCGAGCGGATGCCCTCGACGAAATGGCGCGGCGAACTGTCGGCGAAGCGTTCCAGCGCCGGCGACGCCTGATGCGCGAAGCGGGCGGCGGCGAACTTCGAGTGGCGGATGTTGATCTCCTCGAAATTCTCGACGCCCCACAGGTTCCGGTTCTGGCATACCGCGCGCAGGTAGAAGGTCGCGATCCCGAGCGCCTTCGCGCCGACCTCGCTGTTCCAGCAGTAGAAGCCGCGGAAGTAGAGATCCGGATCGCCATTGGGCAGCTTGCCGGCCTCGATCGGATGCGTGTCGTCGACCAGGAACAGGAAGACGTCGCGATCGGACGCGTACAGCGTCGTCGTCTCGCGGCTGACGTCGACATACGGGTTGTAGCGCATCGAACTCCAGTCGAGCACGCCCGGCACCTTCCATCTGGTATCGCCGGTGCCGTTGCCGGCGATCTTCATCACCGCCGCGACCAGTTCGTGATCCCAGATGCGGCCATAGTCGGGACCGGTGACCGCGCGCAGTTCGGTGCGTCCATCCCCGGCCTCGAGCAGCTTCACCTGCTCGGCGCGGTGATGGAGCAGCCCGTGCTGCATGTTGATCCCGGCCAGCACGGCGGGAAGCTGGCGCAGGTACGAAGCCGGCGCGCCGACCAGGCTGCACAGCTGGCCGAACGACCAGTTGGTCGGCGCGACCGGACCCGCCCCGTCCGGCACCAGCAGCGCCAGTTGCTCGCGATCGGCACCGCGCGCCTCGACGCGGATCGCGGCGCTCTCGACGACGCGCGTCGTCGCGCGCTCGGCCCGACCGCGGACGCTGGCATATAGATCGGTCAGCGACAGATATCGCTCGTCGTCGGGACGCGAGAACCATTCCGACGACACGCGATCGACGTTACGACCGCGCGAGATGTCGACGCGGTAGGCACCGCCGACCGGCGGACGGTCGGTGACGGGAGCGAGGCTCGCCATGGCTGTTTCTCCTGATGGGACGTGGCGCGGACCGGATTCCGATCCGCCGCCTCATCCCATCCCCCTTCCCCCCTCGGCGATGGGCAAGACCGGTTCGCGCACCAGACGGTGCGATGCGCGACGGACCGGCAACGCGGCAGCGCGGCATTTCGTCCTTCAGGGGCAGCCGGACCCGGACGGGAACTGCATCTACGCTACGCCCCCCTGAACCTTCTTCAGCACGGCGGCGTCGCCGATCAGGCGATCGTCGTCGAGGATCAGCCGCCGGAGACGAACACCTCGACCACTTCGCCGTCCTTCTCCGGTTCCCGGCGGTAAGGGCCGCCACGCCGAACCGTCATCGAGCGCCTGTATGGTCGTGAAAATCCTGCGGCACGCATCGAACCTGCCCTGACCCGGCAGCTATTGCCTTCCTGCTTTCTTTTTCGGAAATATCCATCCTGCGATTGGAAGGGCGACATGGCGCACGAGCTGGACGATATTGCCGCGCAGACGGAATGTCCCGTCTGCGGCCGCACGTTGAACATCCCGTACAGGACGCTGCGTCTCGAACGGACCATCGAATGCCCGCGATGCGGAGAAACGATCCGGCCGATCGATGACACCCCGATCGCGCGCATCCAGAAGCTCATCGACGAAGCCGGCGACTGACATTCGCCGTCGCTACGCCGTAGCGATTATCGCGTCGCAAGACGGACGGACGCGATAAAAGACCGCCGCCCCGGACATCAGCAGGTCTTCCCCATGAACGTTGAGGTTCGCATAAGGCCGTGGCCGAACTACCTACCCCGCCCGGATACCACCGAACAGGTGCTGCAGCGTCTCCGCCGCATTGATTCCTTCCAGAACCTTCAGACAACTCCGATAGCAGGCCTGCTCTTCAGCCGTCAGGTTGCCGCATCGATACAAGCTGGCAGTCAGCGGCGAAAGCCGCGACCGCCCTCCCGTCCGCCGCGTTCCCGCAGGCGCGCGCCGATGGAGCGGCCATCGATCGTGCAGGTCGCAACGATGCGATCGTAGCTGCGATGACCGGCGATGCAGCTGATCGTGCGACCTTTCGTCAACGCAGCCAGCCGGGCGCTGGCGCGAACGCCACCGGCTTCCCTCAGTTCAGGCGCATGGAAGTCGGCAAGGCGGACCTCGATCCAGCGATCCGGGCGCCCGGTCGGACCGACGCACAAGCCATCGCCGTCGATCACGTGGCGGACGACGCCCGTGAAACGGGAGCCTGACCCCGGCAGCGCGCCGGTGCACGGATCGGCCAACGCTGCCGCCGGCATCGCGATGCCGAGAAGAAAGGCGCAGGCAGCAACTGCGCGCACCGTGGCCGACCGGCACGGCGAGGCGGGAGCAAGGACGGCGATCGGTGGCATGTGCAGCATGTCCTACCGTTCATTTCGCAAACGGCGGCGCGCATCAACCCGCCATCGTGTCGGCTGCCCATTGTTCGATCCAGCCGCTGGTGATCTGGTCGTACGCGATCTCGCCATCGGCGATCATCGCGCGGATTTCCTCGCAAGCCTCGGCCAGCGCGCAGCTCCAGGGATCGAGAGCCCGGGGTTCGGGCGTCTCGAGATCGAACATGATCTGGGAAGGCACGCTCTTCCCGGCCCGCGCCATCTGCCGTTCGGTCCAGCGCCGCATGTGCGCCGCGACCATATGCCCGGTCTTCGGCCGGCCGGCGGCATGGGCTTCGCGGCGCGCGGCTATGCCATAGGCCTGGCTGTCGATGCTCGCGACCCGGTCGCCGAAGCCGGCGAGCAGCGAGACGGCGGTGCCCTTGACCCCAAAGCCGTGCAGCCGGACATCGCGAGGCAGCGCCCGGTCGAGCCGGTCGATCACGGCGACGAGCCCCTCCGGACCGCCGACATGCCGGCGGCACAGGCTGCCCACGCCGACCACCTGTCCCGACCGGACCAGATGCCCGATCCCGTCCCATGAACGCAGATAGTCCGCAGGTCGCCTGCCCTGCAGGACGGGCATGAAGGCGTCGGCGATACCGGCATCCACTGCCCGCACATGGCAGGCGCGGTTGAGCCGGATCGTCCGTGCTATCCGGTCGAGAACTTCGTCCCGGTCATGGGCGATCTCCGCCTCGCAGCACAGGTCGAGGCTGGCGAACCGCCGGAAGGGGTAGGACCCTGCGAGACGGATATAATCGTCGATGCTCCACGGGATGCCGCGTTCCTTCACCGCGAGTACGAAGCCGGCACTGTCGAGGTCGATCGACGCGAGACCATAGGCATTGGCGAGGGTGCCGGTCCGCCAGCCGCACCATTCGCGCCAGCCGTCGCGGCGCCTCCAACGCGAAAAGGCATTGGCGGAAACGAGCGCCGGCACCTGCATGGCACGGGCGCGATCGAGCAGCGGCCCCTTCGACAGATGGGGGAGGCCGACGATGATCTCGATCGTCACGGCTCAGGTCCGGCGGGGCCGTCCATCGGCATCGTAGCGGCCGGGATCGGCACCGGGCACGTTCCAGCCGAACATCGAGCCGACGAGCATTGCCGCGACATGCGCCGGCGTCGCGCCGAACAGGGCGTTGACCCGCTCGATCGTCATGTCGTCGGGGATCGGCCAGTGACCCGCCTCCCCACGCTTGATGACGATCGCCTCATGGGTACTCGGCAGCGTCGTCGCGCACATCTCGGGCAATGCGGCGATCCGTAGCGCCACGCGGCGCGCGGGGAGGTCGATCGGTTCATCCATATCGGATCTCCGGTGGCAAGGAGTGAAGATCGTCGCTGAAGCGTGGGCAATCAGCCGGCGCGCCAGCAGCACCAGCGCTCGGCGGCCTGACGCACCGTGAGCAGATCCCGGCAGCCCGCGCAGTAGCGGCGGAAGGAATGGTCGAGCGCCAGTCCGGGATCGCCCAGCGCGGCGATGACGGCGTCGGTGAACGGATCGGTATCATCCGCAGCGAGGCGTTCACGGTCGAGGAAGATGCGCAGCGTCGCAGTCGATCCGGCGTGCGCGGCGTAACGCAGAAGGACACCGACTTGCGCGGCGTCGTTCCAGCCCGCGTCCGCGGCGGTCTGGTGAAAGATGGCATCGATCATCGCAAGGTGCTCCCTTGTGGAAGAGGATGGGCGCGGTGATGGGGCGATCGGATTGCCGCGGGTCCTGCGCTGGTCGGCTTGCCGAGCCGCCGATGCCAGAAGAGCATCCTCCATGGAGGGATACCCGCTCCCGCTCGCCTGCGCTCCTGTCAGGCCGCCTTGCGGTCCCACTCGTACAGCAGGTGGGCATCGGGATCGCGCTCGCTGCCCATCGCGATGCGCACCATCCGGCCATCGCAGGCGAAGCCGGTCGCGCGGGGGTAGCCCAGATGGCTGCCGCCGATCACGAGATCGACCGAGCGGACCTTCTCGACCGTGCGTGCGACGCCGAGGTTGCGGGTCGCGAACGGCGCGTGGACCAGCGTCATCGTGTCACCGGGCTTGATCGTCTTCCTGAAGGCGGCAAGCGTCAGCTTCCGTTCGACGGGATGCCCGGCGCCACGCCGCGCCGCCAGCGCCGCCCAATAGGCTTCGCCGATCCTCACCTCGCTGTAAAAGGCGCAGGACAGATAATCCTGATAGAAGTTGGAGCGGGTGAAGCCGAACCGCTCGATCTGGTCGTCCACCGTCACTTCGAAGGCGCGGCGATCGGCCTCCGCCGTCAGGTCGGCCGGGTGATCGACCAGTTCGACGGTGATCTTGCGCCCACCGGCAAAGGTTTCGCTGCGCAAGCTGAAGCGGCTGTCGTCAAAGGTCGTGGCAAGGTGGCGCTCGATCCGGCGGCAAAGATCGGCGAGCGCCTCGCCGGCACGATGGAGATCGCCCTGATAGTGGAAGTTGCCGCGATCGTCGGTCGGTGTCTGGCTGTAGAGACGCAACGGCCGGGCGGTCGTGGTGTCGTCGGTCATGATGCATGTCCTTCGATTGGATGGGAGAAGGGCGCGCGCCCTTCGATTGGATGGGAGAAGGGCGCGCGTCGTCGTTCCCGCCGACATGGCGGGTTGCGACGCACGGATCTGGTAGGGAATCAGCCGCGCAGGGCGGCGGCGAGCGCCTCGCCGGTGGTGCCGCTGTCGATGCGATCGGGGTGGATGACCCACCAGCCGCCGCCGAACGCGCCGACCCGCGGCTTCGAGCACGACCAGCAATATCCGAAGCCGACCGGGGCCTGTTCGAGGCTCTCAGGGCAGCAACGCTGTATCAGCAGCGCAACCGCACCGGGATCGACGTCGGTCGTGCCGTACACGTTGACGGCGCAGCGCGTCGGATCGTGAAGCGTATTGCTGCCCTCAAGATCGACGCCGAGGATCGGAAACGCGGGATCGGCGAAGACGCCGCGCAACCTGCTCCACACATCGTCGCCGGTGGGCGGGAAGATGGCGAGAAGCTCCGGGCTCGGTGGGTCGGGCACGCACCCGTCGGCGAGGTTCGCCGCAGCGAGGAAGGCTTCTTCGAGCAGTGCCATCTCCGCGTTCGAACAGCGGAACGCGAAGCTCGTCTGCGTCCGGAACTCAGCCATGACCCGCCTCGCCGAACCCACCGGGGATGTCCTCGACGATCGCCAGCGCAGGAGGAGCGAAATCCGCTTGCGCGGTATAGGCCTCGATCGCGGCGATGCTGCCGAGGCGGTGGATCGTCTCGAGATCGAACACCACATCGTCGTCGTCGGTGACGGCGTAGCTGACGCGTGAGCCCGCGCCGGTGAAGACGACACGCTCGGGACCGAAGCTGCCCGCGCATCCGCCCGACCAACGGACATAGGCGAGCGTGTGGTCCTCGCAGAATCGTTCGAGATGTTCGAAATGGCCCCACGCGACTTCATGCGCCATCAGTTCGACCGGCCCGTCGTTCGGGATCGCGTCCGGCGCAAAGGGTTCGCCGTCCCAGTCGAGGCGCAGGTCTTCGTCGCCGATCAGTCTCGTCAGTTCATCCAGCAGCGATCGCGGCAAGACGCCGCCGATCGTGATCCGGGCCGATACGCGGTCCGCCATGGCAGGTCTCCGGGTTGATCGAGCACATGATCGTGCTCGCCCGTCCTTCCCCTCTTCACTCCCGCCGACCGGTCGGACCGGACATGATCCGATTTGTACTGGACAGCACGGCAGATCGTTGCCCAGATGATGGCCACCAGAAGTTCAGCGAAAGATGTACGCGATGGCCGATACCGAACAGCCCGACTACACGGCCCTGACCGTCCAGTTGCTCACCGCCTATGTTTCGAACAACACGGTGCCGATCGATCAACTGCCGGGCCTGATCGAGCAGACGCGGGCCACGCTGGCAAAGCGGGATGGGTCGGCAGACATGGAGGATGCGCCGGAGCAAACATTCGTTCCGGCCGTCTCCGTCAGGAAAAGCCTTTCCTCACCCGATCATATCGCCAGCATGATCGACGGCAGGAACTATCGCAGCCTCAAGCGTCATCTCTCCGCCAACGGTTTGACCCCGGCCGAATACCGCGCACGCTACAAGTTGCCCGCCGACTATCCGATGGTTGCGCCAGGCTATTCCGAGGAACGTCGCGCCGTGGCCAAGCGGCTGGGATTGGGCCGCAAGCCGGCACAGGCGCCGTCGCCCGCCCCCGCAAGCACGGAACCCGCAGCCGAGGCGTCCGAAACCGCACCTGCCCCGAAGCCACGCCGCCGCAAGGCAGTGGCACCGGACGCCGGCTGACGGCGATCGCCCGGCCATGGCTTCGACGAAGACGCTGAACGCGAAGAACCTCGAGGCGCTCGGCGCCGAGCGTCTCGCTTCCTTGCTGATCGAGGTCGCCACCGGCGACGCCGCGATCAAGCGGCGGCTGCGGCTGGCGCTGGCGGGCGAGGCCAGCCCGGCGGATGCAGCGCGGGAGGTGGGCAAGCGGCTGGCCACGATCGCGCGCGCGCGCAGTTTCATCGAGTGGCACAAGGTCAAGCCGCTCGCCACCGATCTGGAGGCGCAGCACCGCGCTATCTTGGAACTGGTCGCCCCGCGCGATCCGCGGGCCGCGCTCGACCTGCTGTGGCGCTTCGCGGCGTGCGGGCAGTCCGTGTTCGCGCGCAGCGACGACGGCAGCGGGCGGCTGGGCGAGATCTTTCGCGGGGCCGCCGAGGATATCGGCGCGATCGCGATCGCCGCGCGCGCCGATCCCCTTGCGCTTGCCGAACAGGCGTTCGAGGCGGTGCGCGACGACGCATATGGCGTGTACGACCGGCTGGTGCCCGCACTCGCCCCCGCGCTCGGCACGGCGGGGCTCGATCGCCTGCGCGACCTTGCGCGCGCGTGGCAGGCCGAACCGGTCGTCATCCCGCCGGATAAGGAGCGCGAGGTGATCGGCTGGGGCAGCGGCGGCGTCCTGTACGCCGACCAGATCGAGGCGAGCCATCGCACGCATGCCTCGGCACAGTTGCTCAAGGACGTCGCCGACGCCTGCGGCGACGTCGATGCCTGGATCGCGCAATATGATGCGCAGGCGCGCCGCGTCCCCGCGATCGCGGCGCGGATCGCCGAACGGCTGCTCGCCGCCGGTCGCGCCGGCGAGGCATGGGCGGCGATCGAAGCGAGCGAGGCGGGACGCGGCGGTTGGATACCACCGGAATGGGAACAGGCCCGCCTCGCGGTGCTGGAGGCGCTCGGTCGCCACGACGACGCGCAGGCCTTCCGCCGGGAGCGGTTCGAGACCGGTCTCGATCCCGCACACCTGCGCGCCTGGCTCGGGCGGCTGCCCGATTTCGAGGATTTCGACGCCGAGCAGCGCGCGCTCGCCCACGCGCGTGCCTTCCCGGACGTGCACCGCGCGCTCGCCTTCCTCACCGGCTGGCCCGCGCTCGACCGTGCCGCCGCGCTCGTCGTCGAGCGCGCGGCCGCGATCGACGGCAATCTCTACGAACTGCTCACCCCGGCCGCCGAGGCGCTGGAACCGGGATATCCGCTCGCCGCCACCATCCTGCGCCGCGCCATGATCGATTTCACCCTGCGGAAGGCACGGTCGTCGCGCTACCGCCACGCCGCCCGCCATCTCGCCGACTGCGGCGGCATGGCACGGCGCATCGCGGACTATGGCCCCCTGCCCGACCATGATCGCTACCTCGCGTCGCTCCGCGCCGATCATGGTCGCAAGGCCGGCTTCTGGCGCGTGATCGATGGCGCGTGACGGCGGCCGACATTATCTACCCGGAACGTCCGGCCGTCGCAGGCGACGTTTTACCGAACCCGTCGCGCGCCAGTTCGCGTAAGGCAGCGTAAACTGCGTAGCCCCGCGCGCGGCGAGTCCAATCGGGTGTCCAGTCGATCGCATCGCGCGCGTCGCCGCCAAAGACGAGATAATGCACGTTGAGCGTCACGGCGGCGCGGTGCGCGCTGCGGTCCCGGACAGCAGAATGATATGGCACCTGCCTGCGATCTGGTGCGCGATCTATCGGCAGGTCAGGTTCTGGCCGACCGTGCTTATGACGCCGACAGCCTGTGCGATCTGATCCGCAAGCAGGGCGGCGGACCCGCCATACCGCCACGTCGACACCGCAAGCGCCAGCGACATTACGACCGCATCGCCTACACGCAACGGTGGGCATTGAAGGCTTCTTCGCCCGCCTCAAACAATGGCGGCGGATCGCGACCCGATACGACAAGCTCGCCAGCATCACGCTTTGGCTCAAATGATTAAATCGTCAGTACAACCTGGCGCTGCCAGAGTTTTCGGACGGTCTCGATCCCGATCGGGAAGGGCAGATGAGGCCAGCGCGCGCTATCGGACTGTGATGGGCGCGGTCGAACCGAGCCGGGGCAGCACGCGGATGAACACCAGTTCGGCCACCAGCTCGACCAGCGTCTGCGCGACGATGATCGCCGGCAGCAAAGGCACCGCGCCCGGCACTGCCAACGCCAGCGGCAACACCACCAGCGAGTTGCGGGTCGCGGCGCAGAACGCCAGCGCTCGACCCGCTTCCGCGTCCAGCTTCGCCACCCGCGACACCGCCCAGCCCAGCAGCGGGGCGGCGATGGCGAAGGCGACATAGATCGGCATCACGCCGAGCGCGGCCGGCAGCGCCTGTCCGAGCTGTGGCATCACCGCGGCGATCACGATCAGCAGCACCAGTGCCGTTGCCGGCACCGGCAGCAGCCCCAGAAACGTCGATGCGCGCTCGCCCGCTCCGCCGCGTCGCGCCCGGAGCTGAACCACGATCGCCAGTGCGAGCGGGATCACGATCAGCCAGAGGAAGGCGTGCAGGAACGGGCCGGGCTGGACGAGGCGCGAAGCGTCTGCGCCGAGGAACAGGCGCAGATAGAGCGGCAGTAGCAGCATCTGGACGACGAGCAGGATCGGCGTCGAGGCCAGCAGCAGTTTCGCGTCGGCGCGGCCGAGGTGCGCGAAGGTGACGACGTAGTCGATGCACGGGCATAGCAGCACCAGCAGGATGCCGAGCCGCACCATCGGGTCGGCCGGCGCGAACGGGATCAGCACCGCCACCAGCAGCGGCACGACGATGAAATTGGTCGCCAGCAGCGCGGCGAGGAAGCGGACCTTGCCGAACGCGCGGCCGAGTTCGGCGATCGGCACTTGCAGGAAGGTGACGAATAGCATCAGCGCCAGCGCCGGGTTGATCGCGACTTCCCACGATGCCGTACCGGGCACGACGAGCGCGATGATCGCGCCGAACACGACGGCGGCGAAGTAGATGGCGATCTGTCCGCCTTCGAGACGGTCGCGCAGCGTCGCGGGGTTCATGCCTTCGCTCCCTTGTCGGCGGCTCGCCGATTGAAGCCGAAGCCGAGCGCCAGCAGCGCGATCATCACTGCCTGCGCGGCGATGCCTTCGGTCGTCGGATAGAGGCCGAGGATCTCGATGCGGGGGAACCCGTCCAGCGGATTGACCGGCAGATAGCCGGCTTCCTGTAGTGCCGAGACGCCCTTGCCGATCAGCACCACCGCCAACAGCGCCATGAGCGCCGCGCTGTAGGCGAAGAACTTCCCGATCGGCAGCGTGCGGCTGTAGCGCATCATCACCCAGGCGATGACGGCGAGAATCGCGATGGCCGATCCCGCGCCGGCAAGGACGGCACCGCCGTTCCCCTGCGTCCAGATCGCCGCGTAGAACAGGATCGTCTCGAATACCTCGCGATAGACGACGATGAACGACAGGCCGAACAGGAACCACGCCGACCGCGCATTGAGCGCGGTGGTCAGCTTATCGCGGATGTAGCGTTGCCATGCGTCGGCGTTGCTCTTGCCGTGCATCCAGATGCCGACCCATAGCAGCACCAGCGCGGCGAACACCGAGCCGAACCCTTCGGTCAGCTCGCGGCTCGCGCCGCTGATTTCGACGGCATAGGTGGCGACCGCCCACGTCGCGGCACCGGCGACCAGCGCCGCGACCCAGCCACCATGGACATAGGGCATCACGTCGCGGCGTTCCGCCTTGCGCAGGAAGGCGAGCATGGCGATGACGATCAGCAGCGCCTCCAGTCCCTCGCGCAGCAGGATGGTGAAAGCACCGAAAAAGCTCGATGCGCTCGATGCCTGCTCGGGCGCCAGTGCGGCTTCGGCCTCACCGAACAAGGTATCGAGCGCGCGCGCCTGATCGCGCACTTTCGTTGGCGGCGTGCCATTGGCGATAGCGGCGCGCAGCGCGCCCATCGCGCCTTCGATCCGGACCATCAACGCGTTGTCGCGCGCCGACAGCATCGGTTCGACCGGCTCGAACCCGTCGAGATAGGCGGACAGCGCCAGATTGGTCGCACCCTTGCGGTCGCCGCTTGCATAGGCGGTGACGGCCTCGTCGAGACGGGCGCGGGCAAGCGTGAGTATGCCGGCGACCTGTGGAATCACCACGGATGGGTTGCGGCGCAGATAGGCGATCACGGCATCGGCACGTTCTTCACCGATGTCAGCGGCAAGCGCGGCCGGCGTCATGCCGACCAGCTTTTCCATGTTGATCCGACCGCGTAGCGCAGCGTCGCTGTTCCAGATGCGCTCCCCTTCCGCTACCTTGCTCGCCGGGAAAGCAAAGGAGCCAGCGTAGAGCGCGAGGTCCCATCGATCCTGTGGCGGACGATCGGCGAAGCTCACCATGCTTGTCCCGTCGATCCCCTGTTCCAGCACCTGATAGAATGCGAAAATGCTGCGCTCGCGGGCGCGGGCCTTGTCGATGAACGCGATGGGCGGGGGATCGAGGCCGACCGATTGCGGCCCCTTGCCGTCCCCGCTCATGCCGTGGCAGCTCCCACAGTGCTGCTCGAATAGCGCTTGCCCGCGCGCGAAATCGGGCGCGACGGCCGGGGCGAGCGGCACGGGATAAGCGGCGATGAGGTCCGCCGCGAGGCTGCGTGCTGCCTTTCCCACTGTGTCGGCCGGGGCCTTGACGGCGATCAGCCGCTCCAGTGCCGTCGCCCGGCGGATCAGGTCGGCCTTGGCCGACGAGGACGCCAGACCGGAAATCCGCTCGCGCGCCGAGGCGGAAAACTCCGTCATCTCGGCATATTCGGTCGGGCTGACGATCTGGCCGCCCTTGACCGCTTCGGGATAGTCCACCGCGACGTAATCGAGCAGCCGCCATGCCGTTTGTACCGGTGCGGTCGTCTGGGCGCTGGCCGGAGAAAGCAGCATGATTGCAACGAGCAGTGCGATAAGCGCCCCAATCGAAACGCGGTGACTGATTAGCATTAGCATCCCGTCGGCAGGGTTCGCATTGCACGGCCGCGATACGGGAGCGATGGCTGGCCCGTTCGCGGCGACCCGGTTAAGGTTCATCGATCGCCTCTTTATGCCGTCCAACAGGACGACTATATTTCAAGTGTTGTTGAACTATTGGACCTGCCATGGACGAGAATCAAGCGCTGACAGCGTTCGCCGCCATTTCGAACGCGACCCGGCTTCGCATCGTCCGGCTATTGGTCGTGGCAGGCGCAGATGGTCGCTCCGCCGGTGCGATCGGCGAGGAGCTGGGCGGCACGCCGCCCTCGCGCCTGTCCTTCCACCTCAGCCAGCTCGAACAGGCCGGTTTGGTCGTGAGCCGTCGCGAGGGACGGTCGATCATCTATAGCGCGATCTTCCCGGCGCTGTCCGATCTCGTGGCCTTCCTGATGCACGATTGCTGCGAAGGCCATTGCCTCGTCTGCGATCAGGCAATCGCGCTATTCGCGAAATGCACCGGTCGACCGACGAACGAGGCTCGCCATCAGGCAGCCTGATACGGACGTCCTCAATCTACAGCGTTCCCATCGCTTAATCGCGATTCTGGGCGAGACGGGCGCATCGTTGTGGTCGCCCGACTATCTGCGGCGGTTCGGCACGCCGTACGTGCTGGAGGACCCGTTCGCCCATAACTGCCTGAGCTTCAGTTTCCGCCGTGCCGAGCCGGGCGGGCCGTTCCGGCGCGGCGGGATCGATCTGGCGCTGAACGTGACCGGCTCGATCGAAGCCAATAACGGCGAGTCCCTCGCGCAGCGTACCCGTGCCGGCGTCGGGGTCGTGCGGATCGGGACGTTCGCAGTGCAGGGCGATCTTGCCTCGGGGCGACCGTGCCGCTGCTGGAAGACTATGATACGCAGGATCGCCAACCCGCGCACGTCCTGTTCGTCGGCGGGTCGAGCATGCCTGCGCGTCAGGCCGCTCGTCGATTTCCTCGTCGAGCGGCTAGCAGGGACCCGGATATAGCCGCCGGTCGACATTGTATCTGACGCGCGTTCGCTGCAAAAAGCCCGCAGGATGACAGGACGAGGACAATGACGGAAGCCGATCCGGACGCCCGCGGCGAAACGATGGAGGCGCTCGAGGCGCATTACGGTGCCGTGGCGCCGCCCTCCATCATCAAGGAGGTGGATCACATCCATGCGGTCTACCGGCCCTTTATCGAAGCCTCGCCCTTCGTCGTCCTGGCCACGGCGGGACCGGGAGGACTGGACGCGACCCCGCGCGGCGATCCGGCGGGCTTCGTTCATATCGAGGACGAAAAGACGCTGATCCTGCCCGACCGGCGCGGCAACAACCGGATCGACAGTCTGCGCAACATCATCGCCGATCCGCGCGTGGCGCTGCTGTTCCTCATTCCCGGCATCGGCGAGACGTTGCGGATCAACGGGACCGCGGAAATCCTGACCGGACCCGGGTATCTGGCGCGCTTCGCCATGGCCGGGCAACCGCCGAAATCGGTGCTGCGCATCACGGTGGACGACGTGTTCTTCCAGTGCAGCCGGGCGGTAATTAGGGCCGGCTTGTGGAATCAGGAAGGTAGGGTCGCTCGCGAGACGCTGCCCAGCGCAGGAGCGATCCTTCGCACGCTGTCCGGTGCGGAGATCGACGGCGACGCCTATGACCGGGCGCTGCCCCGACGTCTGGCCGATACGCTGTACTGACCGGAAAATACCGGCAGCTCGAGACGCCGCCATCGATGACGACCTCCTGCACGACGCCATCGGCGGCCGCATCCGAGGCCAGCCGGAGCACGTCTCCCGGCTGAGCGGCCCCGGCGAAGGGAGGCTGGCGTGAATGGGCAACGCATGTGCTCCTGCATGATCCGACGACGGTGCGGTAGGCAAACCCGACCGGCAATAGTGGACCGTCCGCCGGTCACTCTCGAACTCCCGCAGGCGACGACCCATATCGATCGAACGCCAGGAAGAAGGTAAGACGATCGATGATGGAAATGAGCGGACTGCGTACGCTGCACGCGAGCATGCGCCGTCTGCCCACCGACATCCAGCAGTTCCGCTTCCACACCGGTGCGGTCGATTTCGCATGCCTGTTCGCGGTTCGTGAAACGCCCTTCGTGCTCACGCTCACCTCGCGCAGTCAGACCCCGGCGTTCTTCCGGTTCGACGTCCATCCCGGTTACCGGATCGACACCTATCTGGGGGAGAGGTACGGCGAACTGCGCGATCTGCTCTTCATCGACGGGCGAAGCGGCGAGGCACTCATCCCGTCGCGATTCTTCGGGGAACTCGAACGCGCGATCCCGCGCATCGCGCGCGCCGGCGCGGTGCCGTCGCAAACCGACATCGCACGGTTGCGACATGATCTCGAAGACCGCGATCGCCCCTGGTTCGATCGATGGGAACAGCGGGGCAGCGGCCCGACGAAGCGCAATCTCGACAAGACGCTCGTCCTGCTGGGCCCGCAAGCGCGTCAGTTCAGTATCGATGCAAACAAATCGAGCATCTGGAGCGCGACGCAGACCAAAGGGACATGGCGCTGACGCATCGTCGACACCGCCAGCCACGGGGCAGGAATGCATGACGGCGTGGTTTCCCCGATGCATGTTGCGCACCCCGATCCGACGGCGCTAGTCAGGATCCGACACGTGCAAAGGACAGTCACCTCATGAACAATGCCGATCTCGTTGAGAAGGTCGTTACCGATCACGGTCTGGCCAAGGCCGATGCGAAGACGCTGGTAGACGGCATTTTCGCCGCCATCGCCGATGCCGCCGCGCGCGGCGAGGAGGTTGCGATCAACGGCTTCGGCAAGTTCAAGGTCAAGGACAGCCCCGAGCGCGAAGGTCGCAATCCCGCCACCGGCGAGAAGATCACCATCAAGGCCTCGCGCAAGCTCACCTTCCAGCCGGCCAAGGCGGTGAAAGACAAACTTGCCGGCTGACCGGTCCGGCAAGGCCGGTCGCTGCGAGCGGCCGGCTCTTCAGCGCGGATCGGGCCGGCGGTCGGGACCGTAGGATCGCGAACGGCGATGTTCGTCGCCGCCGGCTTCGTCGACCAGGTAGCCGAACACTTCCTCGGCATGCCCGGCGCTCTCGATACAGCCGTCCGTCGGCACCAGCCTGACCGGCAAGCCTCCGTCGAACAACAGCCTGTCGGCCGCTTCCATGGCGGAGCGATGATCGTCGGCGGAAACCGCGACCGCAATGCGGATCGCAGTGTAGACGTGAACATGGTGCCGCCTCGCACCAGATGCGGGTTCGCGGTCATGATGGATGGCCATGATGTCATCCTTCCGCAGGAACGCAGGATCGACGAACGGCGGGATCGGCATCCGGGTGCCCCCTGCCCCGTTCGTCATCGACCGGCATCGATCAGGTCGAGGATCGCCGCCGCCCGGTCGACCGGCACGAACAGGCGCGTGCGATACTGGATGATCTCGGTGAAGCAGCCGAGCGACTTCAGCCACGCGCGTCGTTCCGATGGATATTCCCGGATCTCGAGCCGGGCAGCGCCGTTGACGATCGCCCGGTGCAGCCGCGCCTTCCCGAGCGCGGGCAGCGGCACGCCTTCGGCGACACCGGCGGCAGCGATCGTCTCGTCGACGGTGAGCCGCGGCACCGCATCGGCACCGAAGTCTTCGGCCAGCCGACCCAGCGCACGCGCCGGCACGATGCGACCGAGGCGCGAATGCCCGTGCGCGTCGGCGATCCGCCAGACCCGCACGTCATCGTCGGGAAGCTTGTCCCATACCGGCAGCAGCAACCCGGTCGCGATCGTGATCGTCTCGCAATCCAGCCGGTCCCGCGCCTCTTCCGCCTCGGCCTCCCAACGGGCGCGGAAGTCCGCCTCGTCGATCGGGTGCCAATGGCTCTGGCGAAGCTGGTCGAGCACGACGCGCGTCGATCCGGTCGGCCGCACCAGCCGGCACATCGCGATCGGCCGCCCCTCTTCGTCGGTGATCGACCAGGACGGCGCCCGCAGCGCGACGCGGTCCGATTTGCGATTGTGGAGAAACGCGATGTCGCCGGTGCCGCGCCACAGCTCCATCAGTTGTTCGAACCCGGTCGCATGGCGACGAATATGCAGCTCGAGCCGCTGCAGCCGCGTCTCCGCCCCTGTATCGGGATCGCGGCGTAGCAGCCGGTCATCGAGCACCTCGATCCGCTCGGCAAGGATGGTCTCGACGCCGATATCGAGCGTGCCGGCGGCGCGCGCGGCATCGACCCGCGCCTCGATCAGCCCGAGATACTCGTCGAAAATCGCGTTCTGTACGGCGATCCTGAGCGCGAGGATGCGATTGAGCCACCGCTGGATCGGCGGGAGCCGTTCCTTGAGCACGCCGCTGTCGGTCTCGGTGAGCGCGAGACCGGTCATCTGCTCGAAGGCGGCCAGGTCGATGCTCGCGAGCTTTCGCGCATGGAGCAGGTGATACCATTGCACCAGCGCCTCCTTCGCGAAGTCGCTTTCGAGATTGTCGGCCGGGTCGAACAGGTTCTGGCTGCCGGTCTGGCGCTGGCCACGGGTCAATGCCCCCAGTGCATCGAGCCGCCGCGCGATCGTCGAGATGAACCGCCGTTCGCCGCGGCAGTCGGTGGTGACCGGGCGGAAGACCGGCGGCGCCATCTGGTTGGTGCGGTGGGTGCGCCCCAGTCCCTGCACCGCATTGGCGGCGCGCCAGCCGGGTTCGAGCAGGAAATGGATGCGGCGGCGGCCGGCGCTCTTCGACGCACGGTCGCTGTGATAGGAACGACCGGTGCCGCCCGCCTCGCTGAAGGCGAGGACCTGCTTGCGCGCCGCCATGAACGCATCGGTCTCGGCGAGGTTGGCCCGCGCGCCGCGCCGCTCGACCTTCTGCCGGCCGGCGGGGTCGACGACGATGCGGCGACTGCGGCCCGTCACCTCGGCGAAGCGTTCGGTGCCGAAATGGCGGACCATCTCGTCGAGTGCGGCGGGCACCGGCGGCATCGCGCACAGTTCCTCGATCAGCGCATCGCGCGCGCGGATCGCCGCCCGGCACGGGACGGGGTTGCCATCGGCGTCGGTCATCGGCTCCGAACGGGTGGTGCCACCGGCATCGCGGTAGATGCGCATCTGCCGGGTCGGGAAGGCGGCGGTGAGATAGTCGACCAGAATCTGCGACGGCGACAAATCCAGATCGGGTTCGGCGCGCTCCAGCGGAGACAGCGCCGCAAGCCGACGGTCGAGCACCGCTTCGGCAGTGGACACGAGCTGGATCACCGCCGAATGCCCCGCCTCGACCTCACGCTCGATCGCGGCGAGGACGGAGGGCATCTTCATCGCGATGAGCAGTTGCGAGAAGAAGCGCTGCTTGGCGCTCTCGAACCGCGACAGCGCGGCACCGCGCGCCTGTGCGTTGAGCGTCGCGCCGCTGATCCGGTCGGTGATGCCGCTCGCCCTGAACACCGCGTCGAGCCCGCGATGGACGATCGCTTATCGCGAGGAAGCGATAATGCGCAGGAACGCGGCGTAGGCCCCGCCA